>NZ_CDRUHA020000058.1:0-297223 GCF_977063405.2 Legionella stuttgartensis
GATATCTTTAGAGAGGAGCCCCCATTTTAGCTTTAAGGTAAATGTCAGATCAAAGTGTGTACTTTGCGCGTACTTTGATCAATTTAAGCCTGCGCCATATTTCCGCGGTTTTATACCCCTGTCAACATGTGCGAACCATTTTCTTAATATGATTTCTCTCTTATAGTGTTTATAAGTCTTTGGCAGGAGCTTTTCCTCTTCCTCTGTAATAGAAAAGCCTAATTCTATCCAACTTTCAATTTCCTTTTCGTTATTCACATTGTATGGTTTATCTCTTTCATCTACATATTTATAACCCTCATGTTCATAAAAAATTCTTAATGCATCAATAATGGTTGTTTTTCCTGCATTGTTAGCACCAACTAGTAGAGTGTAATCAGAAGGATTAAACTTTATTCTATTTATAGTGCGAAAATTCTGTATTTCAATTCTAATTAATTTCATATTAGTCCATTAATAAATTCTTTTGATGTCTCTTATCAAACTGCATTTATAATTTTAGGGTTTGAATTGAAAATTATAGACTATTTAATTTTGCATATGACCTTTTATTCATTACTTAGGAATATGCAAAGAAAATACTCTACGTGATGGACGCAAGGTTAAGGACACTAAACACCAGCGATTAAGGATTAATTTATAAGTAGTTACATATGACCTGAATCAATAGAACGGAGGATCTGCGCTCATCTTATGTCAAAATTTCATTCCTTAAGATAAGGCGAACATCATGCGTTCAAAATCATGTGTTTTTGGTATTCAATAAACCCATTTGATCTTGACCTTACTCAAAAAGATTGCCCTTAGTTAATTTTACAATAGTATAAAATTCTTTTTTCTTTAGATTGGCGGTAATAAAAGGATATTGTGTCGTCGACATTTGAGGTGTTATGTCATAATATTTTCCGTCGGGTGCTTTGATTACGGAATGAGCAACAAATTTCCCAATCATATCAAAGTATAACCATCCATGAACAGCATAGTATCCTGGAATGTTTCTAGTTATGGTAAATACGTTTTGGTGACACAAATTTGGTTGAGGATTCCAATCTCCAATTGATACACACCTTAATGGGACATAAAAAGCCTCTTTTTTTCTTTTTACTAATTCATTTTTATAATTAATAAGTTCGTATTTTTTTTTTAGAAGCAATTCAATAAAATTTAGTTTATTCTTTCTAAATTGAACTTTTGCAGAATTTTTTTTGATTTTGCGATTTTGCTTTTTTTGATTGTCTTGTTTTCTACCCATCTATCTCTCCAAAGCCTTTAGGAAGGTCTTTATATTACTGGTTGAGATATTTATAAAGTGTAGTCTTTCCTACACCAACCATCTTACAAATGGACTGAATTGAATGTTTTTTATTAGCATAAAGCGTTTTAACTAGCTCTTTTTGTTCATCATTGAGCTTTTCTGGCCTCCCTCCTTGTCGTCCCCTAGCTCTTGCAGCTTCAAGTCCTGCAAGAGTACGCTCTTTTATTAAATTACGTTCAAACTCAGAAAGGGCACCAAATACATGAAACATAAATTTTCCAGAAGGAGTTTCAGTATTAATAGCTTCTGTTACACTATGAAAACCAATTCCCTTTTCTTCCAACTTACTTACATAAGAAATAAGGTGTTTGAGAGATCGCCCTAACCTATCCAATCGCCAAACAACTAAAACATCTCCTTCTCTAAGAAAATTTTCGACTTTTTCTAATCCAGGGCGTTCGGATACTGATCCACTAATTTTATCCGTAAAAATTTGTTCACATCCTGCTTTCTTTAACTCATCAAGTTGCAAGTCTAAATTTTGTTCATGTGTAGAAACTCTGGCATACCCTACTCTCATTATTATTCCTTTTGTTCAGAAAAACTAAAAGAATAGATTAAAATGAACTTTGATTAATGTATAGAGTTTTCGAACTAGTTTTTGCAGTGAATTACAAATTTTTGAGCATTAATTTCGGGCGTCCACAAACCCATCATTTTACGAACCATGTAATCTATCGATGAAATGCGTCTTTGAATATAGGATTAAGTTAATCTTTTATTTATATGTAAGGAGCGTGAGGAAGCATCTAGCGTGACAAGACTACCAATTGGTAAAACACAGTTATTCACTCCATGACTATATGGAAAATTTTTAAGACAAGGAATTTTAAAACAAGATGCCCATTCATTAATAACGTCATCAATAGTTCCCTCTGTCTCGTCTTTCGAAATACAATTCTCAAATTGACCAAATACAATCCCTGAAACCTGGGCTAATATTCCTGCCAAATGTAAATGAGAAATCATTCTATCTATATTATAAGGTTCTGTTGCTACGTCTTCTAATAATAAAATTTTATTTTTAAAATCAGGCTGATAAGGTGTCCCTATTAGGGAGGTAATCAGTGATAAATTCCCACCAACCAACTCACCTTTAATTTTACCTGAATGAATCATCTCTCCACCTTGAACGGTATAATCTTCATTAAATATGCACGATAAAAATGTCTTTTCTAATAACGGATTAAACGGGAGAGTTAGTGTATATCCGCTGTAGGAAATTAAGCCTGTTCTTTTAAGAATTCCTAATTGTAAAGCTGTGGTATCGCTGAACCCAACAAGAATTTTCGGGTTATTCGATATAATAGGATAATCAAGCAAGGGTAAAATTCGTTGTGAGCCCTGCCCTCCTCTACTCACAATAATAGCTTTGACTTCAGGGTCTTTAAAAAAATCCATTATATCTTTTGCGCGATGTTCATCGCTTCCAGCTAAAAATCTATCCTCTTCTTTAAAATGAGATCCAAATGCTATCTTAAATCCCAGATCTTGGAGATAATTAATCCCTTCATCAATTGATTTTGCTCTCAACGGACTCGAAGGAGAAACGACTCCAATGGTATCTCCTTTTTTTAAAGGCTTTGGATAAATAATTCTCATAGATACATAAATTGCCACTGTATTAGATTTGTATTTTAATATGAATTTTGTACTATAAACCATATCAAAAGATATATTCTTCTTAGGTTTTGTCGTCACATTTACGATTTTTATCACTTCACTTATCCGAAAAACAGCGGCTTGTCCGAGGAAATCCCAATTCATGAAGATTTGAAAATACTCTTCTCTAATTGTGGTGAAGCCACGATGAATCAATAGTAAAAAATCAATTCTATATCAATTAATTATATGCAAAGGGGGCACTTTTATTACGAACTACTAGCTCTCTCATTGAGCTATTTCCTTCTAATTGATTTGAATTGTCATATACCTTATTATCTCGTCTCGAAATCAAATCCAGAGTATAAAATAAATGCAAAATGCAAGAAAATATTTAGCTATAGCGCTAATCACGCTGACTCCTAGCCTATCTTTTGCGACTCTAAAAAAATTTACTAACAGAGATTGCGCCGCTTTAGCAATGCCTAAAACAGTCTTATTAGTTCATGCCTCATGGTGCTCACACTGCAAGGCTTTCTTGCCAGTTTATGAACTAGTCTCTGATAAAGAAAAATACAAAGATTGGATTTTCTATCAAATGGTAAATGATAAGTTTGTAAATGTTTGTGGTACTGCTATTAAGGGTGTTCCTGTCACTTTTAAAAATAATATGAAAAACAATATTATGGGAAACAGAACGCAATCAGCTCTGGAAGAATTTTTAGATTCGAATGCATAATGAATGCGCTAAGTTCCTGAGCAGTTTGGGGGAATCATTTTCCCCAACAGCAACTCAATAAAAAAACATCAAACAAACCAATGGCGGTCAGGCCCCGAACTGTGAATTATGCTATAGTTTCGTAAATTCACAACTCAAGACCTGACCCCGTAAGTTTCAGAACCGCATCGATTTGTTTAAATTTCATTATGGCTACTTTTAGTAAAAAAGAGCCGGCAGGTAAATTTATAATCATAGGTGATTTCACTAAAATCATTTGAGCAAGAATAAATTCAGTTTGCCAATTTATCTTGACATATAACCTCGGTGCGTTCTTAAGGCGTAACCAAGGTTTTATTTACAGTATGAAAAACAACGTAGCCACTTTTAAAATCATGTGATGGAGTTAATATTTGTTTAATAATTTTCAAGTATAATCAAAAATTACTTTAATTGTGCTTTTTTAGGCCTTATAAGTAATGAATGAGAAACTTGAGACTCTCTCTGAAATGAAACTGACAGTGGATGTATCTTCTGCCTTCGATAATTGTTTCTTTCATGATTATGCCCTCTACTTATTATCGAATAAGTTACCTTTGCCAAAAGATTTATTTCACTTTAAATCTCTTTTGTCTCATAAGAGCCCAGCTGAAAAACTACACCATTTCTTTTCAGATCCTAGTGCGTTAAACCTATTTTCCTCATTAGCACCCCAGGTAGAAGACGAGTCCCCTACTTACATTTTTGAAAAAACCTTGGTGCTAGGCGTTTTATTAAGAGAATGGTTTGCCACACAATTAGTCGCTAATTCAGAACATAAAATAAAGATGCTAAAGGGAGACAGGGGTGTATTAAATGCGTTTAAAAGCTATAAGGAATATAGAGAATATATGCCTAAAGAAGATTTATATTCAGGAGAGTTTGGACTGTTATATGAGTCTAATGCCGCTTTTTTAGAGCATTTTGTTAACCGTGCTCAAGATGAAGACAAAAAATCACCTTTTGAAAAGTATTTTTCTGACTCACAATCAGCTGAAGAGGCAATTAGGAATTATTGGATTGATGAGGGATACGAATTATATTGTCAACGTATAGCTCAACTTTACATTAAACTTTCCCCTTTAGAGATCATGCCGATGATGAAAATCATCGATCAATCATTAACCATATATTACACCAATGGTAGCTCCATACTTGCCGAGTATATCGGTACGGATGAAAAACGTCCTGAATTTAAAATAGCTTTTGATGCTCAACAAGGTCATTATTCTCTTTTCAAAACCAAAGAGACTCAGGCTGATTTGGAAGAATATCAAAGAAGTTATACTCAATATAAAGCTGACCGCAAAGCTCTCCTTCACGGCGACACCCTGCCTGTAACCTCTATATTAGTTAGAGTAATTTGTCCGAAAGGTCTTCTGGATGAAGAACCTTTGGATGTTTTGCTTAAACTCCTTTCAGAACAAACGGAAAAGCAAAGTAATGTTGTATTGTCCAATCAAACCGCACCAAACTACAGTTTCTTAATGCGAGTAGGAGTATCCATGGTAGGTACTACTGCGACAGTAGCTACTTTGTTTGGAATTGCAATTCAAACCAATCAATATGATCAGGGGGCTAGCTTGATGGAAGAGGCCTTTCTAACGCTTGGTTTTTCTACTCTCACGGGTTTGGGCTATGGATTATATAATTTTTTTCAATCCCAGCCGACAATTAAAGCTCCCAAAGACAAAGAATCAGAAATAGAACTGGATCCCTCGGGTTCACCGCATCCAAAATTAAGTTAATTTGGCCGAGCTACACATTGTCTCTTGCGTTCCTCTCTGCCGGCTCCGATACCCTAAACCAGCCCTCTCTAGTTCTAGCTTATCTGTCTTAAAATATCATCCATATATTTATTGGTATCAATCAATTTAATCCATAGGTAAGGACTGGCAATTATTTAGATCTACAGAGCTCAATACTGAATCCATATAATTGATGACATTAAGGTTGGGTCTTTTCGACCCAACAATCAGGTATTCTCAATCCCCTCTTTTTGCTCCTCAATCCAGGCTAAAAATGCCTCACGATCCACATCAGACAGGCTTCTAAATTTATTCTTGACTGATTCAATAGGTGGTAGCTGCTTCCTAGGGGTTGGTGCGGGCAATACATCTTTTAACGCTACTTCGCCTTGCACGACTTTATTGTATGTCTCTTGATCGTTATTCCTCAGCTTAAGAAGCTGGCCATCATTTGATTTAGACCGTGACGGCAAATAGGTGATTGTTTCCTCAATATCGGGATTTGTGTGTTTACTATCTAATGCAAATAAATTTTTATCTAACTCTTTAATTGGAATTTTATTTTTCCTAGCATAAGTCCTGACGGAGCCATCAACTTCATTCAGAACATCACCCCATTCAACGGCATGCTGGCCATGAATATCCATAGCACACTTTAAGAGCCATAACCTGTGATTATTGGTAATACTTAAACCAGAAGATGATTGGGTCAGTGCATACTCTCCGAAGTTTTTATAGTTTTTCTCTTTCCAAACTTCATGTTCTATAATTTGCTCAATGATTTTCGGCAGTTTTTGAAATACAAGATACTGTGCTTCCAAAATACATTGATTGGCTTGTGTATGAATGTCTTCTTCGGATAATTTCACTGAATCCGTGTTGTTACTTGGTGTTTCTACAAAATTGTCCATCGCAATCCTATTTCTTTAAATTTATCAGGGCATCATTAACAAAATATCCACAGTTCCCGCTAAAACTGGTGGTTAGTTCTCAAATAGAGAATATAGCCACTAAGAACATCTCTTCTATTAAAATCAATTTTCACTCATTTGACAAACTTCTAATAATGAGGATTTTATTCAATACAAATTTAAAAAGTAATACTTTATTTAATTCGATAATCAATTAAATTCTGGGTCCCTTTGATTCAATTACCCTAATCTTAATTTTGGACTTTGGGGAATAATCCCATAATCCGCTTTGCTCCATTTTCCTACCATATAAAAAAATTGTATAACCAAGATACAAATTTTCAATTTCATTTTTTATTGTCTCATCGGTAGGATACGGAGCGATCATTTTGTACTGTCCAACGTTGCATCTCGCGGAGCATTCATATCTCCCTTGAGCGATGACTGTCCATAATGGGAACTTCTAAATATTACGTTATGGAAAAAATAACAATGACTGCATTGAAATTAGAAATTTTAAAAAAAAGAGCAAAAATTGAAAATAGCTTTACAAAAGAAGCTCATCATCAGAAACAAATACTACAAGAGATTCAAGAGGAACTCGAGCTCGAGAAAAAAAAGCTATCCCGTAAAGATCGCCTCGCATTAGAGGATGTCTTTTTCTGGGGAACGTTCACAAAGGAGTCCGAGCGGTTATCTCATGCGCTCGTAACAAAAGCAGTATTATATTGTAAGCTCAGAAAAATACTGGAAGAGTTAAACCACTTCATCGATGATCACTTTTATCGAGAACTCGGCATCAAGGAAACGTTAAGTAAAAAAGAAATCGAGCGCATCTTATGCGATTTTTTCAGAGATGTTGATGACGCAATTGAACTTATCAAGGATAATCGATCATTATATGAGTTCGGAGTGGATTTTTTAAAATCAGCCCTTAATATTGTTTGTTATGTATTGTCGTTTACCGCACACCCTGGATTCTTTAGTACATCAGCACAACCATTGTATGAAACCAAATCGAGCGTCATAAAACTCATCAATTTAAAAAATGAATTAGCTCAATTATCCAACCTTGATGCAAAAGATGATGAAGATTTACAGACATCACTAAATACAGGAAAGAAATTCTGAATTGTCGGGCAACCAATTGCCCTACTCTAATCCCGCGCTTTCGAATAAGACCAATGGGGTCAAGCCTTGAATTTTGAATTTAAAAAGCTACATGATTTTTTAACTATTTTACTTACACGGAAATAATGGCCAATTCAAAAATTCAAGGCATGACCCCACTTGTTGCAGGTTTTCGTTAACTAAGCTGATCTTAAACCTTATTTATGGCCTCATTTCAATAATACAAATTCCTGTTACCTTAGCACCTATTTACAAAAGAACTTTGGAAATCCATTTTCATATTCGGCGTTATTTCTTTTAAAAGTTATTTATTCCTTGCTCACCCATTGCTTCCATTTGACGAAATGAAAGATGCAACCATGAGGGCATATCTTTTGCACTAACGGCATATGGAAATGCTGATTTTATTTCCGTCAAGGAAAGATTAGGGTTATCTAACAAATATTGTTGTAAGTTGTATATATACTCTTTCGCCTGATCATTGCTTTCAGGTGTAAAACGGGGAGCATATTGTGACACAGGCCTCATCTGATTAAGATTAAATAAAATTTCTAAAATTTTAACTACAATTTCTGACATATCGAATATTCCTGTGTAAAAGCCTATTTCCGCACAATATTGACTGTTGACACTAATGGTTATGCCCGATCTCCTTAATTGTTCAAATTAAACAAGTTTATGAATACAACAATCTCTCCCTGACCAATGGGGTCAGGCCTTGAATTTTGAATTCAATGATTTCTGAGTGTGTGGCTTCAATTCAAAACTCAAGGCCTAACCCCATTAGTTGTTTCAATTTTATTTATTCATTTTTCTACCTATTTTTAATATAAGCAGTTAACTTGAGCAGAACCCGTAGAGGTCACATGAGAAACTAATCATCGCCTGATACTATACATAAAATAGCAAGTAGCAAGACTGAGACATTTTTCCCCAACAATTTTAAGTTCTTGCCAGAGAGAGTAGCTTAATCCCGACAATTCATTAATAAAATATAGAGAAAAAAGACATTACTTTAAACCAAAGAATTTACTGATAATCGCAATGAATTCTCTTCAAAGCTACATCTGCTAAATCTATTGCCATTTGAAAAGTATCTCCTTCGGTTATAACAGCACACAACAAATTGTCATATCCTTGTGGCGGAACCTTAACAAACTCATTGACCTGTCGCAGAAGTTTAAAATCTCTTACTCCAGGTTGATTGCTCATTTCCTCAGTATGTTTCCAATCCATAACGATACCATTCTTGGTCGCAAATAAATTTCGTTCACATGCGAATTTATTTTTAGTTGCTTTTAACTCAATAGCTTCGCCAAGTGCGGTTTGAATGCTCGCTTTAGCCAAATCAATTCCTGATGCTAATGGAACAAGATGACTTGAAACAAAGCCCCCTGCCATTCGTGAGTTAACTTCAACAATTTTGGGGCCTTCTTTGGTTAATATAACCTCCACATGAAAAGCACAGTTGTTGATTCCCACAGCATCAATAGCCTGTTCAACGACGTTATAAATTGCAGAACACATATCTGTCTCGTAAGGAAAACAATGCATCCATTCTGTAAAACCAGGTTTTTCTACGAATTTTTTGGTTATCCCTGCAAAATGTATTTTGGATTGATTAATGATTCCTTCAACACTTACCTCTTGTCCCTTCATAAATTCCTCAGCAATATACTCATCAGTATACAACCAATAAGATACACGTTCACAGGTACTCATCAGTGTAAATGCATCTTCAAGTTCCGCTTGAGTATTTAATTTAAAAACAGCGACACTTGTTGATGCAGCTACTGGTTTGAATATTAATGGGAACCCGATATTATTTGCAGCATTTTGCAAATCTTGGAATGTTTTTACAAATTGAAATTTTGGATGGGGAACCCCGCTTCTCCTCAAAGCTTCTCGCATTTTGTATTTATGTTTCACTGTAGTTGCCGCTGTAAGTGAGCTACCTGGCAATTTAAATTCTTCAGCGATTGCAGCAACCAATTCAACACTTTTATCTAGTATGGTAATTACACCATCAAAAGGTGTCTCTTTATACTCTTCCTTTAAAACAGAAATAGTCTCACCAAAATTGGTAGTATCAGCCTGGATAAATTTATCAATTATATCTTTTGCCCAATCAGGTAAATTAGGAGCTACCAAAAAAACCTTAACCCCTAGTTTCTTCGCGGCTTCTATTTTTACTAGATTATGTTCATCAGAAACATTCACAAATAAAATCGATCTTCTCATATTTACTCCGTGTTATTAGACTTCTTTTGAAACTCGCTGTAGTAAACAAAATAGGAGGAAATGCAGAACCCGAGTGTATACAACAAAGTACTTGAGGATTCGAGCACCGTATCGACAAGAAACCTGCGCTACAGTAGAGTTTCGAAAAAAGTCTATAAAATGTTCTTCCCTAATGATTGCTCATAAGGTCTGGGTTTTCTGCATTCACCTAAATAAACAAAAAAATATGAAATCAATGACAGAAGTCCAATGATGATAAAAAGAATCTGCCCCCCAAAAAATTCAAGAATCGCTCCGCCTAAAATAGGGCCAAAAGACAAACCTAATTCTCTAAAGGCTAATGCTCCAAAATAAGAACCTTTCAAATGCAATGGAGCCATATCATCAACAAACAAGAATGCAAAAGGAAATATGAACAGCTCACCTACAGTGATAATTAAAATAGAGTAATAGAAGTAGCTTGCTTTATTGCCACAGCAAGAAAAACCCACACAACCAAGAAAAAATAGAAAGCATCCATAAAAAATAGCTTGATGCTTTGGTATTCCTTTACATAAAAGAAAAATAGGCACTTGCCCAATCAGGACAAACAATGCATTTAATGCAATCGTTAAGGAATAAATCCGTGGACCATCGTTGAATTGCTGAGATATGTATTGGGCTAATGTTGAATCAATTTGCGAATAGCATAAGGCAAATACAATGTTAAAAAGAATAAAATTTAATAACCTACGATCTAAAGAAATAACGCGCAAAGTAGCCGATAACGAGACATTACTCTCTTTTTTTCTAGCAAATTGTTTTTGTTCTTTTAGCAGAATGATATATAAAAAACAGCCAAAACCAACATAAATTAAACCCGCGATGTAAAATGCAATGGAAGATAAAGTTACACCTAAATATACTGCTAATAGAGGACCTAATACAGCGCCAATATTCATTGCTGAATAACGTAAATGAAAAAATAATTCTCGATGTTCTTTGTCAACTAATTCGCTGAGTAATGCAAGCGCTGCAGGTTGAAAAAAAGAAGAAAATAAACCAAACATCCCATTTAGAATGCTGATCATTATTAATTGAAGATAGCGAGAATTAATTTGACAGCTCAAACCTATTAATATGAAGATACACGCCGATGTGAAAATCGAAATATATAATAAAGGAATTCGTCCATATCTATCTGATAATTGCCCACCAATAAAACCACCAAATATTGAACAAAAGGGAGCAATTCCACAAACCAGACCACTTATCCATAACGAAACATGAGTGTTATAATTAAGAAATAAGATTAAAAAAGGAAGACACATAAATTTTGCTATATTCACGCAAACAATGCCTGAGAGTAAACACCAAATCAGCTTTAAATTAGGGCTAGAAAATCTCATCATTATTCCCCTAATTAAGCCATTCAATTTTTGTTAAAATTGCATTTACATGTATTTCAATCGTATCAAACAGTGGAAAATTAACATCTGTTTTAGAGATCAATAGAGGAAGTTCTGTACAACCAAGAATCACCCCATCTAAATGGTAACTCGAAGCTAATTTATTAATAATATTTAGAACAGTCTTTTTCGATATATCCGTGACAATACCATGACATAGTTCATGATAAATGATCTGATGAAGTAACTCCCGATCATAAGCATCGGGAATTACAACTTGCAGTCCTTTTTTAAGCAATTTATTTTTATAAAAATCTTGCTCCATTGTATAACGAGTGCCAATTAAACCCACTTTCTTTGCACCCAAATAATGTAAATAATCACCGGTTGCATCAATAATGTTAATTAACTTTTTATGAATCGTTGCATCCAGTTGATTCGCCAGCTTATTCGTAGTATTGGAACAGATTGCGATTACATCTGAACCTGCTTTATCAAGCAAAATCACTTTTTCTTGAAGCAATCTTAACTCCATTACTTCATTTTGTTTTTTTTGATGCTCAAGAATCTCTTCAAAATCAAAACTATATAATACTATCTTGGCTGAATGATTTTTCCCTTTTTCTTTATTGATAGTTACATTAAGTCGCTTATAGTACTCCATTGTAGAAGCCCAACTTACGCCGCCCAGTAAACCAATGCACTTCATGCTGCACCTCGCAAATCCATTTCCTCACTAAACTGAATTGTTTTATTCTTCCTGTTTAAGCTATTTTTATAGGTCATCTGAATAAAATCAGACATAGAGATATTAATTTCTTTGAGCATTTTTGGGAAAAAGCTGGCGTAGCTTAATCCGGGTAATGAATTTACTTCAAGGAAATAAATCTTCCCTTCTGAAACAATAAAATCAAGGCGAAACATATTTTCAAACATCAAATCAGAAAAAATTCGTTTTGAAATATCGGCTATTTGAGTTGTAAATTTATTATAAGATTGGGGAATAATTCGTTCACTCACTCCAAACTTACATAATTTTTCTCGACGTCCAAAAAATCTATTTCGGGTTCGCACCAATATTAGAGGCAGCACTTCGATGTTACTCAGAATTTCGATACAGCCACAAGAATATTCTTCACCTGGAATATACTTTTGCACCAAAGCAATATTATCGACTTTTAAAATGTCAATGATTAAGCTTGAAGCATCATTAATTGATTTCTCATTAAGCACCATACGCTCAGTGAACATACTTGTGCCAAGTGAATTAGGCTTAATCACTATTTCTTGGTTATAAAAAGGCAATAATTTTTCCTTTATACTCGACATATCTGTATCTCTAATAGACACCATCGGTATTGGCTCTAATTGTGGATACATTGATTCAATGTATTTTGAGCAGTGAAATTTACTTTTAGTTAGGCTAGAGGAAAGCACTGAGCCAAAAGAATTTTTTATATCTAATATCTTTCCTAAACCCTGAACATGTCCGTCCTCACCAAATTGTCCATATAATAAAGAAAATATGTATTCGTTATTTTTTTTAATTTGTTGGAGGGCTTCGATAATTGATAACGGGGCTCTTTTGCTCGTCATGTAGTAGTCAGGATCTTTGTCAAAATTAAATGGTTTTCTAATCACAAATCCTTTTTCAGTTATATAGTAGACATATTGATAGAAGTCTTTATTTTTTGCTTCACACTGCAATTCAGAATAAATGCTGTGAAAAGTTCTCAAAGAAAGATCTCGTTCTACTGAAACACCACCAAAGATAAGACTAATTTTTGGATTTACAGTATTGTCCATAATAATTCTCCAATTGATGCAAATAGTTATCTTGAAGATAACAATTTAGTTTTAATATTTTTGTTATTTGAATTTTTTGATCACATTAATTTATAAACAATGTATTAGGTAATTCCTGGTCTGAATGACTATGGATGGTGTTATCTTCATTCATAAAAATAACTTTGGGGATATGATTTGATACCTGATGTTCATTAAGGTTGCAGTAACAAATGATTATAATCTTATCACCTTCGTGAACAAGCCTTGCAGCAGCTCCATTCACACAAATTTCACCACTTCCTTTACGCCCTTTTATTACATAAGTTTCAAATCGAGAACCATTATTGATATTCACAATTTGAACTTTTTCATTTTCTTGGATATCTGTTTCTAATAGTAGATTTTCATCAATCGTAATACTGCCTATGTAATTCAGATTTGCCTGAGTTATTGTCGCTCGATGAATTTTTGCTTTTAACATTGTAACTAACATGATTGCTCCTTTTTATTATTAATTCCTTATCGCCGAGAAATTTAGTCGTAATTGAATTATGAAAAAATTCTTTTTTTTGCATGTAAATTTTTAATGGAAAATAATAGTCTTACTGATGTTTTTATAGACATTTTAGTTAAACTTATCTTGACAGTTCTATTTTTAGAAAATTAGAATGCAACATTTTTTTAAGGTCATGTACGAAGGGAATTGTATTAATGTTTACGGCCATTGATGAACGAAAGGGATTAGTAAAAGTATGTTGGACTGATGTTCGTCTGCGAGTTACAGAAATAGAACCAGTCTTTGCAGCTATTATAGATGAGTTAAGCCCAGATCAATCATATCCTCTTTATTTAGCATATTATCCATATGGTGCAACTGATGCAGATACACAAAGCTCGCTTTTCCCTAATACCAATGGTGGATATTATCGGATAACTGATCCTAATGTGCCAAAAGATATAATTCACCACCTTGGATATAGTGCAAATAACACACCCCTGGGAATAGTTCTTGATAAAGAAATTGAATGTTATATTGATCTGAAAAATGACAACATTACCATCCCCTGGCTTATCTATAAACCCGGAGATATATTTCCTCTTTCTACTGTGTTAAGTAAGGTTAATGATAGAGTTTATGCTCCTAACGGCCTATTGTCATCTACTGCGGGTGTGAGATCTACATTTATGCTTCCCAACATTGGTGCGACAATAAACCATTCAAATTTACAACGTGATTTTAATGTTAAAAGTCGGGTACCAAAATCGCTGTATGAGCATTGGCAAGTTTTTCGGGAAATAGCTAATAGCAAAGTAATCAACTCAGACTGGCGTTGTTGTGTAATGTATTTTTCGGAAAAATGGTTAATTAGTTTACATAACGACATTAAATGGAAAATTTTAAAGCAGTATTTACATGAGTTAGCATGGTATCGATATGAATATGAAAGAAATCGAGTCTTTTATGATATTACATTTTCAATCATACAAAAAAATCGAAATTTGAAACCTAACCCGTATTTAACTGATACAGCTAAACATTTATTTGCGACAGCTCTGGGCGCTGCACCTGGATATGTACCATCAATAGATAATAGAGCTTTACCTGTAGATGTCTTGCAGCAGGTTTTTATAGAGTCATATGGCTTGAGAAAATATATTCCAACAATCATGCAACCAAAACACTTTAATTTTGAGGAAGATTCTTTTCCCATATATTACTCGTTACAGCATCCAGCTACCCATGTGTTTTCACCTAGATCAAGACAGGTTACAAGCACAATTTATGAGATGCGTGAATTAGAGCATATAATGAGGATTTTTATCCACGAATTGTCAAAAGATAATGCCTTATCCTCTGATACAATTATTGGAAAAATAGCAAAGTTTGTTGAGTTTAACTACTTTCATAATACTCAAGACATACACAATGTCATGCAAAGTTCACTTGAAATATTAAATATTGATAGTCGATTTAATAATTCAGACTTCACAAAAGAACAACAAGGAGCTATCTTTGCTGCAGACGCTTCATTCTTACGAGGTTGTGTCAGCATTAAAACGGCTAAAATACCAGCACAGCAGAAAGCAAAATACTCCAATGATTGTGCTACAATACCATAATATATTTCCACCAAAATATTGATAAATAAAGCTTCCTAGCCAAGGACCAACTACATTACTAATAGCAAAAGTAGATTGAAAAAGACCTAAACCTTGTCCTTTTCTCTTATTATCGCTGTTTTCATAACATATCAGTTGAGCGGTAGATATAAATAGCATTTCACCTGTTGTCCAAACAATACAAGATAGAATAGCCACTGAAAATATGAAGGAAAAACGTAAGATCAACATTCCTAAGCCCATGAGTAAAGCACCTAGCCCAGTAATTAGTAGTTTATTTTGTTTACTTACTAATACGGTCAGTGGCGCTTGGAACATCACAATTAAAGCAGTATCTAAAAGAAATAAGATACTAACCGCCATCACATTTAATTCGGGAAATGACTCTTGAACATATAATGGATAAGTGGAGCTCAATTGTGCAATAATAAGCCCTATAAGAAAAACGCAGGAGAGAATTAATATATTAATTTTAGTGGCTGTATTTGTTTTATTTGGATGGAGCTCTACAGTTCTTTGTTCTGAAATGAGATTGGTTATATTGCCTTGTAATATTAGATAAATTGCTGAAACAAATAATATTAAACTTGATAAGCCCAAAAGAATAGTAAAACCATATGCTCCGACACCAGCAATAAAAATACCTGATAACCCCAACCCTAAATTTGCTGCCACATGAGAAATACTGATGGTTCTATATCGTAAATCCAAATCATTGGCGCATAAATTTAGCAAACCCATGTTATTTGATATTTTAAAACTATATGCAGATATCCCAAGTAGCAACAGATCAAGCATTAAGCTAGGGGTGGAATGCAAATACATTAAAAGAAAAAAACTAGCAGATTGAATGCAAAGACTGATGATTGAAACAACATATGGGGTAGTTTTGTCGGAGAGTTTACCTCCCACAATACCACCGATCATGGTACCTAAACCATAACAAGAAAGAAGTAGTCCAACATTTGAAATGTTTAGTTTTTGGTCATTCACAAAATACAACGATAGAAAAAAACAAATGCCTATGGTTGATGCATTGATACAAATTAAGCTTATTTTCTGCCAACAAAATTTAGGTAGTCCCAAATAATTTTCCGAGTATTCTTTGATAAAAGTTATAAAATAGTTGTACATTTTTATACTAGTTCAAGGGCCTTTAAAATGGTTTGATCACAAGCAGTAATTTTAGCAGGCGGTATATATAAAGTTGAAAGATTTGACAATTGAATATCAGACAAATATTTTAATTGAGTTTGTGTGATCACGGGTTCAAATCCAGGATATTGCGCCGCCTCGTAAATAATGATCCTATCTGTAACTTCATAATATTTTGTTAAATAATCGAGTAGCAATAAAATTCCCACTTTCTTATTGTTTGTTGTTTCATGATTTAGAATTCCCACAGCATTAATTTGCCAAAGAATTAAATGAGAGCTTATATCAAATTGGCGCTGATGAATCAGAAAATCGCTAGCTTCAAATGATTGACACCCTGATGAACCAGGATCAACTAACAAATCAGCAAAAAGACAGGCTTCCGCTGAAATTGCAGGTAGAATTTTTGCATAATATCCTTTTTCCTTTGCTTTCTTTACAGCATCTAAACCGGGTTTAGCATATACACTAGGATGTCCATAAAGAACAAAGCATACATGTTTATTTTGATATAAATTTTCTAAAACATAATCTGTTATCAGGGAATAGGAATCAGCGCGATTTGGGCATGAAAAATATACTTGATCTAAGGACTCTGTATATTGATTTTGCTGTTGGATCCACAATTTTAGGATAGGATCATTTACTAGATAAAGTACAACATCAGATTGTTTAATATACGCAATTACCTCTTTCGTCATATGGGCAAAAAATTTAATACCACAACCAACAACAATTAATGAAGCTTTATCTGACATATCATACATTAAATCTATATTTCGAAAATTGTAGTTCGATCAGCGAAAGCTACACTCTCATTTAAATTATTTTTTAAAGATACAGCATCGTTATAAATAAAAGCGTTTTTAATTGTTGAAGGTTTATCCTTTAATAATGTGTCAAGATTGATTTTATGATGGGCTGTAGTAGCTAATTGCTCTAGAAGCGTTATGATACTCATGACTTAACTCCCTTCAAGTTTAAATTAAGCTAAAGCATACCATATTGATTACTCAAGTTTAAGTAAGATAAAATAATCATTAAATGAAATCCATTATTTATTTAATATTTTTTCTTTTTAAGATCGCTCTTTATTCACACTAAACATAATTCTACTATTTCTGTTTTTTCCCAATAAAATTGCATCACATATCGAGCATCAAACATCCTATTCCTCACGACTACTCAACTCCTTACCGCCATCTTTGCTTTTCGAAATGAAGCAATTTAGATATGGCGCGACTAACAATCAAAGAATGAATTGTTCTAAAAAATTGTACTGATACTGAGATACTTCTTGACAAAATTGTTTCATTTGATTCACTTACTCAGAAAGCGTCTCCCCAGTTTCTTCCCGTTTTTGCGGGTAAAATCTTTCATTTTCAAATTACATTATGCCTTATATAAGAAATCCACAAATAATCATAATTTTATAAGCATTCTAGCGAATAAAAACTTATCTGGATTCGAGTGTCTTGATGATTCATCAATGTAGGTGCCTCAATTTATTCTCTTCAACCCCTAAAGAGAAATGTACCTTAAAGGTCGGAGCCCATAATTTTTCATCATAGACGTATTATTTTTTTGCTTTATAGATATTTTATCGATTATTTGATGAGGCGACTTGGGTAATATATAATCACAAACGCTAAATTATTAGCACCAAAAAACAGGGCAATATTCTCGAAATAGGGACTTATATTAGAGGCTACAAATGACTACTGAAACAACACAAGTTAAACCCAATTATGTCATTCATATAATCTATGCCGCGGCATTTGTATTGGCAGTACAGATAGTCGTTGTTTATCTTATATGGAACAAAATTCAAATAAATAATGAGATAAAGGCAAATGAAGAGAAAACCCGGCATGAGCAGGAAGCGCAAGCATTTAAAGAAAAAGAGCGAACCCTAATCGTTTCAACGTGTCAAAAACTTGTCTCTAACTTGCATAAAAAATCATTGACGGAAGCGTGTATTACTCAAAATAATACGAGTATGAAACGATATAAAAATTGTTTAAATGAAGCTAAAAACTGGGTTGACTATAATGCTTATTATCCTCAACAAAAAAATGAACTCTATACTTATGAAGTAAATGAATGTAAAAGACGATACAGCATGAGCTCAAAGTCTAATTCAAATTGTGTTTTACCTAAATCGATAGCAAGTAAAATAAACGCTGATTTTAATAAAATGCAACAAAGTTGTAATAATGTAACCTAGCACATTTACGCCAACTATGTGTCATTCCCGCACAGGCGGGAATGACACCATATTAAAATTTAACCCATCATGACTCGAAGATACCTTAGGTTAAATGACCCACTCTAGCTCCAAAATCAGACTGTTCGCGCTAAATTGATTAGGATAATTATTAGATTGGAGAGAATACTACTTCTCTGTTTTCTTCATTTTGTTTCGTTTTTTGAAGTGCTTGATTTAAGTTATTTGTTTGCGCCAGCGTTATATTATAAGGTATTGGTTGCTTTTGGGCATTCCAAAGCTCAAAATTATCACCAAATACAAACTTACTTTTCTGGGCAAGCATCTTTTGAATCGTCGTGCCAGGGAATAGATTAAGAATACCATCTCGGTTAAATCCCACAGTTTTTCCATACGCTAAATCCGCTTTTGTTTCTATATTTTTATAGAGCTCGCTGGTCGAAACTACTTGATAAGCCGTACTATCAATATCAAAAGAAACAATCTCCCCCTCAAGTTCTTCAGCTAGAGCGATTTTCTCATCATCCAATTCATTAGCAACATCACGATTTTTTCGGAAATCCCCAAAATTACCCAGGACAATGTGGCATACATCCTTAGCACCCACAGGTAAAGTAGCCGTTACAAACTGGTCTTTAAACTCTTCACCAGCAATTTTAATGGAAGGAAATTCTGTCTTGCATGCATTGAAAGCACTTGCCAATGTTGAAATTTCGTGGTCACCAATTTGAGTAATTTCGAGAGACAAAAAATAATCATTTGGAAGTTGTTTTTTTACCCAAGCATCTTTTCGCCCTTCAGTTTTCTGTAAGTGAATCGTTCCTGTTATTTTCATGAGTTCTCCTTTTTCTTGTTACAATTAATTTACCTGCTGGCATAATTCAGGAAAGGCGCGGCGATACTAACATATGATTATTTAAGAACAAAACGACTGACTTACAACTC
Organism: Legionella stuttgartensis; assembly: GCF_977063405.2. Classification (NCBI taxonomy): domain Bacteria; kingdom Pseudomonadati; phylum Pseudomonadota; class Gammaproteobacteria; order Legionellales; family Legionellaceae; genus Legionella; species Legionella stuttgartensis. The sequence goes on from NZ_CDRUHA020000058.1 coordinate 19,330, forward strand.
GTATTTGAAGTAAAACTATAAGTTTTCAGCAAAACTAAAAAATCAAAGTTAAACCTAAATTTCTAACTCAATATTTATATTTCGTCTTCCAATATTTTGTGCAAATCGCAGCATGTAGCCATCAGGATCTAATACTATAAATTGACGATTACAAATTTCCTTGTTACCTGCTCGATACCATTTATCTTCAATAGGTAAAAAAATATTGGCCCCTAACAATATGCAACGCTCATATAATTCATCAACTTTTTTTGTTTTAATTTCCAGGTTTATCCCTCTGCCAAAAGGAGGCTCCATGGGAGCTGATATCCATGTTCTTTTGGTTATGGTTTTCGAGGTATCCGCTATTTCATCCAACATAATCCGTGAACCTTGACGTTCGAGCATGGCGAATCCCTCTTCAAGTCGCTCATATTGAATTTTAAATCCGAGCGTTTCGATATAAAAAGAAAGGCTGGATTTAATATTGGAGCAGCAGAGTTCTGGCGTCAATAATGTGGTCAACTGTTTGCGTGTCATACCTATCTCGCTTAATGGTGAGAGGGGACCGAATATCCTCTATTACAGATTATTCCGCACCCAGAAAATCCATTTTTCCTATTTCCAGACCGTTATGACGCAAAATGTCGTAGGCAGTTGTCACATGAAAATAAAAATTGGGTATTACAAAACTTAGCACATAGTCCTGGCCGGTAAAATGAATGTCTTTACCCCGAGCTTTCAATACAATTTGGCGATCCTCACAGCCATTGAATTTGTCTTTGTTGATGCTTTTTAAAAATTGTATCGTTTTCGTTATGCGCTCGTGTAATTCTGCAAAAGTAGTTTCTGTATCTGCATAAGAAGGTATTTCCATTTCCGCCAGACGAGCACCACAGCCTTTAGCCGTATCTGAAGCAATTTGTATTTGCCGAGCAAGTGCAAACATATCCGGAGCCAGACGTGCATTAATTAAAACAGCCGGATCGATTTTTTTTGCTTCCGCATACTGTGATGCTTTAGCAAGAATAGATAATAAATTATTTAACATGCGGATAAAAACAGGAATAGTAACTTGATACATTGATAAAGCCATTATTTATTTCCTTATTTAGTTTATAAGTAACACGTGGATCACCTAGTTCAAACTGCATCTTATTGATTTATACTTAAATACTGCATTGATTATGCTATCAAAAACACTATTTATCAAAAATATACCCAAATTAGGATAGAGACATTTATCAAATTTTTTCCCAATAGAATGGTGACAAGATATGCAAGAGATGGGGCAAAACCTTTGCGGCTCAAGTAACCCACATGAACTTAATGTAAAGTTGCATGCCACAAAGGTAATTTTTGATTTAAGACTGGCCCATTTATTTTAGGTCTGGACCTTTTTTCTCCGTTTCCAATTCCATTTCCTCAAATAACTCCAAACTCTTTCCTCCTGAAAGGTAAGAAACGATTGCCGCTTTATGCTCCTCACTATAATCAAGCTCTTGAGCTACCTTTAGATAGAAATCAAGTTCTATTTTCCCGTATTTTTTAACTTCATCGGGGTCAGGTTTTTTAGTTTGAATCAGATCATAAAACGTATGTAAAACTTGTTTAAACTCAAGTTTTAACTCTGAGGATAATAATTTTTGATCCACATAGAGCGGATTATATTCAATATCCCAGGCAAGCATGTTTTTGCGATTCACTCTCGCGACGCAAGAAGATATATGAGCAGCACTTAAAGTACATTCATTTTCATGACTATAATCGGTAGGCTCACCCGTAGAATTCACCCCCATTGCACCTTCGATATATTTTTGATGGTATAGCTCTTCTTCAGGGATGTTTTCTAAATCCATTACCATTATTTCATAATCTTTAGCCAAACGATTAGCAAAACTTTTCGCCGAAGATAAAGTTCTTGAGGTAGAAATTCCCTTGATATTACCACGTTGATGTTCAAGCATCTCACTTTCTTTTTCTTCAATTCTAAAAGAGCGAGGACTTCTTCCTACCAAACCATGCATTCTTTGGTTGTATTCACAGTCAGCCTCTAATTTTGACATACCTCTAAATGCAAGATTATATGAACGAGGCATAGAAAAGAGACTAAAGAGATTACATTCATGCAACCTCTTGCCAAAAAAAGTACTCGTTGGAAAACAATGCATCTCAATTGTCCACTGCGAACTAAATGTTGTCGGATAAGATTGAGCTCGAGTCCATAAAGATCTACTTGAAGGACCGCCACCTTTTAAATTAGAAGCAAAAATTGTTCTACTGTGCATATTGCACCTTATTTGGATAATAATCGTACTATAAGTGTAGAACAAATAATCTTCAAGTGCATAATTTAATCAAAAGTAGCCACTTTAATTCTTTTTTCTATATAAAGAAATCAATGACACAATAACTTACGCTAGAAATATTTTACGAATAATCTATGTTTTGACTCTAAAGAAATACTTTCCAAATGAAGCGTAAATAATTATTACCTAAAATTGACCTACGAATTTGATGTTTACAGACTAAACCTGTTTGCAAACAAAGGGGGATTGGGCATGTTTGACAGTGGATTTCAGGAGCTTCCCTTCTTATCTTTATTTTTCAACTACATAAAAATAGTAATTGTTGCATATAATGCATGCAAAACTTAAGTGATTTTTGGAATTATTGTGGAACAAAAAAAAGAGTTTTCTTACCGTTTTTTTAATAATGACAATAAAACAGAACGTTCTTTTATCTCAGCGGAAATGGTACGTCCGAATGATGTTTTGCAAGCGATAGAAACTCAATATCATTACCTATGCCAAAAAGAAAATACTTCCGTTGCAAACGGTGGTTCCTACTATTTTACTGGCGAAAATCGCTCTGGCTATCATATAGCCCCCGGGCCCATAACAACATTAACCACCGAACATGTTATCGAAAAGTTATTAAAAGAACACCCTTCCATTAGGGTTCTTGATGTAGGCACAGGTGCTGGTAGTGTTTTGGCTCATTTAAAAAAAACCTATGGTGAGCGCATTGAAGTGAGTGGTATTACCGCGCCGTTTAAGAATATTTATCCCTCTGTTAAAAAGAACATTCTCATCGAAAATGCGGAACACCTTATAGACCATTTCCATAATAAAAAATTTCATTTTATTATGAGTTCATGTACCGTGATGCATTTTATAGATCCGCTCCATTTTCTTAGTCAGGCTTATGAGTGTTTGGAAGATGGAGGCTATTTTTTAACCAACGAATTTTATATTAATGGTATAACAAATGGTGAAAAAAACGCTTTATTAAATTGGTTAGAAAACAATTACCGTGCAAAATTAAGTGGAACTATGCCCCGCGGTCGTAACTTTAACGAAAAAAATGACAATTATGTAAATTATCTTTTAATTAAAAAAGAAAAAAACAAATCCCTAAAATTTCCAATGAATTATCTCTCTTATGATAACGAGCAGGGTGTTGTACATTATTCATCGACTCTTGCACCCATTGATTCACAAGAGAATTCTTCAGAAAAACTCGAACGTGCTTTTTCACTAACCCTATTTAAGTTGATAAAGTTAAAAGAACAAAACGATTTGAATTATAATATTTGGAATGTTTTAGACTTACCTAAAAAACTACTTACAGCTTATTTATCACTACCAAAAACACAACTTGAACAACGATATTTTGCTATTCTAAACAATAAAGAGCATGTAGGAGTAATTCGTTTAACACGAAATACAGAACAACTTATTCAGGTCTTACAATCAAAAAATTCCTGTGAATCTAAGTATCTAGTATTAGAGCTTCATTTAATAGAATGGGCATTAGAAGAAATTGCTGATAGAAATTTGCGTGTTTTTTTGCGTCAAGAAAAAATTATTTGCACTGAAATTGAGATGGATGACTTTCAGGTCTACCAATTTATTAATGGTATTGACCAATCTGTTATTTCCTCATTTCTGTCTTATCTAAATACACAAAAAATACAGGACTTATTAAATAACAATGAAAAGAAAATACTTGAGCAATATACTCATGAGGACTCAGTTTCTATACCAAAAATGATTTAAATAACACTATGCCCGCTTTGAGAATCCCATAATGTTTTATAAAATCCATCCCTCTCAATTAATTCTTGATGCGTACCCATTTCAATAATTTTCCCTTTATCCATCACTACAATATTATCCATAGAGAGTATGGTAGAGAGCCTATGTGCAATTACAATAACCGTTCTATGTCGCATCGCTACTGCCAATGACTCCTGAATCAGTTTTTCTGTGATTGAATCAAGCGAGCTCGTGGCCTCATCTAATATTAATATTGGGGCATCTTTTAATATTGCTCTTGCAATAGCAATGCGTTGACGTTGCCCACCAGATAATTTCAAGCCTCTTTCTCCCACTATGGTGTCATAACCATTGGGTAAATTGATTATGAACTCATGGGCATGGGCTTTTTTAGCAGCATCGATTACCTCCTGGTAACTTGCATCAACTCGTCCATAGAGAATGTTTTCAAAGATTGACCGATGAAATAAGTGGGGTTGTTGGGGAATAAAAGCAATCTGCTCACGTAAACTGTTCCTATTCACTGCTGAAATATTTTGTTGGTCAATTTTTATTTCACCCCTCTTAAGATCAAATAATTGGGTAATTAGCTGTACAATAGTGCTTTTACCCGCCCCACTATAACCAACGAGACCAACTTTAGTACCACCAGGAATCTTAAGACTAAAATCTTTTACTACTAAATTATCATCTTGGTATGCAAAATAAACATCCTGTAACGATACGTCCCCTTTGGATATGTTTAAGGGCGCATCATGAGAAGTTTGCATATGGGCTGTAAAAATTGTTTCAAGTGCACGCTCACAAATACCCGCTTGCTCCCCAATAACTAATAAGTTTTCAGTCAAATACCATATTTGATCAATCACTGTGATTGATAGTATAAAAATAAAAGCAAAGTCCCCAACGGTAATCAACCCTTTATCGCCAAGAAAAATGAGTAGTAAAATGGATGAGCCTTGCAGCAGCCAAGCAAATGTACCCAGTAAAGAAGCATTCATCATGTTCTTAAATTGCATTTTTGTTTCTTTTAAAACAACATCTTTCGTCGTCAAACTTAAATACTCTGATTCATATTGTTCTCTAGCAAACAACAACATATTTAATACATTAGAAAAACAATCAACAATGCTTCCAGTATTTTTCGTTCTAGCTTCCGCAAAGGCCATTGCATAAGGCTTTATGCTATTTGAGCAATAATACGCGATTAAAATAAACATGATGGAAATGAACAAGAAAATCAAACTGAAGTAAGGATTAACGAGACCCGCCATGAGTATAGAAAGAAAAATAGTTAATCCCTGTCTGGCTATATTAAACCAAGAGTTGACTATGTTTTGAATGTTACTTGTTAAATCTGAAATTTTAGCGCTAATCGACCCACTTAGCTGGTCTTGAAAAAAAGCATAGGATTGCTCCCTAAGATGAGCGGTGGTTACAGCAATGATATCCGCTTTCATTTTAGGCAGTGACTTCAGAACAATATAATTATAGAAACGCCAAACAAACGTAATCAGGAACCCTAAAACAATTAGAATAAGTGCGGGCGTTAAAGAAACATCAAGAAATTTTTTCGTTCCAGAATTAGCTATTGCATCCAATAGGATTTTAAGAACATAGGGTTGCAAAACACTATGAATCGATGAGTAAACACCGACTAAGAACATCGCCAAAAACCAAAAGCGATAAGGCTTAGCCATAGTGATAAAAAAACTCCAAAACTTATTCTTTCCCGTAGTAAATTTTTTATCATTTGTATTTTGCATGGGTTGAACCTTATTTAATAACCATTCCTAACATGTTATCCAATCGGATAAATTATACGGTAACTTCCATAGTTGAGATATTGTTCTTATTTAAACTTCTTTATAATAGAAATAGAATGATTTTGTGGTTTGAGAATTAGCCATGAACAAAGACAAAATATAACTGCTATTGAATTTTTCTGAGCAGGTAGAAACATCAGCCCCTAAAGGTCATTAAAAAATATTAAACCAGTTAAATTTTTGCCTTAAATGATACAGACACCTTTCAGTAGCAAGAGGTGTAACCTGATTGCAAGCAATTGATGCTTAACCATAAACGGATTGAGCTTGATCATCATACGGTTCTTTACTTTCATCAAATTGCATTGCATTTGCTTCAGCCCTTTCCTGCGCTCTTCCTTTGTTTAAATCCTCTTTCAATGTTTTAAATGAATTCATTTTTGATTTCGCATCATTAATCTCTTCTGCTAATCGTATGCCTTTTGATACAAGAGCGAGGGTAGTACTGCGTAGTGTTGCATCAGCATATCTTGGATTTTCTGCTATTACAGCCTGTAACGCTTTCTTATCACCATCTTCAAAAAATTGTAATGTTGCCAACAGCACGTTTCTTTTCTGCTTTTGTAAGTCATCTTTTAAATCCATAAAACTGTGACAATGCTTTAGCATGCTTTCTTTTACTTCATCCAACTTAGCATGAAGAACATGGTAATGGGATAAGCCCCCTCCTCTTAAAGAAGCAGTCGAACGGATTTCTGGATGCTTTTGCAAATCCTCACTTTTTTTTACAATTTCATCAACAAAGATATCTTCTGTATCAAAATACGCAATATTTTTGGGCAATTCCTTTTTTAATAAATCATAATAAGTTTGCTCATTGTCTGGTGGCACTTTGGTATGTAAAAGCATAGGGATCTCTGTGCAGCTGAAAAGCAACGAGGTACATTGATTAGCTCTTGCAAATTGTACTGCAAAGTCAACAAATGCTTGACCGCAAGTACGCTCTTCATTGGGCATAGGATCATTTATTTTACCGGCTTTAGCCTGATTGATAATTGTTTGTAAATAGGTTTGAGCCTCTTCTCCTTGAAATACTCTTTTCGCTTGACTAACAATCCTTTGAAAATATGTTCGAGGCTCCAGCCCTTCAACGACTCCAGTAGGTAAAACTGATTCGAGATTTCTATTGTCTAATAAATTAGGATATAACTTTTTTTTAGCCGCATCTGTGGTTCCCAATACTAATACGCGCTCACCCGGTGGACGAGTTTCTGAGCTTACTTTAATTCGGTGCGCAACTTTTATTGTCATATCATCAACATCTCCAAATTTCTTTTTCCCGAGGAGATAATCATTACCAAAATACGATTTATTAGAATGACCTGTGTTGGTAAGAATGTGCAACGAAGTACACGGTATATCTCTTCGAGCACTTTTGTATAAACTTAGATATGAAGTACCATCATGTGCGTGTTTTACATCTCGTGGCGGAGGCATTGAGTACATCACTCCGGAAAAATTTGCCATGTTCTCCGCAATCGTTTCTCTTGTCCCTTTGTTCCATGGAGTTTCGCCAACCTTACCCATCCGCCGTACCAGATTTTCCAAAGCTGTTGCATCAGATAATGGTCCTGTACCTCCAGCCATCCCCACATCAGCAGGAGACTTCTCACCTTTACGCTTATTCCCTATGATATCCAGGCAAATTAAAGGTCGATCTTGTTCTTCGGGACGTATCTTGGCAATTTCCACCTGGAGGGCTTTGTAATAATCAACATATTCAGGCGGGAAATTTTTGAATAAAGCGATGGTATTGCGCCCCAAAGCTAATACATCTGGCATTATAGCTTGGGCCCATACTTCAGGATCAGGTGATTTATCATTTGGAGGATCGAAAGAGATATATTTAGGATGAGGCATGATCAATCCTTAAACACAATGCTTTATTTTTAAATATAGGCCAGGTTTTCCTTTGTGCAAAGTAAAATTCTGAATTGAGTGAGGAGTAAAACCCCAAATCATTGGGAAATAATTCGAGCATTTTTTTGCAGTTGAATTTCGCATTCCTCTACAGTTAAGGGAGGAGAGTAATAAAATCCTTGTATAGTATCAATATTTTGCTCACGCAAAAGCTCAAGTTGTAATTCATTCTCAACGCCTTCAGCAATAACTTTAATATTTAATTTGTGAGCAATCGTTACAATGGCTTTGATAATTGTTTGATCTAAATAATCATGGTGGCAATTATTAATAAACGCTTTATCTATTTTTATTTTTTTAATAGGTAAGTTTTTTAAATAGGATAAACTGGAGTAACCAGTACCAAAGTCATCAATCACTAAATGAACACCCATTTTTTTTAGTGCATTAATTTCATTATATAGTCTCTGACTGTATTCGATAAAAATCGACTCAGTAATTTCTAATTCAATCCATGACGCTTTGAGATTATTTTCTGCTAACGCATCAGCAATTTTCTTACTCAATGAATGCTGAATAAACTGGATTGTCGAAATATTGATTGCGATAGGTCCTGAGAGAATTTTTTTATCCTGCCAAACTTTTGCTTGCTGGCATACAGTTTTAATTACCCACTCACTTATTGGAATCAAAAGTGGGCTTTGCTCTAAACTTTGAATAAATGTTGATGCTTTGAGGATCCCTTGTTCCGGATGATTCCAACGTAATAAGGATTCAAGCCCTATAATTTCCCCAGTCGATATATCATGAAAAGGTTGATACATTATAAAAAATTCTTGTTTATCATAAGCACGCTGAAATTCTTTACTTACGCCATACGTGTGTTGATATTCTCTATATAATTCCATTGAATAATAATGAAATTGATTTCTGCCTTTGGCTTTTGCCTGATACAGTGCAGTATCAGCTAACTTAAGTAGGGTTTCTATATCTGTTCCATCATGAGGAAAGATACTGATCCCCATGCTGTATCCAATTTGAATTAAATGGTCATCAATAGGAACTGGTTTTGAAATTTCATTGAATAATTGTTCAACTATAACAGTGACCTGTTCCTTTGAAGTAATATTATCCAGTATTACGGTAAATTCATCACCACCGATACGCGCTGCAATATCACATTCACGTAAACATGCATTAATGGTTTTTGCAACATGAATCAGAAGTTTATCTCCATTATCATGTCCTAAGGTATCATTAATCACCTTAAAATAATCGACATCTATAAATAATAATGCAATTTTTTCACGAGGATGCTTCGCTTTCTTGCTGATTTGTTGAAACATTTCATACAACATATTCCGGTTTGCCAATCCGGTTAAGGGATCATGTGTGGCTTGATAATAAAGTTTGGCATTTTCAAGTGATATCATTGCTTGTGAGGCCAATAATTGAAGGCTATCCAAATGACTGGGTGTAAAGGTATGACTGTTACTATTGTTTTCTAAATACAACATTCGAAACAGCTGTCCCTTATAAAATAAAGGCATCATTAGAAGCGAACGGGGATTTCCTTGCTGAATATATTCATCTTGGTAAGTCAGTTCAGATTGAGTTGCATCGTTTAAAATAATTGGTTTTTGTGTTCTTTGAACATAATTCAAAATAGAAGATGGATATTTTGAAGTAACTTGGCTCTCTATAGACTCATTAAGATAAATAATTTGTTGTTCTAAATTGCCTTCTGCTTCAACAACCCATTGTCCATTATCTTTTGTTAAAATAATACTTCGTTGTGCACCTGAATTTTCTAATACAATCACTAAAAGTTTTTGCAGCAACTTATCCAAACGAATTTCACTCGAGATTAGCTGAGTGAATTTTAAAATAGCCAACATATCAATTGAGTGTGTCTTTGCTTTAGATTGAGGTGAATTTATAGGGAGCATTTCACTAGGACCAAAATGCTCGAAGGTAATTGCCTGATAGGATTGTTCCAATAGCTTAAGCTTCGTATTTGCTCCCCAATCTTTAAAATATTGATGGGCATTATCTAGATAAATCTTTGCCATTCGCTTGATATTAAACCTAAAGCAATAAAAACTAGCACGTTCACTTGCAATGGCAGCAAGCAATATTAATCCACTGGAAAGGGCTGCTTCTATTGCCTGTTCGTAAAAAGAAAGCGTTTTCTCATGCTCTTGCTTCAATAAAGAAAACTCTGCAGCAAAAAGCAGTGAATGAGCTTTAAAATTATTGGGACACCAAGTTGCATATTTTTTGATAAACTGGTCCAGTTTTTTTAATTTTTTTAAATAAGCTTGATGCTTTGCCTTAGGGACATGAGGGAATTGACACAGTAACGATAAAGCATAGAAAAATTTACCATCAAAATGACTTATTATACCTTTATCATATTCCGCATACAGTTCATGCTTACTCCCTGCTTTTATTGCTTCAGAAAAATTACCCAGTAAAAAATGCAGTAAAGTTAATGAACTATAAAAAAAGCTTAATTCTGTTTTATTCTTGCCTCTAAGAATACTTTCTTCAAAAAGCGAGAGTTGCTTAATCTTTGTAAGACCAGGTTGTTCCAAACATTGAGTTATGTAATCCCAAAATTTTGCCACATTAATAAAATCAGAAATTTTAACCCGCGAGATAAATGACAGAGAAGATTGTATGTTTTTTTTAATCTCACCGAGGTTTTTACCTATAGAAAAAGAAAGGAGCACTAAGGTTAAGCTACTGTAGTTACTATATACTAAATCACCTACCTCACAGCAAAGCCTAAATGCTTTATTAAGCGTACTATTACATACATCAAGTGACTCTTGGTACGGTTCGATAAAGCTTCCAATTACAAATTGATTTTTACCTTCGAAATGTGAAGCACCGTATTTTTGTTTTAATCGGTTATAAAAGGCAACAAAGGAGATTGCATCGTTATAAAGATTTAATGAATGCATGATAATAAGTGCATACACAGGAATGGACATTGAAGTACTTTCAGTATAACCGTACTTTAAGCTTAAACTTATATTCTTGCTGGTAAGGATGACAAATAGCTGCTGATTCGTAATAAATGCGCTATTGAGTAATTGCGTAATTAAATCAACAATTGCTATTTGTTTTGGGTCTTTCATTAAAGGTAAATCTAATTGTTCGACATTGGTGTTTCTTAGTTGAAATTTTATTTTATAAATAGCAAGTAAAATATGAATTAAATTTGGTTTCTTCGGTAGTTTCACACCAAAATTTCGTAAGGTATTTAACCCCATTTTCAATGCTTCGGTGTGTTTACCCAAAGTAGATAGCATCTCGATTTTTAAGCGATAAATTTCAATTTTATCAAGCGCACTATGTGCATGTTTTAATAATTCGGAAAAATATTTATCTGCGGTGTCGAAATCACCAATTAAATACTTACATACAGCCAATTCTTTATAAATCTGAAATACCAGACTATAATTTTTTGCCCAATTATTAGGCTTTAATAATGCAATACCAGCTGAGAGATATTCATTAACAGTAGAGTATGCGGATGAGCGCTTTGCTTTTTGACCCGCCCATAAATTATATTGGGCTAATTGTAACCTTTCATTTGAATCCTTGATCAAAGAAATACTTTGATTAAAATGCTTCAGAACATCAAATAATCGCTCATCATCCTCCACTAAAGGTTTATCCTTTAACAATAATCTACCTATTTTCAAATGAATATGGGGTCTCTCTTGTACATCAATGAGCTCATAAGTTGCTTGTTGAATCCTGTCGTGAGCAAATTTATAACGAAGCGAATTCATATCAAGATCGATAACCTCTTCGTTTAATCCTATCAAGCCCATTGTTTTATAACTTTCTTCGAGTGGATAAATTAAGTTTACATTAATTGCTTGGCCCAATTGTTCCGCGATTTTACTTATAGATTGATTATTTACCAATTGTAAGGTTTTAAAATCAAATTGATGTCCACAACACGAGACCAGCTTTAAAATTTCTTGCGTAGAAATAGGAAGTAAATGAATTTTAGCGGTTAATAAATCAATTACATTATCTGTGACGCTTTGTTGCTGAATTTTAAAGAAATCCCATTCCCAAGCTCCGTGTGGATAAGAAAAAGTAAGTAAATTCTGCTGATAAATCGATTTAAGAAATTCATTAATAAAAAATGGATTACCGTGGGTTTTATCAAAAATACATTGAGCAAGTTCTTGGATCTGCTCTCGTGAGCCAGACAACGTATGGTGCAGCAATTCTTGAATATTATTTAGCTGTAGTGGTTGTAAGGTTATTGTGCTTATATCAACTTTATTTTTATTTAAGTTATTGATACTCAGGTGTAAGGAATGATTTTCATTGACTTCATTATCGCGATAAGCCCCAATCATAAGCAAATAATTTGTTTCGCGATCTTGTAATAAATTCTCGATAAAATTTAGTGAAGAATTATCTGCCCATTGTAAATCATCCAAAAACATAACCAAGGGATGCTCCGATTGAGCAAATACACGCACGAAATTTTGAAATACTAAATTAAAACGAATTTGTGCTTCTGTTGGATTTAAAGAACGCACTGGAGGCTGCTTTCCTATGATTAGCTCAACCTCAGGGATCACATCGATAACAACTTGACCTACATTTCCTAACGAATAAATAAGAAGTTTTTTTATTTTTTCTAATCTTTTTTCACTTTCCGAGAGTATTTGCTTCACTAAATTCTTAAAGGCAGTAACAATTGCACTATAGGGGGTACTTCGTTGCAAGAAATCAAATTTACCTTGAATATAATAGCCCCGATGTTGAACAATAGGTTTATAAATCTCTTTCACCAGAGAAGTTTTTCCAATCCCTGAATAACCAGCAATGAAGACAATTTCTTTGTTACCTTTACGCACTCGATTAAATGATTTGATTAATTCATGTACCTGTGGTTCTCGACCATATAAATTACGTGAGATGCTCAGATGATCATGAATATCTTTTGCTCCTAGTAAAAATTCACTGTTTATTCCTTTTAATTGCCACTGGTTAAAACATTCTTGAAGATCTGATTTTAATCCGATAATACTTGAATAACGTTCCTCTGGCATTTTTTCTAATAGCTTGTCGATAATTGCCGAAAGCATTTTAGGCACATCCTGTCTAACTTGTACTACCGATGGTGGCTTTTTAGCGATGTGGCAATGGACTAACTCAAGAGTATCCATAGTCTGAAAGGGTAATTGATTGGTCAACATTTCATAAAATGTGATCCCCAACGAATAAAAATCAGTCCGATAATCAACAGGACGGTTAATACGTCCAGTTAATTCCGGTGAAATATAGGCCAAATCTTCAGATTCACTCAAGGACAAATAATCAAACGTTTCTTCGGAAAGTTTTGTGGAAGCACTTAAATCAACGAGTTTAAGTGTCAACTGTTCCGGATCAATAACAATATTGGATGGCTTAATTTCTTTATGAATAATATGACGCTGATGTAACTCTCCAATAATATCAATAAGTTGTAGCGCCAGACTAAAAAAATCACTCATAGTTAATCGATGTGTAAGGAGATAGGAAGTTAATAACTCTCCTTTTACATCCTCAAGAATTAAAACAGGCGAATAAGTATTTTGCAGGAAATCATAAGCCTTAATAATAGTAGGTGCTTCGATCGCTTTCAGGAGATGATACTCATGTTGCAAAATGATTAAATTTTCGGAGCTTCCATGAAGTTTATTTGGCGTTTTAAGTAAAACTTTACATCCATCTTTTAGCCTTAGCGCATGAAAGGTATCAATATTATGGTTATACCGCATTTTTTCTTGTAATGCATATCCGGATATAGAAATCATTTATGTCCTTTACAATCATTAGACAAAAGCGATTCAATGCAAAACAAAGAATGCATCAATATCTTTAAGTATAGAAGAGATTAAAAAATCCAAGGGCTCTCCTAAAATCATAAGGTTACGTAGCTAGGTATAAGACGTGAAAAACTCCAGTTTGATAGAACATATGAATTGAACAAGAGGACCTGATAGAGAAGGCAATTGCGCGTAAAGTAGAATGTTATGAGATGGGACGGATAAATCTTCTAAATTTGAAATTTAAGTGAACAACCTAAACTAATAAACAAATAATTTTTAAAAATCAAAATAAACTATCCGCTCAAGTGTAATCTATTGTAAATAGCAAACTTTTGATAAAAGGGACATTATGCTAATAGAGGCTTTTGTATTTTTTGGGTATAGCCATTCTCATGGCCATTTACAGATTTAAAGGAAGTAATCCTGCACTTATCCTTATAGCAAAAATCATTTTAGATTTTTTCCCTGGCTGCTTTTTTATATTACTGGTGCACGTTCCTAGTTCCGCGCCGCCAAATCCCAATCAGCAAAATAATCTTCCGCTATGAGGCCATGTAAGAAATGCATGTTACAATTTTTATTTATTTCCTGGTGGAAATTAACACGCCAATTGCATTGCCGAAAATCACCAGGATTGAAAAGATGAATATATAAATTACTTCGATCATGATAAATGATCCAATTTTTCCAAGAAAAAATAAATAAATAAATTGGCCAAGAATAATCCCAAGATAGGAGGACAAAAACATGGCGTTACACATCAATCCAATAACTAATCCATAACAAAATAGACAAAAATAATACAAAATGATGCTTTGCATCAATTCTTTATTGAGAATTGAATTAAAAAATAACCACAAACCGAGTCCAACAGAAAATCCCACTATAAGATGCAAAACGATTTTCTTCAAAATTTATAGTCCATTTTCTTAATGTAACGATTGCACTCATCAAGGAATAAAAATGATCCATTTCGAGTTCATCCAGATGCCGAGACTAAAGTGCTTTTTTAGCCAACCGATTTAAAATATGTTTGGGGAGCAGGAGCCAATAATGACCTTCGTTTTTCATATGTTCACCTAAAAACGTGGCAAACTTTCCTGAACCCCAATAAATATCGCCTCGCATAAATCCACGAATTGCACCACCTGTATCTTGAGCGATCATAAGGCGTTGGAATTGTTTTTCACTCGTTTGATCTTTACCTGGTCGTTTCGTATCCAACCAAAGAGGAGCACCAAGCGGAATCCATTTTTTGTCTACAGCCAAAGAATATCCCGGTGTAAGAGCCATTCCCTGAGCGCCAAGAGCCATGGGTTCCTTTAAATCCTCAAAAAAGACAAAGGACTTATTTTTTTGAATAATCGATTTGGCTTTTTCAGGATGGTTTTCTAAATAGCGTATAATCGCCGTTTTAGATGCATTATGCCGAGTCATAATCCCTTTATTAATCATCACTTTCGCAATCGATGTGTAAGGTGCGCCATTTTCACCTGCATACCCTAGGTATATATTTTCACCATTAGGTAATTGAATTACACCAGAGCCTTCTATCTCTAAGAAAAGCCGTTCAGCGGGGCTGTGGATCCATGCAATTACCCGTGCCTTTTTCTTAAGGGCTCCATTATCAATTTGCTCGCGGGTATAGGAAGTTGAATATCTACCCTTTGGTAAACCATAAATAGGCGTATTATATTTGGTGCTTTTGGTTAAATTCCCTTTGATTTTGGGCATGTAATAGCCCGTAAATAAACCATGAACTGGTTTTTTTTGGGCAAACTCAATTGGACGAAACCACTTCTCAAAAAATTCTTTTGCTGAGTCGTCTGAAACTGAATCCAGAGCCAAAGCCGCCTTACATGCCGGATGCCAATCTCGAGCTTTCAATTTAATGTGTTGTGTCTGGATCGTATGAGATGGGGACTGTTTTAAAAACGTCTCACATGATTTCTGAAAAGCGATTAAAGATTTTTTAACATCTGCAGTATCCCAGCCTGGTAATTCCTCAAACGATACCTTTGTTAAAGCAATATTATGGCTCTTCATAATAACCTTTCTTGGAGTGTGCTTAGGCCGAGAGCTTTCTCTCGCATGAGCAACTACTTTATGAGCACCCTTAGATGTCATATTTGCTAGTTTTCCAGCACTCTGATGTGGGCTACTATTTTTTGCCGTAGAGTTCCTTACAGGTTCGGTATTAATAGCTTCTTGTTTAAGACTAAGTGGCTTTTCATAAACCTTTGATTTCTTATAAAGCGACAGTCCGACCAAACCGAATATAAGGCAACTAATACAGATTATTGTGTAACTTAATTTCCTACTCATAGTTGCGCAAGGTTTACATAAGATGAAATTGAAATCAACACTTTTTAGACTTTTTAGATTAAAATAAGACCAATTTAATACAAATTAATTCTATTTTTATTATAAAAGAACAGAAAAAGACCTTAAAGGAAGGATAAAACTCATCACGGATTAGTTTAATATAAGTACATTCTGGACTATATTAGACCAGCATGATGCCTTAAGATTTGACATTTTCTACTGTGGCAAACCACAGATTAATGCCTTCAACTAATGTAGGATGGGCAAACATTACATCTCGAAGTTTTTGATACGTTATACCTAATTCCATAGCCAATTGGATTACTCCAAGGATTTCACCGGCCTCAGCACAAAAAATAGAAACACCTAAAATATGATCGGTTTTTGCATCAATAACAGCCTTTAAAATACCGGTTGTTTCCCCTTGTGTTTTTGCTCGAGGAATAACCGCAGCAGGAATTTTTGCTATCTTTATAGAGTACCCTTGGGCAAGGGCTTGTATTTCTGTCATACCAATACGAGCAAGTTCCGGATCGAGGAATACGGTATAAGGAATGAGCCGTCCTCGAATCGAATGCTTATCTTGTGGATTTTGGAGATTATGTTTGACTAAACGATAATCATCTAAGGATAAGTGTGTAAATTGGGCTCCCCCCTTTACATCACCTAAAGCCCAGATCCCTTTAGTAGTTGTTTCAAGGTACTCATTTACTTTGATAAAACCACGCTCATCAAGCTCCACACCTGTTTTATCTAAATTTAATCCTGCTGTATTCGGGAGACGACCAACAGCAATTAACACATCACTACCACGAATCAGCTCAGAAGTTCCATTCCGATTCGCATGGATCACTATGTCACCATGATCTTCTTGAATACTATTGATTTTAGTATTCAGTGAACAATGAATTCCTTCTTTAGTTAATGTATCTAGAACCTGTTCAGCAATATCTCTGTCTTCACGCCCCAAAAACTTACTATCCGCTTCTATCAATGTGACATCAGATCCTAAACGACGAAATAACTGGGCAAACTCTAAACCAATATACCCCCCGCCCACTATTAGCAAATGCTTAGGAACACGATCAACATTCATTAAACTGTCATTAGTATAATATTTAATTTTATCAAGACCAGGTATGGAGGGAACAAAAGGTAAAGCCCCTGTATTAATAAAAATCTGATCGGCAGTAATTTCCACTACTTTTTGATTATCTCGAGGCGATGATAAACTCACTTCAATTGTCTTAGGTCCAACAAAATGCCCCCGCCCTAACATGAGATCCATTCCAGAATCTAAAAATTGTTTTAAATTAGCCTCTCGCATCGCATTCACAATTGCATCTTTGCGAGCACGTACCGCTTTAAAGTCAATAGGTGCCAGGCTAGCTTCTAAACCATAAGCTGTTGCAGAACGACAATAGTGGGCTATCTTAGCAGATTGTACGAGTGTTTTTGTCGGGATACATGCCACATTGATACAAGTACCACCAATTTGGTTGTCTTCCACCATGGCAACTCTTCGACCCGCTTTTGCTAAATCGATAGCTAGTGTTTTACCACCCTTGCCTCCACCTAAAACGATCACATCATATTTTAAGGTCATAATTCTTTCCTAAATTGCTTTAATTAAAATACATACATTACTAAATTATATTGTCTTATTTTGAAATCTCTATCTTGGGCTTGATATTTGATTGAATAGACATATTGTTTAGTTCCTTAAAAACTTTTTTAAGCGGTACATCTGAAACTTTAAAAACCCTGAAAAGGGAAAACTTAAAACCGTAATAGTAGTCATGTAAATAGCGAGAAAAATACATAAAATAATAAGAAATAAGTGTCCTTTTAAATTGGTTTCTAGAGAATAGATGCCAATTATAAAAAAAGCACCCATAAAGATGATTAGGTACCAAGCAGTGGGAATTGGTGAATGAAGCATATTCAAACGAAAATTACGATATTCTATTGCTTGGTTGAGTGATGAAACCGCATTATTGTAATAGGTAGAAACAGGACCGGCAGGCTTAAACTTCAAAAGTTCATCATACAACTTATCACTTGCTTCTTGCGTTTTCTGACATTCATGTCCCCGAGACATGGCGACTAATTCATCATTTAAAATAGAGGATATATATTGAGTCAAGTTATGTACAATGCCTTGATGAGCCTCAGGAGAAAAAGCACGGGAACTTTCACCAATAATATATAATTGGATCGCTTCAGTAGTAACAAATTCAACAGACTTTTGCTTATATCTATAATGAGATACTATGCGACTAAAAAAGGCAAAAACCAGTAGATAAAAAAGAAATATGAACGTGGGAAAACAATTATTAATCAAACTATAGAGCATTGTAAACTCCTGTAAATAAATTAACCACCATTACGGGATTGCTTATTTAATAGTTATCGTAATGCATCAAAGATGAAAATTCTTATTTTTAATTCTAGCCATAAAATAAACGAATCGCTTCATTACTTGCTGATTTTTTTAATATAATTTGGGCATAGAAACTGAGATTATTAAATCATTGAGAAAAAGAACCCTTAAAGACATGAAGCATGTTACTCACATATGCTCCTGTCTACAGAGGACGAGGTGGTAAGCCGACATATTCTGAAATAAATCTGGACTCGGTTTTTTCATCGATACAGGGTAAGAGTTTATGTGCTTATTACGAAAGTACATTGCTTAGACTACTTGGCTTTTATGCCATAATTAAAAGAATTAATTATGGCATTATGGCTATTAGTCACCCTTCTCCAGAGCAAAATTTCCGGTTAGATTGATGGTGCTTATTCCAAAAGAATTGCTACTCGAATTCGTAGTAGAGGACGAGTTATTATTATTAAAATTAAATGTAGAAACGTAACGAAAATCTAGCCCAATAGTAGTGAAATCGTCGATATAATAATTAAATCCAATAATGCCTTGTGCTGCAAAGCCAAAACTTGAGGTATCGAAGCTTTCGTTGACGATTGGTGAACAAGTCCCCAAGGCAATGCATTGGTCATTACTTTGAAATACAGCATGGTTCAAAATATCAGCGCCTCCCACACCCACCCCCAGATAGGGAACAAAACTCACATTAGGGTCAGAAGATAGGAAATCATAAAACGCATTGAAAAATCCATATAATCCTATAGTATAACCATTAAATCCTAAGCCAGTATTAACAACTTCAGCAGGACATACTCCTTCAGGGCCTAAAACGGCAGGACTTATAAGTGTACAGGAGCCCGCACTTAATTGACCGTAATTATTGATATTAAACAGAAACTCGCCCTCTAATCGGAAGTTCTGTATTTTGTATCCAAGAGAAGTTCCCAATCCACCACCAACCGGCCCTAATTGTACTGTTCCTACAGTTCCTAGAGTAGGGAGTTGGGTCAGTGAAAAACCAAGATCAAGGTTTGTAGCATGACTCACCTGCCCCAGTAACCCCAAATATAACCCCTGAACCGGTTCCCAACAGAACGCACTGCTACTTGCCGCCAAACCCAATATAAATCCAAATTTAATTATCTGTCTCATTCTATATCCTATACTAATCCAAAGGACAAAGTGCGATGTTTTCTACTCAAGTTGAAAAGGCTATATGAAAACATACTTCCCATGCAAATTTTTTATTTAAAGATGTTGGCAGCTACCTCGAAAACTCTTCTTTGAGCAGAAAATTTATCTTGGAATAACTTAAGCCCTTCTTCACGCATCTTCAGTGCAAATTCAGTAAAATACACATTTAAGGACTCTCTATCTTCCAATTGATATTGAACTGTTAATTGCTCCTGATTTGTGTTCTCATTTTCAGGTTTTAAAATACTTGCTTGAATAAAGCCTGGAAGTTGAAGCATTTCTTTGACATGCTTTTTTAGCCATAATTGAAATTGAGGATAAATATCTCCATCAATGGCCAAATTTACTTCGTAGATAACCATACTCTTTCCTAAATTAAGCTCGAAATTAAAGCAACATAAAGACTCATCGCGTTTAGGTCAATACGAAGGTTACAATTAAATTGAATGTTAATCCAGTAAATCAAACAGCTTAAGAAATAAAATTTTTTTTGTGCTATTCTTTTGAAAAACAATGGATTCATAATTAAAGCCATGTAGTAACCAATTGCCCAGAATCGTAAACCCTCGTGTTTTTTAACACGACCATTCTGTTAATCTAGTTATATTCATCGACAATAGATAAGCCAAACAAGTTTCAAAAGTACAGCGTATTCAAAAATAGATTTTCAAAAAGCCCTAACTACATCACAAGTTGACGTAAGCTTTAGTGAGCCTGGCATAGGCATTATTTTATTTTCAGGAAAAATAACACGAAATCCAGGCTCCAAAATTTGTCCCAACGGATTCAATGAAATTTCCGATACCCGAACTTCAGCTCGTCTTTGCACTAATAAATGGTACATTAACAGTACATTTTCGCTATTTTGTAGTTTCAACCGGCAATGCTGTAGATATCTCTTGGCTTTTTGCTGATAAAACTCAGCATTTTTTTGTGGTGAGCTAAGGTTTTTAAGTAATTTTTTAGCAGCCCAAACCTCTGATTGGCTGAGATTTTTAATGAAGACTTCCCGCCAATTAGAAATAACTGTATTAGGGAGCAACTGCAAAAGACCACAGCGTGCTGATGAAAATACTGGATTAGTCCTATCTACATCTAAGACATCCAACATAAATTTTTGATCGATGATCCCATGTTGTATTAAATTATCGATTGCTAATTGGTCTGATTGAGCCTTAACTGGAGTGAGCCATGCGTGATCTGCATCATTCAAATCGGTTTCAGGAAAATAACTACCTCCTGTATTTAATGCAGCGTTATAAGAAGCCCTAGGTATTGAAATAACTTGTTCTTCTTCAGTCTGTAGCACGCGTGGATCAAGAAAAAACTCAACAGGAATATTCACTTCAGCATGCATTGCATGGTTAGGAAAAAAATCGGACATCAAATTGAGTTCAACGGGGCAAAATAGAGGTCGAAGCAGTTCCTGTAATGAGGGCGATTTTTTTGGATACACCGTCTTACTACGATTCAATTTTTTAAGACCAGTTAGGACGTTTTTCGCTAACTCCTCTGAAGAAACAAGGGTTTCCAAAATTTCTTGTAATGAAGCGTCAGGTTGTCTTCCACCAAAATCCAGCCCTCTAATTGGCTCCCACCAATCATTATGTGGTTTAGCTAGCTCTTTCATAATGGGACCTCCTGCACCGTGACAACCGGAACAGCGCAGTCTATTGCCAAATTTTGGATGTTGTGGATCAGGTTGGCGATGAAGTAACTCATTGTCGGCAAAGATATCTGATGAATCTCCTCGATAAAACCATTGACCTTGGATGCCATCACCACGTAATTCATAGAAATTAAATACTTCCTTTTGGGGATCCCACGCCAATGCTTCAACCATCAATGAATTTTTTTCCGGATTTTGATCTGCGATTAACTCATCTTCTGGATTAACTGCTGTAAAATGACCAAAGAAAAAGTCTCCTGCCTCAATAGATAAATGCTCATCTAATGTTTTAAATTCTCCCAAGACCATTTCAAATAAACTAAAGCTACCTTGATTGGGATTATGAAATCCCCGATTTGCTACCAACGTAGTTTCCAATTTCAAACCCGAGCTCTTGAGAAGCTGGCGCAATGCAAAAACATTTTTGGGGCATGAGACATCAGATAAAAGTAAAATCCCTAGTGCATCATGGGTACGTCCTGCAGTTTCCCCAGATGAATTTATGAGGGAACAGGCTGCAAAAGTAGGCTGAAACCAAAACACTACAATCAAGGAAAGCGGAGCTAAAAAATAATATAATCCTTTTTTCACAATGGTATTCCTAGGTTACTTTGCAAAAATTGTTAACAAATGAAAACTCCACTTTTATATTACTAGAGAAGAGGAAGTTGATTTTTGAACCAAGAACCATTTTGCAATTCATAGTTCATACGTGAACCTTTTAAGAAATCATTTTTATTAATTTTCAGAATTTGCCAGACATGTGGAATAACCTCCATGATTCCAAAAGATAAAGGGATTCCATCTGACGTTTCGGAGTTGCTTAAATAATAATTTCGCCAATATTCGTCCAAATAATTTTGCCAATATAAACTAGCTACTGGAAGATTGCTCTGACTTGTATCTAATCGCACGCTCCCCTCTACAATAATTTGGCCAAATTCCGGATTTACCAAACAAATGCTTACATTAGAACAATGATTTAAATGGCTCCATTTCGGTGAACGAGTATCGGTTAGAAAAATAAATGAACCCTTAGGAGTAAAATGATAAAGATCCATAGTTCTAACATAGGGTTTTTGGTTCATGACCGTAGTTACTTGAGCAAATACCCTATTTCTAGGAAAAGAAAACCACTGGCGTAAATAATGTTCAACGGTATGAATCAGTTCTGCTGAGTCGATAAGCATAAATTTCTTTTAATTCAAAATAAAAACACATCATAAAAACAAATACTCAATCAGTCAAAAATCCGCTTAACCCACTGAAAGATAATCAAAAACACAGTCAGGCCAAAATAAATGCACTTTTTACAAAAACTACTATACTTTTAAAACTTGGACGAACAGGAATTGAGTGATATGGATACCATTCAATTAGCACTAGATGTACGTTTTAAAAGGACTATTCAAAATTCGCACCGATTTTTTTTCAAACAACAGGACTTATTAGATGTAACCCACACCTTACTTTTTTCATATTCGGAGTGGCTCAGAAAAATTAATACAACTCTTAATAAAAGGGATGTAATACATCAAAATGAGCAAAAAAATAATGAGTTCAAATTTTTAATCAAATTCAACTTATTATTTTTTCTGACAGTTACAAGACAATTTAATGTCATTGAGCAATTATTTAAAACGCGATCCTTTACACAGAAGCAGTGTCATTCAATTGTTTTAGCTAAAAAAATAGACCGTAAAGCAAAACAAAAGAAAAGAAATCGCTTAACAGCATTATTTGCACCAAAGATTAGAACCTACAACCTGGAAAAAAAGAAACATGACGCTCATGATTTATCAGATATGAATCAGATAAAAATGTTTATGCAATTGTCACCTAAACTCAAGATAAAAAAAATAAAAACACCTGTAGAGGAGTTGGAACAATTGATGCCCGAGTACCATGAGGATGAATTGTGCATAGAAAAACCACATCTTTCATCAGCAGGACATACTAATTTAACTTTCTTTGCGAAATGTACAAAACAATCTATATATATAAAAAATCGTCCTTTTATGGCTCAGCGCCTTACTTTCTTCTCATCATCACCTCAATACAAACATAGAAGCACGAAGCAATGTTCACCAAGCTATAATTTAAACGAACAAAAAATAGAAAATAATATGAGGATTTGTAGTTAAAAGGGACTTACTTGTATGTTTGTTGCAGTTTTACTGCAACAAACCTATCTGTAGAACTAGAATGATTACAGCTTTAAACCGCACATTTAATGCACTCGATCCCACCCATATAGGGTCTTAAAGCCATTGGGATATGAATAGCTCCTTCTTTATCTTGATAATTTTCCATCAAAGCAACTAATGTTCTACCTACAGCAAGTCCAGAGCCATTTAGCGTATGAACCAACTCGATTTCGCGGGTTTGTTCATGTCTGTAACGCGCTTTCATGCGGCGTGCTTGAAACGATTCCATATTTGAACAAGAAGAGATTTCTCGATAGGTATTTTGACTGGGTAACCAAACTTCCAAATCATAAGTCTTTGCAGAGCTGGAACCCATATCCCCCGTACAAAGAGTCATCACTCGATAGGGTAGTTCTAAACGTTGCAAGATTGTTTCTGCATGATTAACCAATTGTTCCAAAGCGGCATAAGAATCTTCAGGTTTTGTAATCCAAACCAGCTCCACTTTTTCAAACTGATGCTGTCGGATCATTCCTTTAGTATCTTTACCATAAGAACCCGCTTCACTACGAAAACATGGCGAATGGCAGGCATATCGAATAGGCAAAACAGGTTCTTCCAAAAGAGCATCGCGAACTGTATTCGTTACAGGAATTTCTGATGTAGAAATCAAATAATATCCCTGATCCCCAGTTAATTTAAATAAATCTTCTTCGAATTTTGGTAATTGTCCTGTTCCCAACAAGCTATCTGCATTGACAATGTAGGGCACATAAATTTCTTGGTAACCATGTTGTTGCGTATGGATATCCAACATAAATTGGATCAATGCTCGATGTAACCTTGCCAATTGATTTTTCATAACTACAAAACGACTACCAGTCAATTTCGCAGCTAAGGAAAAGTCCATTTGGCCTAAACTATCACCCAATTCATCATGAGATTTAACCTGAAAATCAAAAGTTGGAATTTTACCCCAGCGTCTCACTTCCTGATTATGCTGCTCGTCTTCACCAACAGGAACAGATTCATGAGGTATATTAGGCAACCTTAAAGCAATTGCTTCAATTTGCTGTAACAAGCCATCCAACTCATTTTTCTTTTCATCTAACTCTTTAGCAAGACGATTCATATCTTCGCGCATTGGCTCAATATTCTCTCCGCGAGATTTAGCCTCACCAATAGCTTTAGAACGTGAATTACGTTCATTCTGCAATGCTTGTGTTGCAACTTGTAACGCCTTACGTTTTTCTTCTAAAGCAGTAAAAGATGAAACATCAAATTTAAAACCTCGCTTTAATAATTGCGTAGCGACAAATTGCGGATCATCGCGTAATAATTGAATGTCTAGCATAAAATATCACTCTACCTTATTAACCTACTCAGTTTACCTAACAATTCCACGGGTGGATTGATTTAAAGCATCGATCATCAGAACTACTTCAGGACATTCATTTTGCATCAACTCTAATTCAGCAACCGCTTGTTGTACTGTTAATCCCTTACGGAAAATTATTTTGTATGCACGTCGTAAGCCATCGATCGCTTCAGAAGAAAATCCTCGTCGACGTAATCCTACTGTATTAATACCACATGCAGATGTGGTATCTCCGGAAATCATGAGGTAAGGGAGCACATCTTTGGCTACATAAGAAGCTCTAGCAATAAAGGCATAGGAACCCACATGACAAAATTGATGTACTGCGGCATAACCTCCAATATTGGCATAATCACCAACCGTTACATGCCCTGACAACGCAGCATAGCTAACCAAAATAATTTGATTGCCAATCATACAATCATGACCTACATGGGAATAAGCCATAAAGAAGTTCTTGTTACCTATACGGGTAACTCCACCCCCTTTAACAGTTCCTCGGCTAATCATACAATATTCACGAATGATATTATCATCACCGATTTCTAATCGGGTTGGTTCACTTTTATAAGTAATGTCTTGTGGCGCATCGCCTACTGAAGCAAATTGGAAAATTTTATTATTTTTTCCAATTGTTGTTGGCCCCTCAATTACTACATAAGGACCAATCCAGGTGTTTTCACCGATTTCCACATCAGCCCCGATTACACTGCCAGGACCTACTGATACCCCTTTAGCTAATTTTGCAGTGGGGTGAATTATCGCTCGTTCATCTATCACTTTAGAATTTCCTTTGCAGCACTTAATAAATCCGCGGAACAGGCCAACTTATCACCCACATAAGCTTCGCCATGCACACGCCAAAATTCTCTTTTTCTGGCTAATATTTTTACTTCCAAGCGTAGCTGGTCACCCGGAGTAACTACATGTTTAAATTTTGCATTATCTATACCCGCAAAAAAATGCAAAATACCATAATTTTCTTCGGGTGTTTGAGATAATCCTGCTAAAAGTCCACTAGCTTGTGCCAACGCTTCCAGCATTAAAACTCCTGGCATAATTGGATTCTCTGGGAAATGACCAGAAAAATAATTCTCGTTAATTGTGACATTTTTTATAGCCGTCAAACAATCAAATGGGGTGTAATCTAATACCCTGTCTATCAAAATCATTGGATAGCGGTGGGGCAATATACTAAAAATCTGTTTTATATCTACAGGTTCACTCATACACAGTTTCTCGCTTAAATAAGTATGCTTAGCATGGTCCAAAAGTGAGGTCAAAAAAAAAACCATTATCCTAATTTAGAGGGTTCAAATCAATTGCTAATGTTAAAAACTTACTCTTCGTCCATTCTGCTTAACTTTTTCTCTAGGGCACCAAGCTTAACTATATAATCATCCAATCGTCGAAATCGTGCTGCATTACGACGCCAACGCCGGTGTTCATGTACTAAAGTTCCAGAGGAATAAATTCCAGATTTGGCAAGCGATTTACTTACTGTCGACATACCTGTGATTACTATGTCATCGGCCAAATGGACATGAGCCGCGATGCAACTAGCACCACCAATAATACAATCTGCACCAATTTGGGCATAAGCACCTACAGCAGCACATCCAGCAATGATTGTATTTTTACCAACCAATACGTCATGTGCAATCTGGACTAAATTATCAATACAGACCCCTTCTCCCAAATAAGTATCGCTTAAAGAACCTCGATCAATTACCGTATTAGATCCTACATGCACATCATTTGCAATAATTACAGCACCAACACTATATCCTTGTTGCCAGCGCCCTTGCTCCTTTAAATAATTGAAAGGAGAGGCACCAATGGCACAGCCAGAATTTATAACCACATAGTCACCTAACTGACAACCGGAATGGATTACCACTTCATGACCAATCTTACTGTACGCACCAATTCGGACTGAAGATTCAATAACAGCATTTGCTCCTATTGTAACTCCATCAGCAATTTGAGCATCTGCTCCAATTACACTGTACGCACCTATTGATACATCGTGACCTAATTGAACCGATGGATGAATTATAGCTGTAGAATCAATCCCAGATCTTGGAAACATGGGAGGAGATAAAAGCTGGGTAGCTTGTATCATCGCACGTAAAGGATGAGAAACGACGATACAATTTCCTCGATACAAATGCTGATGTTCGGCTCTGAGTAAGACCGCCCCAGCGGATGTAGTATCTAGAGCTTGACGCACTACAGAGTTATCGTAATAAGCAACATCCTGTAATGTAGCTCGGCTAAGGGAAGCAAAACAAAAAATGGCGTGATCCGCATTTCCATGCCACACGCCATCTAAATGATTTGCAAGTTCTACTAAAGTCAGCAAGTTGACATCGCCGAATTAGTTAATTGCTTTAACAACTTTATCAGTTACATCAAGAGTAGTTGCACTGAAAGGAGCCGCATCTTTTTGAACAATAAGATCGTACTTGTCATCTTTAGCAACTTTTGCAATAGCTGCACGAACTTTAGCGTACAATGCTTCCATTGCTTCGTTATTTGCTGTACTTAACTCTTGTTGATATTGTTGCCCATCACGCTCAAATTGTTGTTGTGCACTAACAATTTTCTTTTCCATTTCTTTCTTTTGAGTAGCGCTCAGGATCGCACTATCACGCTTGAACTTCTCCATATCCGCTTTAATGCCTGCTTCAACAGCTACAAGCTTGTCGCGACGCGGCTTAAATTCTTTCTCCAATTTCTTTTGGATTTCTTTGATTTGACTGGAAGTTTGCATGATCTTTTGTAGATCAACTACACCGATTTTTGCTGTATCAGCAAATGCGCCAGCCCCAAACACGCTGAAAACTAAGGCCATTATGACCAGACCTAACCGCTTCATAACTAATCTCCTAAATTAAAGAGCATGATGCTAGCATAATTCGAAATAGGTTGCGATATGTACAACATGATTTTCGATAATTTTGTAATAAATAAGAAATTTTCCTAACCTCACACTAAGCGTGAACGTGAGGTTAAGAAATTATTGATTAAAATCCTGAAGATAGAGCAAACTGGAAGACTTGTGTTTGATCGAATTGTTGAGGATTCAATGCCTTAGCCAAGCTAAATGCCAAAGGTCCAAAAGGAGAACGCCACTCAAGTGAAAGACCTGCTGAGTATCGCAAAGGACCTTCATATTTTCCGGTCAGGGTAGGTAAAGTATTCACCCCAAAGACGTTACCCGCATCAACAAAAACCGTTGTACGTACGTTATCTCGGCTCAGAGGATAAGGTAATATAATTCCCGCAGTTCCAGTAAGTAATAAGTTACCTCCCACTGAATTACGGTAGTTATCTAATGGACCTAAAGAGTAACTGTCATATCCGCGCACCTGACCAGGCTGTGCAGTACCCCCTGCATAATAATTCTCGAAAAATGGCAACCCATTATTGTTGAAGGAGTTTCCATAGCCTGCAAACCCTTGCACGGAGAAAATCCACCCTCGTGCTATAGGTTGATACAATCGCGCTTGATAAGAACCCTTGTAGTAGGATAACGAGTTCGAACTAGCAGGTAATGCAATTACGCCAGAAAGCTGTTGGTTAATGCCTCTTGTAGGATATGGGAATTGATCATAGCTGTTTCGGTTCCATCCTGTTGATAAACGAATTTCCTGGAAATGAGTTCCATAGATTTGCACGAAATTCTTAATAGGCACTACATTACCAACACTTTTGATTTCTACATCCTGATAGCCATAACCCAATTGCCATCTGCTTGTTTCACCAAGAGGTATACTATAATTCACGTCACCGCCATAACGGTTGGAGTTATATGTACTGACATTGAGGTTTCTGGGATCGACGCGTGCATAATAAAGATTAAGGCCACGTCCTATACCTGTCTCGGTATAAAAAGGATTATAGTAATTTACGGTGTAGTCTTGTCCCCATTTACTTGCAGTAAATGCAGCCCCCATGGAACGTCCTGTACCCATAAAGTTATGTTGATTTACTGAGGCATTCAATTGATAACCATTGGTACCATAACCAATAGAAGCACTCGCTTCAGCAGAAGGAGCTTCTTCTACTTGTACATCTAAATCAACCTGGTTGTTTGCTTCGGGTACTGGATTGGTTTTTACATCAACATTTTTTAAATACCCTAATAAGCGCAATTGGCGCTCAGACTCTTTAATATTATGAAGCGATAACAATCCCCCTTCGTCCTGACGAATTACGCTCCTCAATACATAATCACTAGTTTTGGTATTGCCATGGAATTTAATACGGCGAACGTATACATGCCGCCCTGGCTGCACAATAAAATTAATAAATACCGTTTTGTTCTCTTCATCGATTTGCGGTTCCGCATTAATTGCAGGAAAACCGTAACCAATATCTCCTAAAGCCAAACCAATAGCAGAAATTGAATCAGTCACCTTTTTACGTGAAAAAACAGCGCCTTTTTTGATTTGAATTAATGAATTAACTTTTTCAGGCGGCAATATCGGTTTTCCTACTACTTTATAGCCTGAAAAATGATATTGAGGTCCCTCTTCAATATGGACATTGATGTAAACGTCTTTTCTATCGGGTGATAACAATACCTGTGACGAGATAATTTTAAACTTTAAATAACCTCTATCCATGTAGAAGGAACGTAATGCTTCTAAAGATGCATCCATACCTGACTTGGAATATTGATCTTTTTTAGTAAAATAAGTAAAGATGCTAGATTTTGATAAAGCAAACTCTGGCAATAATTCATTAGTAGAGAAATCGTGATTTCCTATTATTTTGATTTGTTTAATCCGTGAAACACGTCCCTCAGAAATCGTGACGGTAATACCCACTCTATTGTCGGTTAAAGGACTAACTCGAGTTTCTATCCGCGCGTTATATTTCCCTCTAGCGTTATAGGCTTGCTTTAATTCTTTTTCCAAACGCTCTAAAGTGGATGTTTGAAATACACGTCCTTTCGCTAAGCCCATGTCCTTAAGGAATTCTTTCATTTTGTCGCTAGGAATTTCTTTATTTCCTACTACACTAATCGATCCTATGGTTGCTCTTTCAATCACATTGACAATTAAAGTGTTGCCTTGTCGCTCCAATGAAACAGACTGAAAGAAACCAGTATCATAAAGAGTTCGAATAATCTCAGCAGTTGATTCAGGACCTATCTCCTCTCCAACTTGAACAGGTATATAATTGAGTACTGTTCCAGTAGAAACACGTTGCAAACCGGTAACTTTAATACTTCGCACGACAAAAGTATCTGCTGCTATCGTTTGTGAAGACCAGGCTATGAGCGAGGAACAACAAACACCTAATATAAATTTACTACTGATTTTTTTCATTATTATTTTACGCCCAGTACTACGTGTACTTTTAATACTCAATCTCTGTACACCGAAAATTGAAACACTTTTTATAGGAAGTAGAAACTACTGTCAAGTTTTTGTTCCCTGACTTTGCCAATACTTTGCGATTGCGGTCTGATTAATCGTCCTAACTATCCAGCAAGTCTCGATAAATCATTCGTCAAAGCAATAAACATCAGCGCAGCTAATAGCAATAATCCCACATAGGCTCCTGCCGATTTTAAACTATCAGACAAGGGCTTACGTCGGACTGCTTCCAGTAGATAATAAAGCAAGTGCCCCCCATCAAGCATAGGAATGGGCAATAAATTTAATGCTCCTAAGCTTATGCTGACCAAAGCAAGGAAAAATAAATAGGAAGTTAATCCACTCCGTCCAGAATCACCTGCGCCCTGAGCAATACCAACTGGACCACTAATACTATTTAATCCTAAGCGGCCGGTAACCAACCTCCCCATCAAAGTAAATGTGGTACCGGTTAATTGTACTGTTTGTTTTAATGCGGTGCCTACAGCGGTTAAGGGATCTTGTCTTTCTAAACGTAACCAATGTGCTGGCCATTGGACCTTTTGTGAGCGCACACCTAAAAACCCTTCAATTTTATCTTTATTTTTTTGGCTTCCAGTGTGGACTATTATTTTTTGTATATTGCCTTTTCTATTAATAGATAAGGTTAATTGTTTATCTGGACGTGTCTGCACATAATCAACTAAAAATAGCCAATCATTAAAAGGTTTGCCATCCACGCTCAATATTTTATCGCCATTCTCTAATCCTGCTTTTGCTGCCGGAGTATTAGGAACGACTTCCCCAACTATTGGAGGGATTGAGGGGATAAAAGGTTCAATGCCTAGGCTTTGCAGGGCATCTGGTTTTTTACTATCTAATTTCCAATCAGTCAAAGGCAATGAAACCTGACGTTTATGCCCATCAGCCAAAGACTTCAATGTTAATTGAATTGTTTCCTGAGAACCAACAAGAGGCATGATTGCATACTGAAAATCGCGCCAGCTGTTTATTTTAGTATCATTCAGCGCGATGATTTCTTCTTTCGCTTTTAATCCAGATTGCGCCGCAATGCTATTAGGCTTTACCGATTCAATCATCGGTGCTAAAGATTGCATCCCGATAACTAATACCCACCATAAAGCGACAAACGCAAAAATAAAATTAAAAAAAGGACCAGCAAGAACAATTGCAGTTCTTTTCCAAAGAGATTGATTATTAAAGGCTAAATGACGCTCGTTCTCAGGAACATCTCCTTCGGATTCATCAAGCATTTTGACATAACCACCAAGAGGAAATAATGACCAGGCATATTCTGTTCCTTTTTTATCACACCAACGTGCCAAAATAGGGCCGAAACCAAAAGAAAAACGCAGTACTTTAACGCCGCACCAACGCGCCACTTGAAAATGGCCATATTCATGTACTGTAACTAGTAAGACTAAGGCCAAAAGAAAATACAGCAATGTTGAAAGCATAGTGGTATCCCAAATGAAGTAATACTCGAGAATTACTCTCTCAGAATTCTCCGGAACCTAGAAAGAAGTGCTTTTTACTATTGCACACTCGCGAAAAAACATCCTGTTTTATCGATTTATAAGCCCGGATGGTTTGAATAACCCTTGTGAGTAGTTACAAAGTTAGTCCGAAATAAAATAAAGGTAAAGCTGCAATTAAACTGTCTAAACGGTCTAAAATACCCCCATGACCAGGAATAATAGCGCCTGTATCTTTTAAATGACAACGACGCTTTAATATACTGATGAATAAATCACCAAAGATCGCAATAATTATAGTACATAAGGCTAAAATGAACCAATAAACACCGGAAACTGGATGAAAATAACTATAGCCAGCCCAAGCAATCAACATCGACAAGATAACCCCACCAGCGACCCCTTCCCAAGACTTTCCAGGACTAACTTGAGGAATTAACTTATGTTTCCCCATAAGTTTCCCACTAAGGTAAGCTCCTGTATCTGAGACCCAGATTAAAAACAACAAATACACCAGGGATGCCTTGCCATTAGATAAAGAATATAAATGAATAAGACTTTGAGCGAATAAGGGTAAGAGAATCAAGCATACAACTGCGACAATGCCAGGGTACCCCCAATATTTCTGTGAACCGGGAAAACTGAGGATGGCAAGAATATTCAAAGCCCAAACAATTAACCCAGCATATAACCAATATGAAAACAGATAACCACATGCCCATAAACACAAAAGCATCAACACAACAAATCCGGCTTGCAACTGCCAATTTTTTAAAGGGATCAATTGAAAACATTCTCTTACTGCAGCTAGAAAAATAACCAAAACGATACCAGCCAAAAGCCATTGATTACCATAAAAAATAAGCCATAAAACCAAGGGTACTAAAATGAGGGTTGTAATCAAGCGTTGTAAGAACATCTCTTGGTCCTTAAAGTTAGGATCAGTTCACATTTTACTAAAAATGTAATTAGACCCTAGAGTTAATTAGGAAATTTGCCCAAATCTTCTTTTTCTTTTATTAAAGGCAGCTAAGGCCAATTCAAGCTCATGCTCACCAAAATCTGGCCAATGCACTTCAGTAAAATAAAGCTCTGTATAGGCAAGCTGCCAAAGGAAAAAATTACTAATTCGTAACTCACCGCTGGTACGAATAAATAAATCAGGATCAGGCAATCCTACTGTGTCCAGATAACGAGCAAAACTAGTTTCATTTATATCATCTACTTTCAACTCACCATTCAATACCTCTTTGGTTATTTTTTTGGCAGCATTCACCAAATCCCACTTACCACCATAATTAACAACCACATTCAGAATTAATTGCTCATTTTTTGCGGTCAAAAGTTCTGCTTCTTGCATTTGTTTTTGCAATACAGGCGAGAGTAAACTTCGGTCCCCAGTAAATCGTAAGTGAATCCCGTGTTGATCCAATTCAGGAAGTTCCTTTCTTAATGACTCGAGAAACAATTCCATTAAAAAATTAACTTCTTCAGCAGGCCGAGACCAATTTTCTGAACTAAAAGCAAATAAGCTAAGACAAGGAATAGCTTTGGTCATACAACAACGAATCATTTTTTTTACTGATTCAACACCCGCTTTATGACCTTCTATACGCGGTAAACCTCGACTTTCAGCCCAACGACCGTTTCCATCCATAATAATGGCAACATGCTGAGGAATTTTTTGTTCCAAACTACTCATCCCAATATAATAAATGGTGCATAGTCTAACCTCTTTAATACAAAAATGTCACTACTGACAGCAGGAACAGTTGAGTAAGGAGACACTGCGTAAGACAGCAACCTATAGAGTTTGTTAAAGAAGCCACATATCAAAATGATAAATCGCTTCTTAAGAAAATTAGATGAGCACAAAGCATTATTTTGTGTGTTTAATATAAGGATACCGTTTTAAAGAGTAATTTAAGAGGCGATAGCTAAAGACATTATATGTTTAGATATGAAACTATGCCTCTTTAATTAAACTATCTCCTATTACCACCTGGGTGATATCACTTCCTCTTTACCTGTAATTGATTTTTCTGGTTCATCAGTTTTATCTTTAACTAACATTCGATAATTTTCTGGACTTTGAGAAAAGAAAACAAGCTGTCTGACCATATTCAGCGTGGGGTAAGCTCCAATAATTTTTTCATACGCTTTATCGGGCATAACTTCAGAATCTTTTGTAAATTTCTGTAACAACGACAATGCTTTTTCCTGATTTATAATTCCCCATTGCCTCAATATCTCATCAGCATTCTCAAATTGATAGCCAGGTTCAAAAAGAGGATTATTTTGTGGTGCAGCGCTGAGGTATAAATTACCAATAAAAAATAATGCAAGTAATCTCGTTTCCTTAAAATTATGCGCTTTAGCCCCAAGCACTGAAGGGATCATGAGTTTAAATATGAGGAAAATATTATCAATGTTACTAATAACAAATCGCGCATTCCAACTTATGTATAAATCTTGCCAAAATTTATCAACTTTGAACTGTGAAACTATCTTAGGAGCACCATTAATCTTCAAACCTGGAATCAATGGATAAGCCTTTGCATCCCCCATTTGCGCTTTAACATGCTCTGGTAAAATACATTCTTTATGCTTTGCGGCAGTAGGATAATTTAACTGTTCCATTAAACCAATTAAGCCTAATCCTGATTTTGAGTTTTCTTTTCCGCCACGCTCCTCGTGTCGCGGACTAACCACATCTGTACGACATGCTTCAATTATATTAATTGCCATGGGCGCAATTGATAAGGGTTGTTCATCAACGTTTGGAACAATAATAGAAGAGGCATTCCAACTGGATAAGTTATATTTCTCAATAAATTTTTTTACATCATCCTGAGTTATCTCATCTTTACCGCTCAATTCCCGTTGAAAAAGAATTTGCAAAAAACCAGGCTCAATAGAAATGAGTTTTAAACGTTCGAATAAAGATGCATCCCAGGGAGCCCCGAATAAAAAATTGGTCCAGGTATTACCTTTGTTAAACGGATTATTGCGATGGCTGAGAATATGTTTTAAGGCATCTTCAGCAAATTGACTACTATTCGTTAAAGTCACTACAAAAGCTTCAAGTATACACAATAAATGAAGCTGGAGCTCTATAGTACCTGCTGAATGTTCAATTTCTTCTTGGGAAATTAATTGATTGTCTTCGATGTAGGCTAAAAGAGAGCAGATTTCATCATTATTCAAGATAAATTCTTGAAATGCATTGATGAGCTGCGTCAAATCAAGTCGTGTTGTACTCAGTGTTTCAATAAAATCCGCAAACTCTTTGTCTTGAGTTTTTAAATCATTCAGTTTTAACAGTCCTAATAAATGCCTCATTAGTATAGGACTTGTTTTCACATCTAATTTCGAATACAACTTCACTTTATCTAAAAATTTCGCAGCCGATTGCTGCGTTACATTCAGATTGGTATGTTGAGATGAATCTGTATTTTCTTCTTTTGAGCTTGGTGTAAAAAACTTAAATGATGAGTTTTTAGTAAACATTAAAATCGCTCCTTTTCGTTCATATTGTTTATCGATTAAAAGAGTTTGCCGCATCACATCTGACTCAAAACAAGACAAACTGGGCATATTTTATAAACAAAACATTAAGAAATTATTAAATCGACATCAGAATTTAGGTCAAAAAGTAAATTAATAACTCAGGGCACATTTCATTCCTGCAAGAAACGTGACCGAAATCGAGAGAAGGCATTACGAAATACTTATTAAGTAAGGTATAATTCCCACCAAAAAATTTGGATTGTGTTCTGGAGAACTTCATGCAAAAAAAAGCAACATTGTTGCTCATGATCTTAGATGGCTGGGGATATAACGAAAATAATAAACATAATGCTATTGCCCAAGCCTACACACCCCAATGGGACGAGTGGTGGAAAAACTGCCCCCATATTCTTTTAGAAGCATCCGGGTTTGCTGTTGGTTTACCTGACGCGCAAATGGGTAACTCAGAAGTAGGACACATGCATATAGGCGCAGGCAGAGTAATCCAACAAGATTTCACGCGCATAAATGAGAGCATAAAGCATGGAGAGTTTGCCAATAATCCTGTGTTCCATGATGTAATTACCACATTGCAAAAAACCGGGAAATCATTACATCTCATGGGTTTATTTTCTCCAGGAGGAGTCCACAGCCACGAACATCATTTATTTTCTTTGCTTGACTTTTGTGCACAGCAAAAATTTACTTCAGTATATTTACATTTATTTTTAGATGGACGAGATACGCCACCACAAAGCGCATTACGAAGTTTAGAGCGCCTCAATGCAAAGTTAAAAACACATCCAGTAGCCCGAATTTGTTCGATTAGCGGACGCTATTATGCGATGGACAGAGACAACCGCTGGGAACGAGTAGAACCTGTCTATACTTTATTAACCCAAGGCGATAGCAAGCATCATTTTCAGGATGCAGAAACGGCAATAAAATCTTATTATCAACAAAATCTTTCTGATGAATTCATCCCACCTACCCTTATTGGTGAGAAGAAAGTCATCGAAGATGGAGATACTGTTTTATTTTTTAATTTTCGTGCAGACAGAGCCCGACAATTAACTACTGCTTTTATTGATCCATCGTTTAAAAAATTTAATCGAAGGGTGCAACCCCATTTATCCTATTTCGTCAGCATGACCCAATACGATAAAAACTTACCAACAACCCAAGCTTTTCCCCCTATTCCTTTAAATAATACCTTAGGAGAAGTGCTTTCAGTTCATGGCTTAAGTCAATTACGCATTGCAGAAACGGAAAAATATGCCCACGTAACTTTTTTCTTTAACGGAGGGAACGAGAATATTTTTACTAATGAAGAACGAATTTTAATTCCCTCTCCTAAAGTTGCCACCTATGACTTGCAACCTGAAATGAGCGCCCCTCAATTAACAGATCGTTTGGTCGAGGCAATTAATAGACAAGATTATGATGTCATTATTTGTAATTACGCCAATGCCGATATGGTAGGACATAGCGGAGACTTTAAAGCCACAATTCGTGCAATCGAATGTCTTGATCAATGCATGAGTAAAGTCTGGCATGCACTGGCAAGACAAGGTGGAAAATTACTCATTACTTCCGATCATGGCAATGCTGAAGAAATGTTTGACGAAACAACGCATCAAGCACATACTGCTCATACTAGTGAACCTGTCCCATTAGTATACGTTGGAGGTAATTGGCACTTTACCCAAAGCGAAGGAAGCTTGATTGATATCGCGCCAACGATGCTGGGCTTACTCGGAATTACTCCCCCGGCGGAAATGACAGGTCATCAATTGTTAGAAAAAAATACTCATGAATAAATGGAATGACACAGTTTCTTTTAATTTATGTCGCTCAGATGTTAAAAATTACTGCTTAGACAGCGCAATTACAATCGGACAGAAATTAGAATGCCAGGATTCGGACATCATATCAATGAAGAACTATTCTTCTGAAATAATGGCTCAAAAAAGACCTATTACTGAACATGGTACAACTTATTTTACTGGATTACTCTTTAGTATATTGCTTTGCTTCGGGGGGTATGCAGAATCTGCATCAACTGTAGTACAAACACAAAATAAATTAAAACAATTGGATGCGCAAATTAACAGCCTCCAAAAAACATTGAATACAGCGCACGATAAACAAGGTATTTTAAATAAGGAACTGTCAGAAACTGAAAAGCAAATCGGTACAGGAATTCATAAATTACGCTCCATTCAAGATGATATCAAGAATAAAGAAAGTAAAATTACCGACCTACAAGAACAAGTAAATCAATTAAATCAACAGTTGGTTACCCAACAACAATTATTAGCGAATCATGTACGTGCTCGTTATCAAATGGGTGAGTATCAACCACTTAAGTTGCTACTGAATCAGGATGATCCCAATAAAGTCAGTCGAACCTTAACTTATTATCAGTACATCGTTAAATCACGGCAACAGCTTATCGAGAAAATTGATAAAACTCGTGCGAACCTTAGTGATAGTAAAGAAAAACTCAGAACAGAACTCATTGCCAATAAACAATTAAAAAAAGAACTTACTCAACATCAGCAGCAACTGCAACAAAATAAAAGTTATCATACCGCTCTAATTCAATCACTGAATCATGAAATTCAAGACAAACAAAACACTTTACGCGAGGTACGAAAAAATAAAGAAAATCTAGCACGTTTACTCAAATCATTAGCAACACAACAAAGCATTACTCCTACGAGTACACCCTTTAGTCAGATGCGCAAAAAATTGCCGCTTCCAATCCACAGCCAGAGCCGCTCTCTACGAAAAATGAACCAAGGAGTGACATTTTTTGCCGAGGAAGGCGCAGTAGTCACTGCCGTTTATCCTGGGAAAGTAGTATTCAGTGACTGGCTTAAAGGCTATGGTTTACTGCTTATTATTGATCACGGACAAGGCTTTATGACCTTGTATGCTCATAATCAATCTCTCTTTAAGAGCAAGGGCCAGTATGTACGCCAAAATGAACAAATTGCAAGTGTTGGTCATAGCGGCGGAATTAAACAAAACGGTCTATACTTTGAAATAAGACTAAGGGGAAAGGCTATTCCACCACTTAACTGGTTGTCATAGATAACCCTGGCACCTTAATTGCATTTCAATAATTATAATAAAAGAAGATGGCTTATTTTGTGGCCTTGCATCTGAGGAGATCGCTATGTTGATAAGAAAACTATACCCAGGCAAGCTTGCGATAGTATACGCGTTTACTCTTATGTTACCTCTCACAAGCTTTGCTGAAGATGAGGCTAATACAGATACGTCTACAACCTCAAGCTCTACGACGAAAGCGGTTCCTTTAGAAGATGTTCAACGTTTTTCCAATGCTATTGGTGAAATTAAAAAATACTATGTAAAACCTGTTGATGATAAAGAACTCTTTGATAATGCCATTCGTGGTATGCTCAATGGACTGGATCCTCATTCCAGTTACTTGGATGAAGAAGAGTTTAAAGAACTACAAACTTCAACTAGTGGTGAATTTGGTGGTTTGGGGCTCGAAGTGACCATGGAAGATGGAGTGGTAAAAGTAGTGACTCCTCTCGTTGATACGCCAGCCTTTAAAGCAGGCATCAAATCTGGTGACTACATTATTAAATTGGGAAAAGAATCCGTTCAGGGTCTCTCACTTAAAGATGCAGTCAATTTGATGCGTGGTAAAGCTGGAAGTACTATTCAATTGACTATCTTACGTAAAGGGGTTAATAAAGCGCTTACTTTTGATTTGATGCGAGAAATTATCCTAATTAAAAGTGTACAAAGCAAAATAATCGCCCCCGGATATGGTTATATTCGTTTAACCCAATTCCAAGCATTAACTGGAAAAGATATGTTGCAAGCCATTGATAGGCTAAAACAACAATCTGGTGGAAATTTAAAAGGCCTGATCCTGGATTTACGTAACAACCCAGGGGGACTTCTTGATTCAGCAATTCAAGTTTCTGATGCCTTCCTTGGTAAAGATAAATCAGGAAAACCAGAAACAATTGTCTCAACTAAAGGACGTTTACCTGGTTCAGATTTTACCGCCTTATCCAAAGGAGTAGATGTCTTACACGATGCTCCAATGGTTGTATTAATTAATAACGGCTCTGCATCTGCAGCTGAAATTGTAGCTGGCGCTCTGAAAGATAACAAACGAGCTGTTATTCTTGGTACAACAAGCTTTGGTAAAGGCTCAGTACAAACTGTCTTGCCACTAGATGAAAAAACAGGGATCAAGTTAACTACTGCTTTGTATTACACCCCATCAGGAACTTCAATTCAAGCTCAAGGAATTGTGCCTGATATCGTAGTTAATGAAGTAGAAATTCCTAAAACTGCTGCGAAGCCTGCTGATCCTACAGGATACAGTGAAGCAAATCTTAATGGGCACATAATCAATAAAAGTAATCAAGAAGCTAAAGCTAAAAATTTCAAGGCACAAATGGATGAGCTAATGCACAATGATTATCAACTCTATGCTGCTTTGACGGTTTTGGAAGGTATGGCTTTAGCTAATAGATAATTTGTCTCTCATCAAAAAAAGGAGCCACTTAGGCTCCTTTTCTTTTTGAAGCTTGCTGCATTGGTAGATTAAAATTAGGCAGTAAGGGTCTGCTTCTTATAGGAAACCCCATTTTTGTTTAAATTAAATGCGCCCATGACCCCTGTTCCTGGCTCAAGAGCCAAGAGATGTGTTGCGATTGCTTGGCTGGAAAAATCAGAATGGGTTTGCATTGCAAGCAAAGCACTATTATGAATTAGATGGAATACATCAAAAGCATAACCGGCTTCACTGATAGGGTGGCTAAGATATTCTTGTTTAAATTGCGCGATAAACTCTGGCTTCATTGATTGTGTTAAAACAGCAGTTTGCTTGTGATTAGGGCTTTGTGCCTGAAAATTATTTTTTCCATCAGCAATTATTGAGTCATCCGTGAGACAAAAGTGTATGAGTTTATTTTTTTTTGCCAAAGGTGCAACTAAAGCCCCACTCTCTACTCCTTCAGTCATAATTACGTTAATGTGATGGGCATCTATAAATTTTTGCAAAGTATTTGCTGCATTAGCATTATTGGGCATTTTATCCAGCGTATAAAACTCATAATTAATTTCTGAGGACTTTAATTGATCCCGGGCAATTTCCATTGCTCCTAACATATTTCTACCAATAAAAGCAGATTTCTCAGAAAAGGGAGCATAAATAGCCACATTGATTGTCATTTTAGCTTTATTTGTAGAATCACTCAGATCTGATGTCGCATTACCAAAACTCGCTGTCATTAACGACAGAAAAAAAGTACCTAATACAGTATAAAATTTTGATAAAAAATGTTTCATGTTCATCATCCTAGTTGATTAGACTTTATAGGGTATTACATTCAAATGAGTGTTGCCCCCTTTCCTGCATGTCCAGTCCCTCACTTTATAGCCCCACTAATAGGTGAAATATAATTGTGACGAGAGCTTATATGACAGCCCCTAAGAACAATAAAATCATTTTGCTATGAATAGATCCTAAATACAATGGTTGGGATTTAATAATAATTGTGCGATAATTCCCACAAAACTGACATATTTTCGAATACAATGAACTATATTAAATCAATACCACTCCTTGCTGGTCTATTTTTTTCCTCTTTTTCACAAGCTAATGTCCAATCCCATTTCGACCAAATAAAAAATGATCCTAACGCATTATATGCATTTTTTAAGAGTATGCCTAAGGGTGGTGAATTACATTATCACTTAGCTGGGGGAGCTTACCCTGAGGTTATGCTGGAGCTAGCAGCCAAAGATAGCTATTGCTTAAATACAACCAATTGGAATGTTAGTAAAACTTCCTCTGTATGTAATGGAATTGATACAAAGGATCTGCTTAACCACCCTGAACTCTATGCAAATACTGTGAGAAGTTGGTCTATGAAAGAATTTGTACCAGGGAAAGAATCAGGGCATGATCACTTTTTCAACTCATTCGACAAGTTCATTCCTATAGTTGCAGATCATCAGCCTGAGTTAGTAGCAGCAGTATTGCAAACCGCAGCGCAACAAAATGAACAATATATGGAATTAATGATTTTACCTGATAACGCCCACTCTAGCAGTTTTGGGGATATGCTCAAAGATACCACTTCGTTTAATCAAAAAAGAAAGCGTTTATTAGCAAATCAAGATTTTCAAAATAATATTAACTACACTGTGGTAGAATCAAATCGAATTTTGCAACAAACACGCCGCGAATTGGGCTGTGAAACACATCCAGAAAAAAAAGCCTGCCAAATAAAAGTTAAATTTTTATATTATTCGCTTAGAGAGCAATCATTAGATAATCTCTTTGCACAAACACTTAATGCTTTTGAAGCCGTAACTCAATCCATAAAAAGCAACGGTGCGCTTGTTGGCGTTAATTTGGTGCAACCTGAGGACGGTATTATTTCTTTGCGCGATTTTCGTAAACAAATGCAAATGTACCAGTATCTTCATGAGCTCTACCCACAAGTCAACATCGCTTTACATGCTGGCGAATTAAGCCAAGAAATAGTTGCTCCCGAAGATTTGGATTATCACATCCATGATGCGCTTTTTACTGGTCAGGCGCAAAGAATCGGGCATGGAGTAGATATTGCTCATGAAAATAATGAGGAAAAAACCTTAAACTTCATGGCGAAACATCATAAGGCAGTAGAAATTAATCTCATCAGCAATTTAAAAATATTAAAGATTTCAGGGCGCAACCACCCTCTGAATTTTTATCTCCAACATCATGTTCCAGTTGTTTTATCTACTGATGATGAAGGGATATTGCGGACCAATTTAACTCAGCAATATGTTGAAGCCGTATTAGAACATGGTCTGGATTATCAAACTTTAAAACAAATCAATAGAAATGCCCTAACCTACGCATTCGTACCAGGAAAGAGCATTTGGTCCGATTCAGGTAAAGCTCTCTTGACTCATGATTGCCAAGATTTAGAAAGTGAAAGCTGTCAGCAGTTTATAAAAGCAAATGAGAAAGCGCAATTACAATGGAATTTAGAGAAAAAACTACGCGCATTTGAGAATAAGTTTTAAATATCTATATCCTTGTGACTGAAACTCAGTGTTTTGACAATCCATCCCTCATTTATGTACCGCGACTTGTTCGCGGTATCCATTAAATACCGAAATTTCCAATATAGCAATTCAATGCAAAGAACTCTGAATCTTATCAAAACATTACAGATTAGCGATTGGTTTATTGGAGTAAAGAGCCTGAAACACACGAAGCAAGGTGTAAGCGAATATTAAATTGATTGAAGATTTACATCCAGATGATGTGATTTTTATGAAGAAGTCTGTTGCTGCTGATTAAACTACTAGATACCGCGAACAAGTCGCGGCACTTAGAAACAATGCCTGGCTTTTTGTATAGCCAAGGACAATTAAGCTTTAAATGGACTGCGTAAAATAATCGTCGAGTCACGTTCTGGACCTGTTGATAATATATCAATAGGAACTTTGAGAAGATTTTCTATTCTATTCAAATAAGCAATGGCATTGGCAGGCAAATCACTGATGTTCGTGATATCGGCCGTAGACTCTTCCCAACCGGGCATTTCTTCATAAACTGGCTCTAAACCTTGAAAATCAGCCGCTGATTGAGGTGGACGAGAAATTAAATTACCGTTTTCGTCCTTATATGCAACAGCGATGCGTAATACCTCTAAATTATCCAGAACATCCAGCTTAGTAATACACAATCCAGTAATACTATTCAATTCAATAGAATGTTTTAATAAAACCGCATCAAACCAGCCACAGCGTCTAGGTCTTCCGGTTACCGCCCCAAACTCCTGGCCACGCTCAGCGATTCGTTTACCTACGTCATCGAAAAGCTCGGTCGGAAATGGACCACCACCAACACGTGTAGTATACGCTTTTGTAATGCCTAAAACATAATCAAGGTATTTAGGACCAAATCCTGCACCATTAATTACTGAGCCCACACACGTGTTTGAAGAAGTAACAAAAGGATAAGTACCATGGTCAATATCAAGATAGACCCCTTGGGCTCCTTCAAATAAAATATTATCCCCATTTTCTCTATGTTCATGCAAACAAGCAGAAACATCACATACCATGGGACGTAATTCCTCAGCCCAATGCAAAGCAGAATCTAATATGGGTTGCATCGCTACAGCAGGCTGTTTGAAATATTGTGTCAAAACAAAATTGTAGTAATCTAAAAGGTCTGCTAATTTTTTTTCGAACCGCTCAGGGTGAAATAAATCACTAACCTTTAGAGCGCGACGAGCTACCTTGTCTTCGTACGCTGGTCCTATACCACGGCCAGTAGTACCAATCGCAGCATTCCCCATATGTGCTTCGCGTGCTTTATCCATAGCCACATGACATGGGAGGATTAAAGGACATGCCATGCTAATCCGTAAGCGAGAACGAACATCAACTCCACTGTTTTCAAGTTCTTTAATTTCACTCAAAAGTGCATCAGGCGCCAGAACCACTCCATTTGCAATGTAACACATTACATTGGGTCGCAGCATACCGGAAGGAATGAGACGTAGAACCGTTTTCACCCCATTAATTTTTAAGGTATGGCCTGCATTATGACCGCCTTGATAACGAACAACAACCTGCGCATCTTGAGTTAATAAATCGACAATTTTACCTTTGCCTTCATCGCCCCACTGCGTTCCTAAAACAACAACGTTTTTACCCATGATCTACTCTTAATTTGCAAAATGCTATTCGCCGCTCTAAATTGAGAACACACTTGGACTCAATTTCAACAAAATTTGTAACTACTCCTCCCCCAGGCTGATTCCACATTGGAGGCATCTTAAATAAAAAACATTCTGAAAATACTCACAAGGTCATTGTGCTTTTTCAGAATGTTTTTATTCAACCTGTACTCATATGTGGATGTTATCCACAATTTTGCTCTAGGATGAATAGTTACCAAAACTCAACATTATAGTTACTTTTTAGCAGG
This sequence comes from Legionella stuttgartensis, assembly GCF_977063405.2. Taxonomy (NCBI): domain Bacteria; kingdom Pseudomonadati; phylum Pseudomonadota; class Gammaproteobacteria; order Legionellales; family Legionellaceae; genus Legionella; species Legionella stuttgartensis. The sequence continues at coordinate 63,392 of NZ_CDRUHA020000058.1, forward strand.
TACACCATCATTTTTTGGTATGGCTTCCTTAAAATAATCGAAAAATGCATTACTTTGATCCAATACCAAAATATCCCTTTTGCTATTAAAACTCCCTTCATATGCAAGTAAGCTACGATATAAAGAGAAAAAATCTTTATTTTTATTGTATGCATCCGCATAGATTGATGCAGCTTGTGCTTGTCCAATTGCTCTTATTTTCTGCGCATTACTGCGAGTCTTCGCCAATAAGACCATAACATTAGCGTCTGCTTTAGCTTTTATTTCCTCAGCAGCTGCTTGACCATCAGCGCGATGCCTATTCGCTATTTTTTGCATATCAGCACGCATGCGTTGATAAATCGCATTGCTGGTATTGGCCGGTAGCTCTATTCCTTTAATGCGGACATCCACCACAATTATGCCTAGCCCGCCAGCTTGTTTTTGAGCCGCTTTACGCAACAATTCCATTAAATCGTCACGACCACCCGAAACTACTTCTGGAATGGTACGTTTACCAAACTGAGCACGTAATAATGTATTTAATTGTTGCTCCAATAATGTTTCCGCTTTAAATTCACTGCCACCGGTTGACTTAAAGTATTGGGCCAAATCAGTAATCTGCCATTTAACATAATAATCAACCATTACATCCTTTTTTTCCTTGGTGACAATACGAGTCGATTTGATATCCATAGTTTGAATACGCGTATCAAAAATGCGTACATTTTCGATAAATGGTATTTTAAAATGCAATCCAGGATTCAATACTTTAACTTTATTAGTCAACTTATCATCGACCAGACGACCTAAACGCAAAAGAATACCTTGCTGTCCTTCGGTGATAGTAAATACGCTGGTCAATAAAAATAACAAGAGTACGAAGATCAAGATGCCAAGGGTTCTAGCAGTAGTTTTCATTGTTAATCTCTCCCTTGTCGATAAACAGGTCTAGTAAACTCACGATCATCGATTAAATTCTCTGTCTCACCGATGTCATCTCGCTCCGTTTTACCATTTTTGGCGGAGACATTTCGAAAACCGGCAGGCTTTTCAAATAATTTATCTAAAGGTAGATACAATAAATTACTGGATTTGCTATCAACAATGATCTTACTGCTCTTGCTTAATACTTTTTGCATTGTCTCTAAATACATACGTTCCGCCGTAATATTAGGGGCCGCGGTATATTGAGGGAGCAAAGCTAAGAACTCAGAAACCTCTCCCTGGGCATTCAATACAACCTGTTTGGAATAAGCTTCGGCTTCTTGCAGGATACGGCTTGCCCTCCCTTCAGCAATCGGTACTACTTTAGCTGCATAGGCATAGGCTTGTTCTTTAAAACGTTTTTCATCTTCTTGTGCTTTAATCGCGTCATCGAACGCATCTTGAACACTCTCAGGTGCACGTGCGGGCTGAGGTGATACGTTCACGATCGAAATACCCGTTTTATAAAGATCCAATGTTTTTGCCAAAGTATCTTGAACTTGATTGCCCCAAACTTCACGACCTTCCGTAATCATTTGATCTAATGTAGTTGTTCCCACTACTTGCCTTAGAGCACTTGAGGTCGCTTGCTGCAAACTTTCTTCGGGATTGGCAACATTAAATAAGTAATCCTCCAGATCACCAATACGGTATTGCACGGCTAAAGACACGGAAACCAAATTTTCATCTCGAGTAAGCATTTGCCCAGAATAGGAATAATCCAACACCCTATCCACATTCATAATGATTTTAGAAGAAATAATTCTTGGTATCCAATGAGGTCCGGACCCCACAGTTTCTACATATTTACCAAAACGAAGAATAACCGCTTGCTCAGCAGGATCAACGATAAAAATGCCAGAAAGTACCCAGAGAATAAACGCAATCGAGACAACGATTAAAGTCACTAGCCCGCTATTTGATTTTTTGGAAGGCTCATTGTTCATTTTAGCAGCTCCTCCGAATAGAATCTTCTTCAATTTGTCATGAACACGTTTAAGAGCTTCATCTAAATCTGGAGGCTGATTTTTACCCTTCCAGGGATCTTTGCCTTTATCTGGCTCATTCCACCCCATGTACTACTCTCCTGGCCAATTCTAAGAAAACTAGAATTCTATGGGGTATATGAAGTTTAAGCAAGTTTTCACGATGGAATTAGCTCAATCTGAATTCTTTATTGTTCAGATACTATGCCTTTTCATGCGACAAAGTCTAATTAAGGTAGTTAATGTATCGCTTTGGTTCTATTACAAAAATCGTTCAAGTTTTTGAGAAACTACTGACATTTTCCTCTAAGATCAATATTCCAAATATCAACTACAATATCATGTTCAGTAATAAAAAATTGATCAAATAAATTAATTGTGGGATCGCAATGAGGGACCACCAGTTCTAAAACGTCACCATATGGGGGTAATTGAGTGCCATTTACAGCGGTAATCTTTCCATGTTCATCACCAAATCCCCCCCAATCATATTCCAAACCCTGATGACTAATAATTTTAGGTTTGTATTGATCGACATAAATGGATTTCGTCCCTGCATCGACGGTAACATGCTCAGTTCTGTTATTGCTGATGACTGTAGTCAAAAGTGTCAGTGCCGGTTTGAATGTATTAAATTGCTCCGGGTTGCTTTGAGAACCAATAGAAGTATATTGAACATCCATAACCGTATAAGAACCCGGTTGAACCTCAGTTACTTCTGTTGCCTCAACATCAATATCATAAGTTCCTGTTCCACTTCCTGTTAATATTGGGCAATTAAGACCATTTTTTCTAAAACGTTTTACAAGGTCACTTGCCATTTGCATTGTTTGCAATGATTTAATTTTGCGTTCATTAAAGGAAGATATATGCTGTAAATTACCTGCATAACATTGAATTCCCATCAAGTTTAACCAAGGAAATTGCTTCATTTCTAACGCAAAATTTAAGGCATATTCTGGTTTAACCCCGGTACGTCCTATTCCTGGATCGACATCCACGAGTACATGAATCATCTTCTTACTGCGTGCACCAGCTTCATTTAAAGCGGCAAGATTTTCCTTATTATCTACAACTATTAAAGTAGAAGGAGCGTGTTCCAAACAGGAGATAAGCCTAGAAATCTTATTGCTCGTGACTATTGGAGACGTGATCAGTACGTTGGATATTCCATTCCGAATAAGAACTTCCGCTTCAGAAATTTTTGCAACACTGACACCTATTGCTCCGTATTCAATTTGTAACTGAGCTAATTTGGAACACTTATGAGTTTTACAATGCGGTCGGACATTAACTTTATTCTCAATAGAATGTGTTCTCATGGTTGCTAAATTGGATTGTAGAATATTTTTATCAATTACTAAGCAAGGGGTATCCAACTCTGTTTTTTTTAAACCTAATGCTGTTTTCAACATTGTATTCCTCATAAAACAACTAATCCGCGCTCAACATCACTCGAATTCCTATATAAACCAATAAACCACCAAACAAACGACTCAAAACAGCTTGAAAATTAGCAAATACCACTCGAACTTTATTAGATTGCAGAAATAAAACTAATAAAGGCCAATAAAAAGCAGACTCAGTAACAAATACTCCAGCGACTAAAGCCTTATCACCCATTGATGCATTAATTGAGACAAATTGGGTAAACAAGCTCAGGAGAAAAACTGCAAGTTTTGGATTTAAAGCATTACACAAAACACCTTCAATATAAGCTTTTGAAATCGTTATATTTTTTATGGAAGCCTGCTCTTGAGATATTGTTGCAGAATGTTTGGATTTTAGACCTTTTAATCCAAGATAAATTAAATAACATGCGCCGATATATTTTATAGTGGTATAAAGGACAATACTTTGAGTGATAATAAATGCCAATCCCAAAATACAATAAGTTGCATGAAAAAGACATCCAGTGACAATACCAAAGGCCGTTGCCAAAGCCTGTCGTTTGGGGTAAAAAAAAGCGTTTTTTGTGACAAGTATAAAATCTGGCCCTGGACTAATCATACCAATAAAACAAATCATCATTAAAAGTAATAAACTAATATTCATAATGACTACACCCCAAAAATATATTAAGACTACGATTAACTACTAATTTTAATTCAATGCATACATGACATCCATTTATTATTTAATTAGAGAGATAGTCTCCTCTAAACTCTTATTGTGGTTCCTATCTCTACAGAGAAAATATGCAACTGTAATTAAAATTGGTTTATTACTTAACTTCAATAGAGCTAAGCCTGTTTTCAACGTCTACAACTGAACTCTCAATTTGTTCATGCATCTCCATTTTCGGCAAGGTCTTAAACATATCATCATAAATAATCTGCGTTCTAGTTCCTTTATGGGTACGAGCATATTCTTTTACGGTCTCCCAATTACATTTTCCCTCAGCAATCATCCAACGCATGGTACTCCAAGGATTGGGAATTTTTTGATTCTCATAAGCTTCGTTATAACGTCGTACAAATTCCGCATAAAGTTTAAATGGAGGCTCATTTTCTTTTAATGGTACTGCCGCGACTGTTGGCAATATAGAGGCTGCTATACTCCCTTCCGGTCGACGGCTGTATTTGCGAGTAACTAACCGCTCTATAACAAAGGCTGCCTCACTTGGCCTACCGAAAAGCTGGCGTAAAGTACTTCCCCAAGAATGATCCACATAAATTATTTTATACAATGCACTGTCATTTAAATGGCATCGGTTCACAAAAGGATCCACTAATTCGGGGCGAGTATCCAGATAGCGATCGATCTCTTTGAGCAACTCACTACGTTTATCGGCTAATAATTGACAGAGTGCTTCACTTCGTGGTGGTTCAGCACCACGACAAAGCAACATTGCAACCCCCCGCAGTAAATCTTTGTTGTGCCGATTATGATTCAACTGCTTACAAAGAGCTTCAATTGCATTCTCACCTGTTTTCTTATCTTCAGAACATTTATTATTTTCCGCCTCAAGCTTCAGTTTTTCTACTGGGGCCTCTTCTAATAAGGCTTCAAGCGCCTTAATCTTGCCTTGCCGTGCAGCCAATTGCAGTGGAGTTTCTTTCATCGTGCCTAAAGGATTTGTCACATCTGCACCGCTTCTTACTAAATTTATTACTCCTGAAGTAAAATCAAGTGCTATGGCTTGATGCAAGGGTTGAGAGGGAATACGACCTTCTGTAAGTCGTGTTGGCGCATTAACATCAGGTTTAGCGACTAAGATTTTTTCCAATAATTGACGGTTTTTAGTAGGCAATGCCAAAGACAAGAGCGTGCGTCCCTCTTCATCACGTTGATTGATATCAAAATTATGAGACTCCAAAAGATGAAGAGCTAACCGCACCTTACCTAAAGCAATTGCTTGGTGCAAAGGCTGGCCAATATTTTTATTCTGAATCTTGCCAAGGACCAGATCAATAAATTCAGTGAGATCAGAAGGTCGCTTCTCATCAACAGAATCTCTTTTTTTTCTCTGGTGTAGTTGAATCAAATAATTCAAAACGGTTACTTGAGCACCTTCTGCCATCCAAAATGGATGCTCAAGATAATTGGTGTCTACTTGCAGCTTTTGCTCAATGAACTCGTTAAATCCTTTCAACCCTGATTTTATAGCTGCATTTATTTCAGTGATAAATTCCATATTACGTCCTTTGTAATGTTCCATCCGGATTCATATTACACATTGGACAATAGAAGATCAAAAGGATAGTTAAAATTTCTACAAATTCATCAATTTTTCAAAAAAAAGCTTTGTGAATTTAAGCAAGGGTCCTCATCCAATTTTAGTAAAAATTAAATCCCAAACCCCATGCCCCAAGCGTTCGCCACGAAGCTCAAATTTTGTAAGTGGGCGCGATAAAGGCCTAGGTGAATATCCTCCTTCTTTTTGAGTATTCTGCAAAGAAGGCTCTGTGGATAAAACATCTAACATATGTTCCGCATAATCTTGCCAATCCGTTGCACAATGGATAAACCCTCCAGGCTTTATTTTTGTTGTTAATAATTGAATAAATTCGTTCTGAATTAAACGTCTTTTATGATGGCGTTTTTTATGCCATGGATCTGGGAAAAAAATTTGTACACCTGCAATTGAATTGTCCAACAATTGTGTGCGAAATACTTCAACAGCATCATGAGCAACGATACGTACATTAGATAATTGAGATTCATGCAAATCAGCAGCCAAACTACCGACGCCAGCCTGATGCACCTCTATTCCTATATAATTAATTTCCGGATTATTTTGAGCCATAGTTAACAATGAGGCACCCATGCCAAAACCTATTTCAACAACTGTATCTGCAACACGGTGAAACTCTTCTGCCAAATTCCATGGACTTCCACCCACAGTAAGCTCATAATTTTTAAACCAAAGATCTAATCCTTGACGTTGCCGATTGCTCACCCTACCAGCCCTTAAGACATAACTTTTTATCTTGCGTTGCATAAATTGCACTCATATTTTGTCAAAGCCTGAATTATATGTTTTTACAAAAATCTTGCAACTAATGCATTTTTTTGATATAAAACCGCTCTTGTATTTCACATCCGGCTATTTGCCCAGAATTTTACAAAGACAAGCAAATTAAAACCTATTTTGGAGTAACACAATGTCTAGAGTATGTCAGGTAACTGGCAAGCGACCCATGACTGGTCATAAAGTGTCGCACGCTAACAACAAAACTAAAAGACGCTTTCTGCCGAATATTCAGAATCATAGTTTCTGGGTTGAAGAAGAAAAACGATTTGTCACATTAAAACTTAGCACCAAAGGTATGCGTATTGTAGACAAGTTAGGTATTAAAGCAGTTCTGGATAAACTCAGAGCTGAAGGCGAAAAAGTATAACTAAGGGGATAAACCATGGCAGCCGTCACTATCAAAGTGAAAATGGAATCCACAGCAGGAACTGGATACTATAAAACTACAACTAAAAACCCAAGAAACCATCCTGAAAAGATGGAGCTTATGATGTACGATCCTAAAGTACGTAAGCATGTTCTTTTTAAAGAGAAAAAAGTAAAATAATGATTTAAGCCCCATAGCTTATGGGGCTTTTATTTATTTTAGGCAACGCCAATTCTCCACCATCATAGCAATTCATTTATTTCAGTATGTTTGCTCAAGCAAACAGTACCTGAGACCCAAGCTTTGTATTTTATTACTGCAACCCAGTTATTAAGTGCCGTTTTTTCATCGGTTATTTTCTAAATTAACGTAGTAGATACTGGATAATCCTTACGAATCGTTTAAACTGATAGTAAATAGCAATGAATACAAAGAGGATTTGCATGAAACCATCATTGCAACTAAGCATTGGCCAGCATTTAACACTAACCCCACAGTTACAACAAGCAATAAGACTGTTACAACTCTCAACATTCGATTTACAGCAAGAAATCCAACTCATTGTTGAATCAAATCCAATGCTTGAAGCCACTCCCAGCGAAGATAAAGAGGGATTTGAAACGGCGGAAGTAAAACAACAAGATAATGATGAGTCATATGACTTTCAATGGTCAGAACTTTACCAAAGCTCAAATAAACGCTCTGCTTTTGAAGAAAATGACTATAATTTTGATAACTTACATTGCACAACGACCAACTTACAAGACCATCTAAGATGGCAACTGGAACTTTCGCCTATGAGTGATGTGGATAGGGCGATCGCAACAGCTATCATTGATGCAGTAAATAGCGATGGCTTTCTAACAATGAGCCTTACGGAGTTGCATACAAGTCTTACCAGCGAGGAACATCCACTGGATTTAGATGAAATAGAAGCAGTACGTCATCGTTTGCAATTATTTGACCCTGTGGGTTGTGCCTCTGTAAATCTCGCAGAAACACTACTTGTGCAGCTAGAACAACTTCCATTGGATGGTGAATATTTAGCTCTAACCAAAAAAATTATTACAGAAAACATCGAGTTGCTAGCCCAGCACAATTATAAGCAATTAATGAAAAATCATCAGATTACTGAAAAAACGGTTGATGAAGTATTAAAGACCATTCAAGGATTAAACCCTAAGCCTGGTAATTTGATTCATGAAGACATTACTGAATACATTATTCCGGACTTAACTGTTAAAAAAGTTAACCATAAATGGAAGGTTCAACTCAACCAAAGCGTGCTTCCTAATTTAAGTATTAATAACCAATATGCCTCTTTGATTCAACGCGCTGATAATAGTGCAGACAATCAGTTCTTGAAAAATAACCTACAAGAAGCACGTTGGTTTTTAAAAAGTATCCAAAGCCGTCAGGAAACGCTCCTTAAAGTAGCCAAATGTATTATGGAATATCAGCAAGGATTTCTCGAATATGGTGAAGAAGCAATGAAACCATTGATTCTCAATGACATTGCTTCTGCTCTGGATATGCATGAATCGACAATCTCTCGTGTCACTACACAAAAATTTATCCATACACCCCGAGGAGTATTTGAACTTAAATACTTTTTCTCAAGCCATGTCAACACAAATGCAGGAGATGAATGCTCCTCTACTGCAATACGTGCTGTGATAAAAAAATTAATTTCCGCGGAGAATAGAAAAAAACCATTAAGTGACAGTAAAATTACCCAATTATTGGAAGAACAGGGTATCAAAGTAGCAAGACGAACCGTAGCAAAATATCGTGAAGCAATGGGAATTGCTCCATCTAATGAACGAAAAATTATTTGTAATTAATTAAGGATCATGATTTCATCATGATTCTATGTAACTCGGAGATTTTTTTATGTTAATTAACATCACTGGACATCATATTGATGTTACTCCCGCCCTCAGAGCATTTACCGAAGAAAAATTCGATAAGCTTGAGCGTCACTTTGATCAAATCAAATCCATTAATGTAGTATTCAATGTAGAAAAACTACGCCAAATTGCTGAAGCAACGGTTCACGTAAACAAAGTTGAACTGCATGCAACTTCAGAATCTGAAGATTTATATGCTGCAATTGATGCTTTAATTGATAAACTGGAACGTCAACTGCTCAAACATAAAGAAAAAAGTCAGAAACACCATGATTAAGAAATAAAGGCCGTTTGCATTTGCTAGCTTGAGCCAAAGTGGACTAATTGAAAAATAAGGACAATTTGGCCAAGCTAGTCAAATGTAATCAGTCCCTAATCGAAGTATGCTTGAGAACAGAGAGGTGTCTCCTTATTCTTCTAGACTCCACTTGACGGCACTCAGCTACACTTATTACTTAATTCGTGGTACATTGTGGGCGCTATGATTAAAACTAAGATTAAAATAATTAATAAGTTGGGCTTACATGCACGCGCTTCGGCAAAATTTGTTTCTACCGCAGCAAAATACCAAAGCCAAATTGATGTAACCAGCAACTCACAAACCGTTAATGGAAAAAGCATTATGGGGGTCATGATGCTTGCAGCCAATAAAGGGAGTGAACTCATTATGGAAATAGAAGGCCCCGATGAAGTACAAATGAATGAGGCCTTAACGCATCTAATTAATAATTATTTTGGCGAAGGTGAGTAAACAGGATTGAAATAATGATCCTTTCTGAAAATCAATCCTAAAAATATTCATTGAATTTTTTTGTAAGTTTATTTTGAATTGCTTTATTTCTCCGAGTTCTTCCTTTGCTTTCTCATTTTTTGCAACGCCAGTAAAGTCATAAGCAAGCCAGATAATGCATAAATGGTAAAACCAACAAATAAAACCAACGAAGGATTTGCTGCAATGGCTACAAACAAAATAATCATCACTAAGACGTAAAGAAATGGAACTTTTCCCTTAAAATCCACTTCTTTAAAACTGTAATAGCGAAAGTTGGACACCATTAAGCCTGAAACAACTAATGATAAAATGGCTGTTAATAGAGAAACAAACATATTCTGCCATTCATTTTGATAGCATAACCAAGCAAAGGAAGCCATCACAGCAGCGGCTGGTGGACAAGGTAATCCCTGGAAGTATCGTTTATCTGCTGTCTCAAGCTGGGTATTAAAACGCGCTAATCGTAAAGCAACAGCGGCTGTATATACGAACGCAACAAGCCAGCCTACTTTTCCCAACTGACTTAAAATTAAATTATATACCAATAATGAAGGCGCAACGCCAAATGTCACCATATCGGATAAACTGTCATATTCAGCACCAAATTCAGTCTGTGTATGAGTTAAGCGAGCAATTCGCCCATCCAAACCATCGGCAATCATACCAATAAATATAGCAATGATAGAGGCTTCAAATTGCCCTTTCATTGATGCAACAAGGGAATAAAATGCTGCAAATAAGCTGGCCGTTGTAAACAAATTAGGCAACAAATAAATACCAGAATGACTATCTTTTTCCATTCTTAATAACCTTCAAAAAAATGCCAAATAGAATATGTTGACATAATAGGGATAAAAATTACTTTTGAAAACCAAATTTAACACAAATTTATTTCTGTAAAAAATGAATAAATTACGGTACAGCATCTAGCATATGATGGTATACTTATCACACTGTATTTATATTGCATAAAAAGCTATGGCTACACCGAAAAATAAGACCATTATTATAGAGGGAATAACTGACCAAGGAAAAACTTTTCGACCCAGCGACTGGGCTGAGCGAATGAGTGGTTCGCTAGCAAGCTTTAAAAACAGCCGCATTCATTATTCACCCCTATTACGACCCAGTGTAAATAGTGAGGGATATCAATGCGTTTTACTTGATCCCAAACTTAAAGAATCAAGTCCTTTGTTGTATCAATCCATTATTGATTTTGCCAAAGCTAACAACCTTAGAATCTGTGGGGAAGAAAGTTAGAAACGATTAATATCCTTGACTGGCTGTGATTGCCATAGTCCAACGAGCCATAGAACTCACTACGTAATTTAGCATGGCGATGGTATTATCGAAATTCATTGCCAATACCCCAGCAATTATAAATACCAAGCCTTTAGGCCCATGCTGGGTCCCTGGTTGACTGGACTGTGCAACCAATACACTCCCACGAACAAACCATAATACCCCTGCTGTTTGAATCAATAAGCCCATAGAACTGAATATATTTAAGGGACTATAGGAAGTATAAGTTAAAATATTACCAACGCCAAAGGTTGTATTGGCCATAACATCTAAGGCAGTAGGTAAATACAGGAGTGCCGCGCCAAATACTAAGTACATCATAGGGGTATACATCTTTTCCTGCGATGATGATTGTGCTCGGTGATCTCCGATTTTTTTAAGTTTGGAAATAGCAGTCCAAAAAAATAAAATGCCCAGTATGTACGCAAGTCCACTGATTAAATGCTGCACCGGGTACAAAGAACGGCTGAAATTGCCTATAATTGTAATCAGATCTGGTGTATTCATAATATAATTATATGCCGTTAAAACTTGTAATGCATAATTTTTTGCTTATATTAACTTTAGTTCAGAGTTATAATCTCTAGTTTTACAGTAAAGTTGATATTCGTCATGCAAATAAATACATTCCCCATCACTTTAAAAGAGTCATTTATGATCTCTCCTAAAGTAAAACACTTCATTTTTAATTGTGAAGTGGCACCCAATTTTAATTATTTACCTGGACAATTTATAACCATTCACTTTGAACATCAAGGAAAATCGTTAAAACGTAGTTATAGTATAGCTAATGCGCCAAAACAAGATAATAAAATTGAAATCGCAGCCGGTTATTTTGAAAATGGACCTGGCACTGAATTCCTTTATAATTTAAAACCTGGAGACACTATTCAGATCAGTGGTCCATATGGGCGCTTAATTATCAAAGAGGATATACCCAATCGATTTATCTTAGTTGCCACCAGTACAGGAGTAACACCCTATCGAGCAATGTTGCAAGAACTAAGTGTACTCATGGAACAACATTCTGAACTCGAAGTAGTAATTCTGCAAGGAGTACAACGACGGGAAGAAATTCTCTACGCCAACGAATTTTATGCGTTTGCTCAAAAATACCCTAAAGTCACATTTAGACCCTATCTAAGCAGACAGGCAACGCATGAGTTGAATGAAAACGAATACAGTGGCTACGTACAACATGCTTTTCCTACATTAAACCTCGACCCTCAGCGTGATGTTATTTATTTATGTGGAAATCCCAGCATGATTGACGAAGCTTTTAACTCGTTAAAAGAACAAGGTTTTGCCATGCAACAAATTATTCGTGAAAAATATATATCTAGATAATAAACAATCAGGAGCAAACACAATATGAATTATGAAGAACTATCTAATACAATGGAGCAAATACTGCAAGAGGGAAAAGGAATATTAGCTGCAGATGAAAGCAATTCAACTATAGGCAAGCGTTTTGTCTCAATTGGTATTGAGAATACCGAAGAAAATCGCAGAGACTATAGGCTACTGCTCGCCACTACATCTGATTTGGAACAATATGTTAACGGGGTTATTTTATTTGAAGAAACTTTTAGCCAAACAGACGAGCATGGAACTCCTATTCCTAAACTATTTGCCGATAAAGGTATTGTTCCTGGCATTAAAGTAGATAAAGGATTAATTGCTTTAGCTAATACTGAAAATGAGCAAGTCACTCAAGGTTTAGATGGATTAGCTGAACGTTTACAACATTTTAAAAAGTTAGGTGCAAAATTCGCTAAATGGCGAAATGTTTATTCAATTTCTGAATTTACCCCCAGTTTAACTGCAGTAAAAACAGGGGCAGAAAATCTGGCTCGTTATGCGGCAGCCTGTCAAGAAGCAGGGATTGTTCCTATCGTTGAGCCTGAAGTACTTATGGATGGCGATCACAGCATTGAACATTGTGCAGAAGTATGTGAAATTGTCCTGCATGAGTTATTCCACGCATTATTTATTCACCAGGTTGAATTAGAACATATTATCTTAAAACCTAGCATGGTAACCTGTGGTAAAGCACATAGCCCTTTCAGTGAGCCTGATGAAATTGCTGATTACACAATCGGCGTATTCCGTAATAATGTACCTGCTTCAGTACCAACAATTAATTTCCTATCTGGTGGACAAACACCACAACAAGCTACAGCAAATTTAAATGCGATTAATAGCATCGACCATCAACCTTGGTTGCTCAGTTTCTCTTTCGGTAGAGCATTACAAGAAGATTGTTTAGCGGCCTGGGGCGGAAATAAAGATAATATTGCTAAAGCACAAGAAGCTTTATTGAAGCGTGCTCGCTTAAATAGCCTTGCATGTGTTGGGGAATACAACAACAAAATGGAATAATCTTTGTAAAAGAACATTGCCAGGATGAAGCAAAGGTAGCTACTTTAGCTTCATCTAGGGCTTAATTACTTCAAAACGTGCATAAAGCGGTAAATGATCAGACAGCATTCGCCAAGGCTTGCCATGTAAACAAGCTACTTCTTGTACTTTCATACCCCTAAAATAGACGCGATCAATGCAAAGCGCTGGTCTAATCGCAGGAAAAGAACGCGCGTGCTGCCCCTCTACCGAAACAAAAGCTTCTTCTATATTTAATTCCTCAGCCAAAGGCTTAGAAATAATAGTACGCCAATCATTGAAATCTCCTGCCATCAACAGAGGTTCGTCTTGTGGAACAACGTCCTTTATACGTTGCATTAAAGCATTACATTGTACCATTCGCTCCGCCTTAAAAAGGCCTAAGTGCACACATAACAAATGAATAGTAACGTTATCCAGTTTTAGTTGAGCGTGTAATATTCCCCTCGAAGCCCTGCGAATGTTTGCAAGATTAATATTTTCAAATCGTTCAAAAGCATATTTACTTAAAATTGCATTTCCATGATGTCCTGATTCATATACGGCATTTTTGGCATAAAGATAGTGAGGCCATATATTTTCAGCAATATACTCAAATTGTGGCGAGTCAGGCCAAGAATTAATTCGCTTTTGTCGTTTTATATGTTCACCTTGAACTTCTTGCAAGAAAACAAAATCAGGTTGTAAGCTTGTAATGGCGTCACGCATTTTAGGAAGCAAAAAACGTACAGCCCCTACACCAAACCCTTTATGGATATTGTAAGTAATTAATGAAACGCTTTGTGTTTCTTGTTGCATAGTTAACTCTGTTCAAGTTCCTGGATTAAGCATAACATTAAATGGATAAAAAAAATTGTACTCCATACGTCTTAAATCACATGCAACAGTTGTTTGTGGCAAGTGATTGTAATATGTAAAACGACGCGGTAAAAAATTCTTATTCATCTATAATGGATTATAGCTCTCCTATTTGCAGTAGAGATATAATCATTGCTTATAATAATCAAAAAATATTAAATAAAATGAACACATTAAATCTTACAATTCCAGGTTTTTCTATAGCCTGCAGGACCTGGGGAAGCCCAGATAAGCCAACCATCCTAGCTCTACATGGTTGGTTAGATAATGCAAACAGTTTTGCTCCCCTTGCCTCCTATTTAGCTAATGATTTTCACTTTATTGCAGTAGATTTACCTGGACATGGTTATTCGTCACATCTTCCTGAAGGATGTCACTATCATTTTTTTGATGGCATTTTTGTGGTTATTGAACTAATTAATGCGCTAAAACTTGATAAGCTCCATCTGTTAGGACACTCAATGGGGGCTTGTCTCGCAAGTCTGGTTGGCGGTGTAATCCCCGAACGATTTTTATCACTAAGCCTCATTGAGGGTTTAGGACCATTTTCTCATCCTGCAGAGACGGCATGTCAGCAATTAAGAGACTATTCCTATTTTCTTACTCAAAAAAGCAAAAAATCTAAAGGATATGACAGTTTAAATAGTGCCGCTCTTGCACGTGCCTTTAAAGGATATGTTTCTTTAGAGATTGCAAAAATTCTTTGTGAACGAAGTTTAATAGAAAAAAAAGGTAAATTTTATTGGCGACACGATCAACGTTTATTGGTACGTTCCCCTTTGCGTATGACAGAACCCCAAATCCTTTCTTGTTTACAAGAAATTACTGCAAAAACCTATTTAGTGTTATCGAGCAGAGGATTTTCTTTTGATACTGAAATCATCAATAATAGAATTAAAGCGGTAAAAAATCTTACACTAAAAAAAATGGATGGCGGGCATCATATTCATATGGAACAGCCAGAAGTTATAAGCAAACTTCTGGCTGATTTTATTACCAAGCGGATTAATTAGCGCAATCACTCATATTAGTGGTGATTTTAACTTCATTTAATGACTTTTTAACATCACAAAGAGCAGTTGAAGGATATCTCTCATGATTTGGATCAGCAGCTACCAGATCAGAGATTGCGCTTACTATGCCCTCACCACCTTCATCAAAGTTTGAATAAGGGGTCCAGTAATCCATGTTGGCTTTAACCATAACATCAAAGGCTAATCGGGTATTCCAATTAGGTTGATTGGCTAATATGTAGAATAAATGGTTGTATACCCCACTGGAGTAATGAACATCCAAACCACCATAATATTCATCAGCAGTGTCAATCGACTCACCATCACGACTTGGTTTATCCATATAACGCAATGCATCCCAGCCGCTGTCTTCTTTCATGATTTCGCCGCCAATTTGCCAAGTGCTTTTATTTACAGAATAATACTCGGCTGCTTGGGCTGCCATGTCAGAAAACGCCTCATTCATGCCGCCTGATTGCCCATAATATTCAAGGTTAGAATGTTGTTCTGTAAAACCATGGCTGATTTCATGTGCACCTACTCCCAGAGACACCAAAGGATACATCATGGTATCACCATCACCAAAGGTCATCTGTTGGCCATCCCAATATGCATTCTCATAGCCTTCGCCATAGTGAACTCGCATCACTAATTGCATTGGAGAACCATCAGAATTACTCAGCGCATTCGCGTTATACCATTCTTTATACATATGGTTAATCACATGACCGGCATACAATGCATCATTCGTTGGAGAAGCGGCTCCGTTTTGTTTGTCGTAACCATCTCCTCTATAACCAGTGAGGTAAATATTAGAGTCATTGGTTGGACAATTGAATTTCATTGCTCTACGTTTTGAACTGTATCGGTGATCCATGTCAATTACTTTGACATCGGTATTCTCCATAAAGCAGGATTCAGTACCTGAATCACGAGTTAGATCTAAATAAGGTAAGTCAGCACCATATCGGTAGAAACCTGTTTTATTATTTCCACCAAAACCTGCTCCATTAACCGCACTTTTGCCAGTTTTGATATCATTCCATTGGACAAAAGGTTTGTTAGTTTCTGCATCAATTATTGCAGTTGGGCGCTCTGGAATTTGATCTTTATGAACAACAAGAACACTCACTTTATAAGCCCAATGTGCTTTATGCTGAGCATCTATATAAACCATAGGAGTGACTTTTTCCTCACTCACATCTTTACCTGCATACTTCGCTTTAAACTGTTGTAGCGCTGAATCCGCATTTTTTACAAAAGAAGCATCAGGTTGTCCTAATTCGGATTGTAGGCCTTGATAAATAACGCCATTCATTGCCACGTTGGACTGTGCTTTAGTTAATGATTGCGCTGTATACATGCTATGCATAATTGCATAACCACCATAAACAGGAAATCCTACATATTGTTGTTGCATACGAACATGAGTTACTTTATTACTGTCAGTATGTTCGCTTACAAAACCTAAACTGTCTTTAGCAACCGCGACACCTTGTGTCGTCAAAGCAAATTTTTGCTTTACTTGCTCAAGAGACGCCTTCTGTAAAGGCATAGGCTCTGCGGCTCTCGCAGAGGATGCTATCCCTAAAGCCAGAGCAACAGCTAAGGGAGATAAATAGTAATTATGATGCATGGAAACCCACTCCTTCTTTGCAACTTAATCTAAATTGAAAGCAACTCATCTCCTGCCAAACCAATAATCCTTAAAATCAAGTCATAAAAAACCTGATTGGTTTCAACAGTGAGTTACACCTTTGAACACAACCAATAACTCTAAAAACTTATCCAAGCTAGCATAGTTTTAGAATTTTTGAAATTATTATTTGATGCTTCGCGACATACCTATATGAAAATACTGGTGTGATGAAAAAAATCTTATCGCCAAAGAATTCCTAAAATGGTGTGGTTTTCAAGAACGTGAATTTATTTTATTGAGTTATTGTTTCTTGATAATACCATGCAGCCAAAGCACTTATACCAAGAACAAGTAATATTGCAGCTAAAGAAAATTGACCTTGTATCTTGGTTATTGCAATAATACCACTGGTCAATGCAGAAGTTAAATCCTGCATGCTGACATACAAAGCAGCTACAGTTCCTGCAATTTGTGGAAATGGATGAAAAACTCCAGCAAACGCATTAATGAAAGTAAAACCTGCCCCCATACTAAACAAAGCAATAGGAATCATGATTGTCAGCACATTCATTATTCCTGCAAGAGCAAAGCTAAGCATGATCCCGCCCCCACTAATCATCAACAAGATACCAATGAACAACATGTAGGAAACACCTTTAGACATAACCAATTGGCTATTAATTAGTCCGCTAAGACAAATAGCACCCGCAATAAAAATTGAAAGTTGCCCGTATTCCAAAGGACTTAGTCCTAATCCATTTTGAAATAAAAAAGGAGCTATAGTCAGGTAAGCAACCAAACCCGAACATGCAAAACACGCACATAAGGTATAACCTAAAAAAACTTTAGATTTTAATAAAGCATAATAATTTTGCTGTATCACCCTTATCTTCGTTGCATTAGGATTAAGATTTTTATTGGTTTCCGGCAGAACCAGAAGAATAAAAAACCAAAAACCCAAACCAACAACAAGGATAAATAAAAAATTGGCCCTCCATCCAAAATGTTCCTGAATAAATCCACCCCAAATTGGGGAAGCAACTAAAAGAAGCGTACTTGCCACGCCAACATAGGAACCAATTTTCGACAAATACCGGTCATTAAAAAGATCGCGTATTAAAGAGCGCCCCACTGAACTGCACGCGCCAATGCCAAATCCTTGTAAGAAGCGACCTAAGGTTAACACCCAGACAGAAGGTGCCAATAAACAACAAAGGCATCCTATAATACTTATACCAATACCATAAATTAGAGGGCGTCTACGCCCAACTTTATCGGACCAAGGTCCAAAAAATATATGAGAAATTCCCAATCCAAACATAAAAAGAAATATGGTGAATTGAATGGATGATTCGTTACTATTAAGGGATTTAGTAATGGCTGGTAATGACGGAACATATTGGTCAATGGAAATTTGCACCAATATCATCATCATAAAAATCACAAAATATATTACAGGTCTTACTTTTTGTACCTTCTGTTGTTGGTCGAGCGTTGCTTGCATCAAAAATTCCTTTCTCCAGAAGGATTGAATAAAATCCCATTTTAATCCTTAAAATAATTCAATCCTTACCTAATCTAATAGTCTAGGTTACTGTATGAAAGTGAGCAAATTTTTACCCAGATATCAGGGGCACACAAAAAATATAAAAAAAGTGGGGATCATGTGGATATCTTCGGAGATATATGGACAATTTCAGGAAGATCAGGCAAAATCTGCAAAAATCGCTCGATACTAACTAAAATATGAAAAAAATTCTGGTTTTACATGGACCAAATTTAAACCTCTTGGGAACTCGAGAACCTTCAATTTATGGAGCTACGACGTTAGATCATATCAATACTCGTTTAATCAAAGAAGCAACAAAAGCAGGATTTGCATTAAAATGTCATCAAAGTAATTCTGAAGCAGATTTAATTCAAGTAATTCACCAAGCAAGTATCGACAAAATAGATTATATAATTTTTAATCCCGCTGGATTTACCCATACCAGCGTCGCTTTGAGGGATGCCTTATGTGCTGTTGCAATCCCCTTTATTGAAGTACACATCAGTAACATTTATTCCCGCGAACCTTTTCGCCACCATTCCTATTTCTCTGATATAGCGAAAGGTACTATCAGTGGATTGGGTGCGCAAGGATATTCATTAGCATTAACATCAATTATTGAAAGAGAATCAAATAATGGACATTCGTAAAATAAGAAAATTAATTGAATTGCTGGAAGAAACTGGCATTTCTGAAATTGAAATTAAAGAAGGTGAAGAGTCGCTGAGACTAAGTCGGCATAGCAGCGCACCGGCGGTAGAACATCCCCAGGTCCACTATGTTACATCACCTGCCCCACGTCAGGAATCACATCCTGCTGTAAATAATGTACCTGCTTCTGTAATACCTTCACACCATGAAAGTAAACCTGTACCTACAGCCTCAGGACACAAAATTCGTTCGCCTATGGTTGGTACAATGTATACATCTCCATCACCAGAAAGTCCTGCCTTTGTGACTCTTGGCCAATCAGTCAAAGCAGGTGATGTTTTATGTATTGTTGAAGCAATGAAAATGTTTAATGAAATTGAAGCGGATCGCGCCGGTAAAATTGTAGAAATACTCGTCGCTAATGGTGAACCTGTTGAATACGATCAGGTCCTGTTTGTCATAGAATAGAGGTGCATCAATGCTCAGTAAAATTGTTATTGCCAACAGAGGTGAAATTGCTCTTCGCATTTTGCGTGCGTGTAAAGAACTTGGCATTCAGACTGTAGCCGTACATTCAGATGTAGATAAAGATTTATTGCATGTCCGTCTCGCGGATGAAACCGTATGCATAGGCCCTGCTCCAGCACAAAAAAGTTATCTCAACATTCCAGCAATCATTTCTGCTGCTGAAATTACTGATGCTGTAGCAATTCATCCTGGTTATGGATTTCTTTCTGAAAATGCTGATTTCGCAGAAGTAGTAGAACAGAGTGGATTTCGTTTTATCGGTCCGCGAGGTGATACCATTCGCCTCATGGGAGACAAAGTGTCTGCGATTAACGCCATGAAAGCTGCCGGGGTCCCCTGTGTGCCTGGATCGGACGGTCCATTATCTGATGATGATCAACTAAATCTAGAAATTGCTCGAAAAATTGGTTATCCCGTGATCATTAAAGCAGCGGGAGGGGGCGGTGGGCGCGGTATGCGTGTTGTGCATAGTGAAGCGAATCTACTTAATTCTATAGCCCTTACCCGTAGCGAAGCCAAAGCTGCATTTAATAATCCCGTTGTTTACATGGAAAAATTCCTGGAAAATCCACGCCATATTGAATTCCAAGTGCTTGGAGATGGTAAAGGTAAAGCCATACATCTAGGTGAGCGTGATTGCTCGATGCAAAGACGCCATCAAAAAGTAGTAGAGGAAGCACCTGCTCCCGGAATAAGTGTTGAACTGAGAACTAAAATTGGCGCTTCTGTAGTCAAAGCGTGTCAAGACTTGCAATATCGAGGTGCGGGAACATTTGAATTCCTATATCAAGATGGATGTTTTTATTTTATTGAAATGAATACCCGAATTCAGGTTGAGCATCCAGTAACTGAAATGATCACGGGAGTTGATTTGATTAAAGAACAAATCAAAATTGCAAGTGATATACCAATGACGCTCACCCAGGAAGACATAAAAATACATGGTCATTCTATTGAATGCCGAATTAATGCGGAAGATGCAAGAACCTTTATGCCTTCGCCAGGAACAATAAAATTATTACATCAACCAGGAGGACCTGGTATTCGCTTTGATTCTCATATTTACAGTAGCTATACCGTTCCGCCTAATTATGACTCCATGATAGGCAAGCTGATTAGTTACGGCGAAACTCGTGCGGAAGCCATTGCAAGAATGCGAAATGCGCTGGATGAAATCATCATTGATGGTATAAAAACCAATATTGAACTACATCAACGTATTTTCCATGATCAATCTTTTATAGCAGGTGGTACTAATATTCACTATCTGGAAAAAATGCTGAAGGATTAATGCTGTGTGGTTTCAATTAAAAATAGAACATTGTCCAAGCCAAGAAATAGAACTGCTTAGCGAGGAGTTAGAAGAATTCGGTGCGTTGTCCATTATGCTCACCGATAAAAATGACAATCCTGTTCTTGAGCCTGAACCCGGAACAACGCCATTATGGCCTGAAGTTGTTATTCAGGCTTTATTTGCGGAAGTGTTCCAAGCGCAATACACCCGAGAGCACTTGCTGCACACTTATCCCAAACTTACCTGTGCTCTAGAAGTTCTTGAGGACAAGGATTGGGAAAGGGCTTGGATGGATGATTTCAAACCACAACGTTTTGGTCAACGCCTATGGATCTGCCCTACTTGGTCTACTCCACCAGAATCCGATGCAGTTAACCTAATGTTAGACCCTGGTTTGGCATTTGGTACCGGAACGCACCCTACGACTGCTTTATGTTTAACCTGGCTGGAGCAGGCTGATTTAAAAAATAAATCAGTTATTGATTACGGTTGTGGATCAGGAATACTTTCTTTGGCCGCTTTAAAGTTAGGCGCGGCAAAAGTGCATGCAGTCGATATCGATCAACAAGCCCTGCAAGCGACTCAAAACAATGCATTAGCAAACCAAATTGATGAACAAAAGTTGTTTATTAGCAAGCCCGATATATTAGACGAGCCTGTAGATTTGATTATTGCAAACATATTGTTGGCACCATTAATTACCCTGAAAGAGCGATTTCAACAATTGCTAAGCCCTCAAGGGATGCTTATTGTATCAGGAATATTAGAAGAACAAGCGCTTAAACTCATTGAAACGTATGCTTCAATATTTACTCCGATTCATCAGGAAAATCTTAATGGATGGTCATTATTGGCTTTTACCCATAAAGCAGATTAACTTGTCGAACTCGTTGTTTGGTAGTGCAAGAATAAAACCTGAGATAATACTCTAAATTTTCCAGGTTCCGCAGCACCTCACTCAGGCTACACTTAGTTAAGGAAATTATAATGGCCCAAGAACATGCTTTCTCTGCCTTTAAACCCAAAAGAGCTCTGCTTAGTGTTTCAGATAAACGAGGCATAGTGGACTTGGGTAAAGTACTTCACCAAATGGGCGTGGAGCTTATTGCAACGGGAAATACTGCTGCATTACTCAAAGAACATAAATTGCCAGTCATCGAGGTTAGTGACTGTACAGGCTTTCCTGAAATGCTGGATGGCCGAGTCAAAACCTTGCACCCAGCCATTCATGCAGGTTTACTCGCACGCGGGAAAAAAGATGAAAAAACACTTAAAGAGCACTCAATCAAACCGATCGATTTGCTGGTAATTAATTTATATCCATTTGAACAAACCATCAGTCGCCCTGACTGTAATTTCAATGAGGCTATAGAAAATATTGATATTGGCGGCCCCGCCATGATTCGCTCAGCAGCGAAAAATCATGCACATACGTTGGTAGTGGTAAAACCAGAAGATTACGCCGAACTTATTCAGCACCTAAAAAGCCAAAAAATTCCGTCAGATTGGGGATTCACCCTCGCTAAAAAAGCCTTTGCTCACACGGCTGCTTATGATGCAGCAATTACTAACTATCTCACTACTTTAGATGCACAATACACCCCTTGTGGTTTCCCAGATGTACTCACATGTCAATTTAATAAAATAACTGATCTACGTTATGGAGAAAATCCACACCAACAAGCCGCTTTTTATGTTGATAAAAAAGTTTCATCCGGCTCCTTAGGTTCTGCCCAATTAATTCAAGGTAAACAATTATCCTATAACAATATTCTTGATGCCGATGCGGCGTTGGATTGTGCTAAATCCTTTTCTTGCGAAAAACCCGTTTGTGTGATTATCAAGCATGCAAACCCTTGTGGAATTGCTATAAGCGACTCCCCTCTTAACGCCTATCTCAAGGCTTTTCAATGTGATCCAACATCAGCCTACGGCGGCATCATCGCTTTTAACCAAAAATTGGATGGTACTACCGCGAAAACCATTCTTGAAAAACAATTTGTAGAAGTCATCTTAGCCCCTGAAATCAGTGATGAAGCCAAAGAAATTTTTGCCAGCAAAGAAAATATTCGCGTCTTATCAACTGGAGCTTGGAAACACGATGATGCATTTCGCTTGAACATGAAAAAAGTAGATGGCGGCTTGCTGGTACAAGAACATGACTCTCTTTCATTAGGCAGTTATGAATTTAAAGTCATGACTCAAAACAACCCCTCAGCACAACAAATGAATGATTTAATGTTTGCCTGGCTTGGAGTAAAACATGTCAAATCCAATGCGATTGTTTATGCGAAAGATGCAGCAACAATAGGCATTGGAGGTGGTCAAACCAGCCGGGTTATGAGTGCTCGTATTGGCCTTTGGCAGGCAGCACAAATGGGATTTGACCCCCATGGTTCAGTTATGGCTTCTGACGCATTTATCCCTTTTCCAGATACAGTAGAAATTGCTGCAGAGGCTGGGATTGCGGCGATTATTCAACCAGGTGGTTCAATCAGAGACGCACAAATTATTGCTTGCGCTGAAGAACATGGAATAATTATGGTATTTACCGGAATCCGTCACTTTAAACATTGATAGGTAGAAACAAAAAACCTTATCCCTATGTCCCGCGAACACATCGTAGTGACGTAGGCAAACCCAAAGTTCTTAACTTAATGAAGTTACCGAAGTAGTTTTATGGAGAAAACAACTGTGAATACTCTTGTAATTACAGGAATTAGTCGAGGAATAGGATTAGAAACAGCCAAAATATTTTTATTGCATGGTTGGTTCGTTATTGGAACTTCTACACAAGGTGATACTCCCCTAAAACACAAGAATTTAAAAGTTCATCCACTTAATTTGTTGGATTCAGAACAAATTAATCATTTCGCGGAACAGTTACCCAAATTTGATGTATTAATTAATAATGCAGCCATCCTCCTAGAGGATTGGGGTGAAATGAACATAAACATGAGTCAGCTAAGAAAAACATTTGCTGTTAATGTGTTCGGAACTATTGAATTAACTGAACAGTGCATTCCAAAGTTAAATCCTAATGCCCAAATAATTAATATCTCTTCAGGATGGGGCGCTTTTAGTTCAAATGACTCTGCGTCAGTACCCCATTACAAAATGTCAAAATCATGCCTAAATATGTATACTCTCCTTTTGGCCAAAAGGCTCCCTGGAGTTACTATCTCCAGTTTTGACCCAGGTTGGGTAAGAACGGATATGGGAAAAAATAACGCCCCCAAGCTGCCTTCGGATACGGCATACGAACTTTTTGAATTGATTAACAAGAAGAAAGAGAGCGGTTATTTTTGGCATGAAGGGAAAACAAGGAATTGGTAAATCATAAACTTTCCAAGCACTCAGCTCTTGATCCATAACGATAAACCAACCAAAATAGGAAACAAAATTATTTGTCCACAGGAGTTAGGATGACCCATGACAAAGAGCTTGGCGAGTTATTGCAAGCTATAGCTGCAAAAAGTTTGCAAATCATTTCTGATATTAAAGAAACTCCTTTACAAGTACCCGTGATAATCAATCAATATATTGAGCTAACGGAACATTTCCAAAATGTAATGAGTATTCTTCTGCAGAATCCTGAAAAAATCTGGGAAATGCAACTCGCATACTGGCAAGATGCATTTAATTTAGCCCAAACCCAATTACAATATTGGTTAAATGGGACGCCCATGCCCATAAATGATCCACGCTTTCATGAAGAAGATTGGATAAATAATCCTTTTTTTAATGTGTTAACTCAGCATTACCTTTTAGCCAGTCAGCATATGAATACTTTATTTGAAAGGATAGAATACCCTGATACAAATACCGCAAAGCGGCTCCAATTTTTTACCAAGCAATATTTAGATGCATTATCGCCAGCTAATTTCCTTCATACGAATCCTCAGATCATGGATGAAACATTGAAAAGTCATGGTAAAAATTTATTGCATGGACTTCATAATTTACTTTCTGATCTAGAAATAGGTTCTCCTCGTCTCATGATTAAAATGACAGATACGGAGGCATTTCGGCTCGGTGAAAACATTGCTATTACTCCGGGAAAAGTAGTCTTTCGTAATAACCTGATGGAGCTTATTCAATATACGCCACAAACCACTAAGGTAAAGTCTATTCCCCTTCTTATTATTCCCCCCTGGATAAACAAATATTATATTCTGGATTTAAGCCCACATAATTCTCTTGTTGGGTGGTTAGTAAAACAAGGAATTACTGTATTTATCATTTCATGGGTTAATCCAGACTCAAATTTTTCTCATAAAAGTCTATATGATTATTTAAACGAAGGACCATTAACCGCGATTAGTATGATTCAAAAGCAACTACGTATAAAGCAGGTTAATACTATGGGCTTTTGTATAGGTGGAACACTTCAATCAATGTTACTTGCTTATAATAAAGCACGGCAAGACAACTCCATTCGCAGTGCAACCTTTTTAGCCTCCATGATTGATTTTAGTGATCCAGGTGATATCGCTGTTTTTATTGATGAACAGCAAATCGCAAAACTAGAAGATGAAATGAAGTCTAAAGGTTATCTTGCTGGAAAATTCATGGCCTCAAGTTTTAACTCTCTTAGGGCAAATGACTTAATTTGGTCTTTCTTTATTAAAAATTATCTGCGCGGTAAAAATCCGGTTCCTTTTGATATATTGTATTGGAACTCAGATTCCACCAACATGCCAGCAACAATGCATTCCCAATATTTAAGATGGATGTATTTGCATAACGATCTGGTAAAACCGGGTAAAATCCATCTTAATCATACCCCAATTAACATCAGTGCCATTGACATACCAACCTTTTTCCTTTCCACCGAAAAAGATCATATTGCTCCCTGGAAAACTACTTACCTGGGCTTTAAACTTATGAACGGTCCCAAACGCTTTGTACTTGGTGGATCCGGACATATAGCTGGGATTATCAATGCCCCTGAAACAAAAAAATATGGCTACAAGGTCAATAATCATTGTCCTACCCAGGCAGAGCAATGGCTAGAGCAAGCAACAGAATATTCAGGTTCTTGGTGGCCAGAGTGGCTAAAATGGCTAAAAACACATTCAGGAAAACTCATACCCGCGCCAGATTTTAACCAATTGCCATTAAAATCAGTAATGGATGCCCCAGGTAGTTATGTTTTAAAAAAATAAATATAATAAAATCCAGGATCCTCCCCAGGATTTGTCCCATGCCCGGTTGCTTGCAACCGGGATTAATCCCTTAGATGAAGCACAATCCTGAAATGCCAACAGACCACTTCTTTATTTGCCGAGTTTGTAAAAGTGAAGTCTTATACGCGAATTAAATAACTTCTAATTAGCTTAGCATCCACTAGTAGTTACAACCACCACTGGAGGGTTTGATGCACTGGTTGCTTGAGTATATACCACTCTGCAATTCGTTTTTAGTGTATATGTTGTTGTAGATCCTGACGTAGAAGATGAAAAGGCGCTTGATACATTCACTGCATTTACAATACCTGAGGCAGATGGATATCCAAAAACTAATCCAACTGTAGAACCTTCCATAGTAATTGAGCCAGTAGCTCCAGTTTGGCCTGTCGCTAAAGCCGCACCATGGGCGGTTACATTAGCTGAATTTAGCGCTCCAGCTAAACCATTGAGATCCGCTATATTCGCTTGTGTACTAAAGCTATAAAACTTAGGAATTGCGTAAGCAGCCAAAATTCCCAATATAACCATAACTACAACAAGCTCAATTAATGTAAAACCCTTTCCCTTATCCATTTCAAACCTTGAATCGTTTTTGCATTAGAGGTCTATTCACTATAGACGAACGGATCGCAGATATACCAACTGTATAGGTTATAGTAAATGTAGCCCAGATACATCTTCATCACTTATCCAGGCTACTGTATAAAACTCAAAAATTAACATCCAGAAGTAGTCACAGCCACCGTTGGAGGATTTGATGCACTGGTTGCTTGGGTATATACCACGGTACAATTGGTTTTGAGTGTATAAGTTGTTGCTGATCCTGAAGTAGAGGCTGAGAAGGCACTTGATACATTCACTGCATTCACAATACCTGCAGCGGATGGATAGCCAAAAACTAATCCAACTGTAGCACCTTCCATCGTTATGGAACCAGTAGCTCCAGTCTGACCTGTCGCTAAAGCCGCACCATGAGCAGTTACATTGGCGGAATTTAACGCTCCTGCCAAACCATTGAGATCTGCAATATTAGCCTGGGAACTAAAATCATAAAACTTGGGAATTGCATAAGCAGCCAGAATTCCTAATATGACCATTACAACAACTAATTCAATTAAAGTGAAACCTTTTTGCGTCTTCATTTGCATATCCTTATGTTAAGAGATTTTATTCCTACATAACAAAAATAAATCATTTACCATGAATCAACATCCCCAGATTTTTTTATCATGGCATTGAAATAGGTTTAGCTTAAAAATGATTATTACCCTTTGTAAAGTATAGATCAATAATCATCTGGTAAGAAAATTTTGATTTAAAATACTCTTTATTACGTACTGAATTTTTTCATATCCATCATTGTTGTTTCACCAAAGATGCTAAGTTCCATGTCGGCAGAAATACTCCCAATGCAAGAATCAATACCATCCCACCAATAATCACCAGTAAAATAGGCTCAATGGTGTCACTTAAACGCACAATGTCGTAATCAATTTCCCGCTGGTAATAGTCTGCCACCTCGTCAAGAAGACGATCAATGGTACCACTCTCCTCCCCAAGTACAATCATCTGAATAATTAGAGGCGGGAAAAGATGGGTTCTATCTATAGCTGCTGAAATTGTATTTCCTTTAGCAATTAATTCGGTAACACCTTGTATCTGCAAAGCCATATAAGCATTATTAGTTGATGCTCCTACCATTTGAATGCCATCAACTGCAGTGATACCCGCACGTAATACCAGAGAAAGAAGTCTGGCAAATCGAGTTAGTAATATGCGGTGGATAAGCCATCCCACAATTGGAATTTTAAGTTGTATTCTCCCCCACTGAATTGCTCCTCTAGGCGAATGGATATAGGCTCTAATAACCCATGTACCTACTACTATGATCCCGATCAATAAATACCAATAATGAATGATGAAATTGGAGGTAGCTAAGAGAATGCGTGTCGGCAAGGGTAAAATTCCATGCATATTGGCATAGAGTTTCGCAAATGCAGGAATGACAAACACATTAATGATGAGCAAAGCTATAATAATTGCTCCTATCACCATTATGGGATACCGTAAAGCAGATTTTACTTTTTTTGTAATATCTACTTCCATCTCAAGATATTCAGCAAGATGGAGAAAAATATTATCTAAGTTACCTGTATTTTCTCCAATCACAATCAAATTAAGAAAAAAATCAGAGAAAATATCAGGGAATTGTCTCATCGCAATATTAAGTGAACTGCCTTTGTTTAAAGAAACAACTACTTTTTGCAGCGCCTCAGCTAAGGTTTTATTGCGTGTCGTCTCGGCAAGACGTGTTATCGCAGAAGCAACGGGAATTCCAGCATGAATTAGAGAGTACATCTGGTGACAAAATATATGCAAATCATTTAAAGTGACTTTAGGTACAAACCAATCCTTTTTGGGATTTGGAGTACTAGAAGCACTAGATTTCTTACCAGCGCTAACCGAAATATCTAGCGGTATAAGACCCTCACTGATCAATTGATTAGCGAGATCTTCCGCACTAAGCGCGTTTCGTTGTCCACTTAGTGCTTTACCCTGTTGATCACGGGCATTGAAGTAATATTCTGGCATCCCTAATAGTCCCTTATCAAAATAATACTCTACTCGTAATACTAAAGATTGTAGCGAAAAAAGATAAAGCTTTAATCTAAAACGCTTACTCAAATAGGATTGGTTTAATGCGCGTTCAGATTACACGTTTTTAAAGAGTGTGCTTTTCCTTCATACAATTTATCGCCTCATAAACTCTTCATCTAATTGTCCCACGACACGAATAGCTTCAGAAACCGAAGTGATGCCTCGCTTCACTAAATCGAGCACTGATTCAGATAATGGTCGATAGGTTTCGCATGCCAATGCTGCTTTGACAAAGCTGCTTGAATCGTTATGTCTTAACGCCATAAGCATGTCTTTATTTAACTCTAACAGTTCGTAAACCCCTGTACGTCCCAAATATCCACGATAATTACAAGCAGAACATCCTTTACCTTTTTTAAATGGGAGCGTTAAATCAACCTTCATTGACTCAAGCCACAGGCTTTCATGCGGCTCAAGATCCTCAACACTTGAGCAATTATCACACAAATTACGAACTAATCGTTGGCCAATAATTCCTTTAACAGCAGCTGCAACCATATAACCTTCTGAACCCATATCAATTAAACGCATGGCGGAAGTCATGGCATCATTCGTATGTAATGTTGCTAATACCAAATGCCCTGTAATTGCTGCCCGCATGGCTATTTGTGCTGTTTCAGAATCACGAATTTCTCCAACCATAATGACATCAGGGTCCTGACGTAGCATGGCACGAAGAACGCGTGCAAAAGTAAGATCTATTTTGGGGTTCACTTGGACTTGATTAACTCGCTCAATCCTATATTCAATAGGATCTTCGACAGTTAAGATTTTACGTTCTGGAGAATTAATACGCTGGAGTACACTATATAATGTAGTTGTTTTACCGCTTCCTGTGGGACCAGTAACAAGGAGCATTCCGTAGGGTTTCGAATAAATATTCTCTAAACGTTTAACAATTTTAGGGTCAATACCTAACTGACTTAAGTCAGTAATCTGGGATGATTGATCTAATAAACGCATGACTACTGCTTCTCCATTCGCTGTGGGTAGCGTTGATACGCGTACATCAAATGATTTTCCTTTAATTTTAAAATTAAACCGTCCATCTTGAGGAATACGTTTTTCAGCAATATCTAAATGAGCACGGAGTTTTAAACGTTGGACCAAAGCACCTAGGATACGTTTATCGTCTAAAATATTTTCATTTAGAATTCCATCCACTCGAAAGCGAATTCGTAGCGATTTTTCACCTGGTTCAATATGAATATCTGAAGCACGTGCTTGAACTGCATCACGAAATAAAGAATTTAAAAGTTTAACAACCGGGGCTTGCTCTTCACTTTCTTGTGCTTCATCAAATAAATCATCTTGTTGTTCTTTAAATTCTTCTAAAATCTCATGGGAAAGCTCTTCAGCAAAGTTGGTGATTTCTTGTGTACGACGATAAACTCTATCGAACACTTTCAGTAGTGCCAATTCGCTCACTACAGCCATTTTAATAGGCCGTTTCAAGATTTTTGAGATTGCGTCAAAGGCGTTAATATCCTGAGGGTCAGACATCCCGACTATTAATACACCATCTTCCTCTTCAATGATAAGAGCTCTATAGCGACGAGCATAAATTTCAGGGAGAAGATGCGTGAGATTTTTATCTATTTCATGATGATTTAAATTGATAAAAGGTATCTTAAGCTGATTGGCAATGAAGTTTAAAACTTCTTCTTCAGAAATTACCCCCATATCAACTAATATATGCCCTAATTTACCTCCGGACTTTATTTGTAACTCAATTGCTTTATCCAAGCTTTCTTGAGTAATTAACTTCTCCTTAAACAATAATTCGCCGAGTCGAAGCCGTTTCATCATTATCCCTGTAAGACTTTCAATCGATTTTCGGCATAATCGCGTACGGTTGGATCACTATCCGGATTTTGGCTCGCACGAAGATATGCTTCAATGGCTTGATTCACTTTATTACTATGTTCTAACGCAATCGCATAACCCAACCAATAGCGACCATCATTAGGATCAATTTGTATTAAAGATCGATAAAGACTCCCTGCTTCAAGAGTCCGACCCTCAGATTGCAGCGCTGCTGCTAAAGTGCCATAAAAATCAGGATAAGACATTATAGAAGGGCGGTATTTTGATAAAAGGTTAATAGCCTCTTTGGCTTTTCCTTGATCAAGAAATAATCGTGCTTTAATCGTAATAAGAGCCGTATCTGCGGGTGCATATTGAAGCCCTTCATTTACAATTTCAGAGGCTTGGGCAAAATCTCCATAGGTCAAATACAATGAGGCTAAATTTTCTCGAACATCAGATGCATTAGGTACTCGAATCAAGATTTCTCGTAATAGGGTTATCGCCTCTTGATCAAAGCCTTTGTCTATGGCCTCCAGTGCTTTATTTAACTGAGCATCATGCCATTCCTCAAGAGTTTGGGGTGTATAGACCTTATTAACTGCAGCTATAGTTACAGGTGGTTCACCTTGATTATCTACCCGAGTGCTCAATGTATCTGGTGCAATCGGAGCTTGGATAGCAACGTGCTGTGATGCGGCGGAGGCAAAGGGCTCAAGATAACTTTCCAGGATGACTGATTCTGGAACTGCACTAACGGCAGCTTGAATTATGGGTTCAGGGTTTATGGTTACGTCAGCATTATTGATTTTAGTTTCAGGAACACTTGGGGGTGTTGTAAGGTTGATTTTTGATGAATGTTTATGAAGCAAAAAAAGGAACAAAGTGAAGGCGACCAATGCAAGACATAATAAAATTTTCTTGCTTGCTCCTTTATTTCTAAGAGGTACAGGCATATATAAAGGTGTGACTGGCCTTGTCTGCTTTTGCTTCGCAAGGTCATGTAACATTTCATTAAGCAAACTCATAGATATAGTCCATAGGTCCAATACATCATAAAAATAACGCTAAGCCCCAGTACTCCGATTCCAGAGTAGATTAATAATGAATAAATCCATTCTAAGCGTGTAGAACTTAATGTATCAATTATGGCTCGCCTTACGGCGTACCCATCAACTTGACTCTTTCCTTGTCCATAAGCCACTAAAAGTGATTTATGACACAAAATATTTAACAATCTTGGTAATCCTTGGCTTGCACGATATAAACGTTTTTGCGCCTTTTGAGTAAAGGCCGAACCATAGGTATATCCAGCTCGGGCCATCCTATGATTCAAATATTTGTCCAGTTCGTGACGCGCCAAGGGCTGTAAATGATACGAAAAAGTAATGCGTTGTTTTAATTGACGCAATCCAGATTGCTCAAGCTTAGTATTTAATTCTGGTTGTCCAAAAAGAACTACTTGCAGTAATTTATGTTCTTCAGTTTCTAAATTAGTCAAAAGTCGAACTGCTTCTAAACATTCGTCAGATAAAAACTGAGCCTCATCAATAATCAATACTGTTTTTTTGCCTGCTCGATGCAATTCTAATAAACATTGATTTATTGCTTCCAGCAATTGATATTGTGTCCAACTTTCATCGGGTTGCATCCCTAACTCGCGGGCAAGAGAAAGTCGTAACCCTTCAGCGGTTTGATCCGGATTAGGAATATAGGCAGTGACGTACTCCTCAGTTAAGTAGTTAAGCAATAACCTGCATAACAAAGTTTTTCCTGTTCCTACCTCACCGATAATTTTGATAAAGCCCTCACCTTGAGCCAAACTAAGCAAAAGGACATTCAATGCTTCTTTATGGGTTGGGAGTTCACAAAAAAACTCCGTATTAGGTGTGAGCGTAAATGGCGCTTTTTGTAATTTAAAATGTTCTAAATACATTGCTTCTCCCTTTTAGCGCGTACCTAAGTTCTCAGTAGTTTTTGGACCTAACATAATAGGTACCTCTCCCTGAGTACCATAAATATCAGGTCTACCACCAATATGGAAACCACGTTTGAGACTAGAAACGCGCCGCGCAGTTACCGTAATGTCTTTATTAGTAGTTCTTCCATTCACAATAGTTGGTCTTAATAAAATGACAAGCTCCGTTTTTTGAGAGTCTTGTTTTGTCGCGCGCACTAAAGTGCCTAAAAACGGGATATTACCAAACCAAGGCAACTGCCCTATTCCTTCCGTAGTTGTATCTTGCATCAAACCACCAATAACCACTACTTGGCCATTTTTAGCATGTACCATAGTATCTGATTCACGAATGGTGCTATTGGCTAAAGGTAAATCCAATATCCCACCTTGAGTTCCTAAATCAATGACTTTGCGTTGGTCTTTCACCAAGCTTACGGTAGGATGTATATGTAAAGTAACTTGACCATTTGCATCAATTTGTGGTGTAACATCCAACGTAATACCCGAGAAAAACGGAGTCAAGTTAACATTTAACATCGGTTGAGTCACAAGACTCGAAGTGACAATATTTTGATTTTGGGATACGTTAGTTACAAAAAATTCGTCAAATCCTACTTTTATTGCTGCGCTTTGATTATTCATGGCAGTAACGCGTGGGCTTGAAAGAACCTGAACGTTTCCTTGAGTTTCTAATGCTTGAATCACCGAGGTAAAATCTTGAGGATTCCAGTGAATGTCGATATCAAACGCTTTAGGGAAACTCGATTGAGAAATATCAACTTCTGGGAAATTACTTAATGCGTTGAGCCTTGCTCCAAAAATTTTCCAATCAATTCCCATTTGGAATTGATTGGTCAAATTGACCTCCAGGATTTTAGCTTCCAGAATCACTTGTCGGTCCATACTGTTTTGCACCATGTCCAAATAACGTTCGACGTGTTTGAGCTCTCGAGGTGCAGCATGGACAACAACTAAGCCAGCCATTTTATTGACCGTTACAGTGCGACCATCCTCTTTACCTACCATCTTTTTGACGGTATTTTCAAGTGACTTCCAAAAATCGATATTACTTTTGGTTTCCACATCACCAACGACAGCACTATAGTTTTGATTTCCATTACTTAGTACCCCAGAAATATTTCCACCAGAAACTGAGGTTCCTGTGCCACCTGGGCCTCCAGGAGAGCCCGCATTGGTCACTTCACCCGAACTTACCGTCATGCTTGAACGACTTTTTCGTTCTAATTCAAGATAATTTACTTTAAAAATCTGGGTTCTTAACGTGTTAGGTAAAATTTCATATCCACCCGGAATAGCATTAAAGGAATAACCATATGCATCCTCTAATGCTTGGAGGACTTGCTCTACAGTAACCCGTTTCATGCTTAAGGTAATATTGCCTTTAATTTCAGGACTCACCACCATATTGGTTGAAGTATCCGCGACCAATCCCATATAAAAGGCTTGGGCGGGCACATTTTTAACCGCTATATCAAAACGTTGGGGACCACCTCGGGATCGTGCATCACGGATTTTTAAGCTTGGAAGTAATGCTCTGACCGGGCTTCCTCGCCCCTTAGTATGATCTTTTCTCATGATTATTTTATTATTAGCAACGCCTTGTTGCATCACTTTATTCATCTCATCAATAGCAGTTCCCTTTATGGGAGCATGAGTGTTGCAGGCAGTAAGAAATAAAGAAACTGCTACTATGATCCCTCTTCTCATCAATGAGTCTTCCACAAGCGTTTGCCAAATAAATATAGAATCTTTCTATGTCCAGCGTAGAACAATACCACATGATTTTTATCAATAGCAAGAACACGAGCGCCCTGAATGCTACTGCCTGTTCCTACAATTTGACCATTAATCATAGCCAATCGCCGCATTGGCCCAATCAAAATACTTTGCAAATTAAAATCATCCTCATCTATTGATGATTCATGAACTAATGGGCTTATAATCGGTTTTGTTGGATCATATAATGCAGCATAACCGATATTCATTAAGTTAAAACAACAAAAGTAAAAGATAATGAATTGTTTTTTTATGCTCATTGATTTTGCCCTCTTTTTATTATCAGTTGAGCACTTTGGGGTTTTAAAGTATAAAAATCGACCGTTACCAATCCTTCCGGATATTTTGTTACCGTATAATCAAATTTGTCCCAATAGAGTTGCCATGGTAATTGTTCCAGACGTTGCAAATACCTCATCACAGGGAAATAAGTGCCCCGCATAACTAGGCGATAATGATTCGCTTGTATGGTTGATGGAAGTGCTGGCGTTTTAACTAGAGGCGTTTTAGATGGTGCTGCATCACTTGTTTGTTGGTTCACAGGAGGAGGAGGTGCTGGTGGTAGCGCAACCGTAGCAAAACTCTCAATAGTTACCCCCATTGTTTGTTTCAACATATCATGCAGTAGCTTTGCTAAATCACGTCCCGCAATATAACGCTTATTATAATGGATGAGTTTTTTATCGAGACTCGTAATCTCAGTAGATAAGTCTCTAATATGAGTAATAACTTTTACTGTTTCCGGGTTGCTGATCAAAATTTCAACGATCTTCTTTTTCTGTGTCAATATAGTAAGCTGTTCGTTTATCTTTTGGATTTGTTGTTCTTTGTGATGTTTTGAATTTATTATTGGCTTTACAACAGCAAAAAACCATAAAATAATAAAAACGATTATGGTAATGAAGAGTAACAAGATTCTATCGCGCTCACTCAGATGATCAATTTTTTGTTTTACTAAATATAATTGCTTTGAATAAAAGAACTTTAAATCCATTCACTTTACTCCCTGGGCATTTTTAGCTTGATCAGTTTGTTCAGTAATTGCTTCCTCCTGGGGACCGAGCGCATGGGTAGCAATAGAAAATTTCAAATAAGGATGATTTTTAATCGTTTTTACAAAAAATAAATTGAAGATGACATTTTTAAAAGAATTGGTCGTTAATAATTGACTCATCAGTTCCGATACTGAATCAGGACGAATGGCATACCCATTTAAGGTAATACTATTAGCATCATGATCAATTTGAATTTGATTTAGCCATAAAGTATTTGATGTTGTTTGAGCTAAATCAAACATATATTCAGAAAATCCGCGCCGAACAACAAGATGCTCCAAGGAGTTAAGTTCAATTTTCTTAGCTTGCAGTTTTTTCTCAAGGGTTTTAACGCGGGCTACAAAAGGAATATCGCTGACGAGCAACGGATAGGTCTTCGCCAATTTATTGTACTCGGCTTGTGCGTGCATTAAGCTCTTTTGAGTCCTCCTAAAGGATTTATAAGTTTGGAAATTAATTAACGCAAGAACTATTGAGATAATAGCTAAAGTAACCAAGGTAATAAGGACAATCCACCCCATTAATGAGGCAGTTAATCGACTGGTACTTTTAGGAAGACCCTTGAGAAAATTTATCGATTGACTCATGATCTACTTTCCCTATCTAGAAGCATTAGGGCACCACCAATAGCATAGAAAACCTTTTCCAGAGTTTCGGGAGCAATGGGTTTAGACGAAAAAAACGAATTAATATCTAATAACCTTACATCCTTATTAAGTTCTTCTTGTAAATAGGCAAATAAATCTGCTGCCTTATAAAAACTGGGCGTGAAGAAAATTTGTTTTGGCTCAGGAAGTTTCAGTTCCATTAAACAATAATCAATACTACGTTGAATTTCCAATAACATATCCTGATTTTTAGAATTATTGGGTTGTATAATGGTTTTACTCATAGGTAAGGTACGAAACAGATACAAGTCTCCCATGTAATATACATGGTGTTGACAGTTCTCATCATCATAACTAATGACGATGAGTGGCGCTGTGGTCGATACTGGCTCAAGAGATAAGATTTTGCTTAAAGCCAACTCACTAATACTCACTCCAGTAACATTTAATAGACAACTTTCCATCATCGATATGTGACTGAGTAATGCAGACTGTAATGTCACCGCAACAAAAGCTTTTTTTCTTTTGCTGCCCGCACCATGTGGGGGTACCGTAAAAACATCTACAACGATATCATTTAAGGGATAATCGACTAAACCTTTAAGTTGCCAACGTAATGCTTTTGCGAGTTCATTTTCAGGAACTTCGGGGGTATCTATTAATAGCAGCTGGTATAAGCTTGGGGAAAGAATTACTTGGCATGGGCGTCCAACTAAATGATGTTTATTAACATCGTCTTCTAAGCATTTAGCAATATAAACAGGAGATGGTTCAGAAGAATAATGCTCTTCACAAAAAAGGATGTGCTGATTATCAGTTAAGCCCACAAGTGAATATCCGAACTCACTAAGAAAGCAAGATAGAGGTTGAGGCGATTTAAATTTACCCAATCCAAACATGGATCATCCTGATCATTGTTCATGAATGGCAGTATAAACTGAGCTACATACGATTGTCGATTGAAAAAAATTGATAATTTAAGGTCGGAAAATTGTTTATGACATATTACTTAAGTACACTGTATTGATCATAGGAACGCTTTCATTACCATTGCTTAAAGTCATATCGATTGTTACAGCACGAACCGCCGTCAATGTTGTCGTTAAGGTAAAATTGGATTGATAATAAGTGAGAGAAAAGCGAGTCACTTGGTTATTGAGTGTCTGAGCTGAAGCACCTGTTCTTAACAAAATCGGACTGGACCAACTATAAGATATAGTTGAACCATCGGTGGTGGTAAATGTCATATTGGTTGGGTTAATTGTTGAAAAACGATTTGCCTGTTGTAACTCTTTAGTCATGCGTGCCATAGCCATCGTTGCCTGATTGGTCAACGCAGTAACTTTTACTCCTGTAAAATAGTTAGTAAACCCCGCACTTAACATAAGAGATACTGCAGACAAAACCACACCTGTGATAATCATCACAATCAACATTTCAATGAGAGTAAATCCTTTAGTTGTTCGCATAATTATAGACCCTTGCATTAATGGTAGCGCTCCCGGAACCCGTTACATTCAGGGTAATTACTTTGGGATTGGAGCCTAAAATAGTAGGATCACTGACAACAAAATCGTTTTCTAATGCATAATTCGATAATGCCATACAGATATCAAGACTTGGTGTACTAGTACATGGATCGTCTAGGCCTGTATAACCATTTATATCACGGTTCATTAATATTATTTGCATACGTGCATTGGCTAAAAAACTTGCTTGAGGTGTTCCTCTAGGTATACCGCTGTAACGTTGTGCTTGATTTATCCCAATCAACAATCCGCTTACAATAATCCCTATAGTTACTATAAAAACTATCAGCTCAATGATAGAGAAACCGCTCTGTTTCTGCTTTGACATACCGTTCCCTCATTGGTTAAGCAATACAGTAGGGACTACTCCCGCCCCAGTTCCCGAGCCTAACCCACTGACAGAATTAAGAGTAAAACTCGTAGGAAGTGAAATAGCAGTCCAAGCCCCGCCT
Source organism: Legionella stuttgartensis (assembly GCF_977063405.2). NCBI lineage: Bacteria > Pseudomonadati > Pseudomonadota > Gammaproteobacteria > Legionellales > Legionellaceae > Legionella > Legionella stuttgartensis. The sequence goes on from NZ_CDRUHA020000058.1 coordinate 101,161, forward strand.
GTATAGCGGTACGCGACAGCACCCGCACCTACAGCTAAACAGTCGTTTGCGGCATTACAATGCACTCCCAATAAATTCAGTGTTCCAGGAGATGTTTGAGCTACGCATGATGCATTAGAGGTAATAGGAATACTGCAATTAAAAATGACTCCATTATTTCCTACCACCATACAGTTACCCGTGCTCGGGCAGTGCACTTCATTAAGCGACTGGCTACTAATATTAAACGCATTACTCCATGCAACGCCATTAAAATAATGTACCGCGCCAATGCTGCGTACAAGTACACAACTATTCGATTGGACACAGTCAATGTCATTTAAAGTACCTCCTATATTAGTCCGATTGCCAAATGGGTTAGTAGAATTTATCGGAAACATATAAACATCATTAGGAAGAGTGGCCATGCAAATATCATTAGCACAACTCACACTTGAGACTGGGACACTCCCCATACCATTCGTGCTATAAGGTAGACCAATCCCCGTATAATACATCAGTGGCCACTGTGGGCTTTTGCCTTGTCCTACTATCCAACAAAGAGTTGGATATTTAGGGGCATCACAAGAAACTGCGATAAAATTTGCATTGATAACCGTTCCTAATAAAGCCCACGAGCTTCCATTAAATCGAAAGATATAGCCCAAGTTAATAACCGAAGAACCTACAGCCAGGCCATAATTAGTGCTAATTTCTACCCCTCTAAGGGTAACACCAGGGGCTGTCAGTACTGTTGACCACGAAGTGCCATCATATTTGAGAATAACACCGTTTGAACCTTGAGTCCCCACAGCATAATAAGCTCCTCCTTGAGACAATAATACTGCTTGATAGAGCGTTACCTTGCCATTAGGCGCATCTAGAGAAGGGGCACCAGCTTGACTGCTAATTATATATTGTGACTGACTGGCAGTTGCGCCAGAAAGATGGGCTGCCGCGGTTGTACCATTTTGTCCTCGTCGCAAATTGAGCAAGGTATTTCCGCTTATCCCATCATAGAAAATAATTTCTGAATCAATAGCTATGGCTCCAAAACCACCTAAATTGGCAACAGAAGCAAGTTGCATTGATGAAGAAGTAGCCGTCAGCGTACTAGTAATCGTTGTGGTGGCTTGGTTTTGACTGCAACTGTATTGGTATTCCCCTTGCCCCGTAACAGTGACAATCGAGCTCCATGTATTATTGCACGCTCCAAGTGATAATTGGTAACTGCCATTTTCAATACCAGCTTTAGCCAAATCAAAAGCATTATTTGCAGATATAGTACTTATGGTTGAATTAGTGCCACTTACAATCATCGAAACAAAGGCTGTAGCAAGCCCACCCACTACAACAAGTAAGACAGCAATAACCATCATTAAAAAACCAGATTGCTTACCCATTCACGAACCCCGTTTCTGCAGAAACTGTCAGTGTGTTGGTACCGACTCCAGATGCTGTAATTGTGATTGAAGCGCCTGATGCGGGCGCCCCCATTGAATTAAAGGTAATGCTCACCGAAGATAGTGTAATCCCTGTAGGCATGCTCACAGAGTATGCGCCATTGGGAGGATTGGGAGCAATCGTATAGCTATTTGTTGAAAGAATAATACTATAGTTTGTATTTAAACTAGTCGCCAAAGTTTGAGTATAACGTATATCACGTCTTAATTGTTCTGTTATGGAAGACAAACTGTAAAGTGATACTGATGGAGTTTTTATCCCAAAAAATAGTGCCACAAGGGTAATAATCAAAATCATCACAATGAGTTCGATAAGGGTAAAGCCAGATGTTCGTCGCATCACAAATACCTGTAATTAAAATACTCCTAGCTTTTAAAAAATATAGTACCGCTGACTTTATTTAATTGCTATGTATCTGTTTAAAAACAAAAATTATCAGTAATAAAAAATGGAAAACGTCTTGCCCATGGTCTAGCATAAAATCATAGAGGGTACAAATGATCAAGTGAGGCAGAGAAAAATGAAAAAAATAATAGTTGCCTTAATCATCGCGGGCTCATCTATTCTATTAAGTAATTGTGATACGAAGTGTTGTGACGATGGCCTAGGACATTGCATTCAAACAGGGACTAGCACATGCCCTAAGACTGATTATAATGCCTGGTGGTATTAAACACTTTTAAAACCGTATTACTCATCAATTAATTCATTTTGAATGGTTACATAATCAATTTTTCCTGAAGGTAATACTGGAATTTTACTTCCTGGAACAATTTTATGTGGAACAAGTAATTCCGAATAACTCAGTTCCTTTATTCGCTTAACAAAGCTGGTTTTATCTGCACTTTCAGCCTCACTATATAATATAATTTGCTCTCCTTTTTTTGGACTTTTCTTGCTTACTGCAGCATGCAATAACTCAGGCCAAATTGAGGCAGCAACACCCTCTACAGCAGTAAGCGAAACCATTTCCCCGGCAATCTTCGCAAAACGTTTTGCTCGGCCCGCAATAGTAATAAAACCTTCTTCATTCATAGTCACGATATCACCCGTATCATGCCAGCCCTCTTCAGGAGTAACAATCGCTCCCGACTTTTCGGAAGAGAGATAACCTTTCATGATATTAGGGCCACGCAACATTAACCGGCCTCCTTCAGCGATGCCATCTACAGGCTGAATCCGACTTTCCATAGAAGGTAGCAACATCCCCACACTACCTGGGATAGAAGCTAAAGGACAATTCATAGAAATCACTGGCGAAGCCTCTGTTGCACCATACCCTTCATAAACTTTTACTCCAAAAGTGTCTATCCAATGTCGAATTGTTTCCGGCTTCACTTTTTCTGCTCCAGCAAAAATATAACGTACACTACTAAAATCATGTCGTTCTGCGGCTCGAGCATAACCTGTTAAAAAGGTATCGGTTCCAAGCATAATGCTAGCACCGGTTTGATAAATTAATCCCGGAATTATTTTATAATGCAAAGGAGAGGGATAAAAAAAGCAACTAATTCCATGTATTAGTGGCAGAATTGCGCCCGTTGTTAATCCAAAACAATGAAATATAGGTAAGGAATCGAAAAATTTATCACGAGAAGAAAAATCCACTCGAGAAGTTAATTGGCAACAATTTGCCAGTAAATTAGCATGCGTTAAAACAACTCCCTTCGGAAGTCCTTCTGAACCCGAAGTAAATAATATAACTCCTGGATCCTCTGCAGAAACCGGGTTACCAATTAATCGATATGCTCGAGAAGGAAAGATCCCCTTGAATATCCCGGAAAGCTTATTGGCTAATGTTATGGAAGACTTAAAATCTTCAAGGAAATAAATCTTTATCCCTGCATTCTGTAATCCTTTGACCAAGTCGTCCAGTTTAGCTGTATCAATGAATTGTCTTGCCGTATAAATTGTTTTTACTTCTGCAACATCACAAGTAGCTAATAAATTATGAAGTCCCAAGCTAAAATTCAGCATGGCTGGAATACGTCGATATGCATGTAAAGCAAAAAAGGTGACCATTCCCGCAATCGTGGTAGGAAGCATGACACCGACATGTTCTCCTACTTGAGTTTGGTCCTTGATTTGTCGGCCTAAAATAAAACAACGTGCAAGAAATTGTTTGGCAGTTAATGGCGCACGATTAGAGTCTTCAATTTTTGCTTTATTCTTTGTCCCTAATACGACTCCTTGAATGAGTGCTTCAAACATTGGCATTGGTTGATAGCTATTTTCAAAAGTAAGCTCGCTAATTAATTGAAACAAACGAGTACTCATCGCATTTCGATCAAGAGGCGCATTATCCTCCTGAATATAGGATTGTGTTGGTAATACATGCAAAATAACTTTGGGAAATAAACGAATACGATGTTTATCTTTACTTATAGAAAAAATACTGTGTTGTGCTCCATCGATACGAATCGGAATCACTGAGGCTCCCGCTTTTTGGAGTACCATTCCTGGAGCATCAAAAACCTTCAAGCTCTCTTCTTGCAATCCTATTCCCTGAGGAAAAATAACACAACGCTTCCCTTCTCGTATGGCTTTGATTAAAGCTCTTGCTGCAAAAGCGTTGGTGGAGTCAATGACAATGACATCCGCAAAAAGCATCATCATCTTCATCCAAAGTTTACCCGCTGAGCGTGGAGGGAACGCTACAGTCAATTGCTCAGGTAAAAAAGCAGCAAGCAAAAGTAAATCAATTTTCGAAGTTCTATTGGCAATAATGACTGAGTTAGATTCCGGCTGATAATTTCCTCGCAGCTCCACTTTAAACCAGTAGGCTAAAATTGCTCTAATCCATCTACGAGCACGCTGCTTTTGTCGTTCCTTCCACATAACTTGTTCCATGTTTTTGTTTCTCTTATGAAAATCCGCTCTTGGTTATACCCAATCAATCATCATTTTTCAAGATTGCAACCGATAACCAGGTGTAATAGACTTTCATTATTAACGAACTGTTAAGGACTGTACGATTACAGACACAGATTTATCTCATACAAAAATAACGTCTATGAAATATCGAGTCACTCATCCTATTAAGACAATTTTCATTGTTTTAGCTTTGATATCGCTCATTTCGACTGCCTTTTTTTTTCATAAATATTCAACTGAAATAATTAATTGGATTGAGCATCTTGGCTGGATTGCCCCCATTCTCTTTTTGGTGGTATATTGCCTTGCAACCATCCTGTTCTTGCCAACTATGGTGATCACATTGGCTGGAGGTGCGCTTTTCGGTCCATTGTTTGGCACCCTACTCAACTTATTGGGCGCAACAAGTGGCGCCGCGTTCTCTTTCTTAATTACCCGACACTTGATTTATAATTGGTTTTCCCAAAGAAAAGGAGAAAGGTTAAGCAAACTCATTTCAGCCGTCGAGCAAAAAGGATGGGTAATTGTTGCTTTTCTGCGCTTAGTTCCCATAATCCCGTTTAATATAGTTAATTATGGCTTAGGGATCACCACGATAAAATTCCGACCTTATCTGTTCACTACTTTTATTTTTCTTATTCCAGCTGAGATTGTTTATACCTATTTAGGCTATGCTGGAATGGGAGTTTTAAAACAAGAAGTATTTTATAAAAATAATGTAGTTCTAATAGCAGGCCTAGTTCTCTTGCTATTGTGTGTTATCAAGTTGTTGCATTTTAATCACTACCGTTTTCAAAATGTAGAGAAGAAGATAATTGATTAAGTAATGGATGGTCCACTGCAAAAACAGTTTCATCCAGAGAGCATACAGGACGAATACCCTGTAAGGAATTAGTTACAAAAAGGGCTTCCGCTTCCTTTAACATTGTTTTGGTCACAGAAACCTCCATACAATTTATATCTTGTTGCTTGGAATGCTGGAGAACTCTTGAGCGAGTAATACCAGGAAGCACACCATCTGTTATAGGAGGAGTTAGCAAACAATTATCGTGGATCACAAATAAGTTAGCACATGTAGTATCTGTCGCATGATGCTGCAAGTTAAAAAACAAAGCATCATCCGCAACTGCCGCAATTGCTTGACGACGAGCAAGTATCGCCTCTAAATAATTGACTGATTTAACTTGATATATAGGATTGGCCCCATCTCTTAGCCATGACGCACTAACCAATCGTTGTGGATGGGTTTCTATAGAATAATTAAAAGCTTGAAATGCAAGCTGGCTTACCTGGCCTCGTGCAGCTAAACCTCTAGGTGCAGAACCACCACTTAAAATCGCTTTAATACCACCTTGATACAAATTATCTTGCTTAATTTTATTGAGCAGATGTTCTAACCAATGCTCAAAGGAAAGATCGAAGGGGATATCCAATTTTCGCGCCGAATCAGTTAACCGCTGCCAATGCAAATAAGCACAACATGGCTTGGCTTCCTCTACTCTGAGCGTTTCAAACAACCCCTCGCCCAAAAAGATGCGATCATCTATTGGAAATGCAAAATTACATTCCCCTTCTGTGAGTACTCGTGTTCGTATCATAAACGGTGCTTAACCCTAATTTGTCAGTTGATTCACTACGAAATGATTACTGACGAATTGGGTTTAATAGTCTCCAAAATCGTCCAGTTCATCCCGTAAACGTTTTTCGTCCAACATATTTTCCAATCGCCTACGTGCATCCAAACCACGAGGAACATTTTCCGTAACTTCTGCTTCAACATCCAATTCGCTATCAACATCACCGAAGTCTTCTCCGACTTCTACAACAGCATCTTCATCATCTTCAAACAAATCACTCATACCATTCTCTCAATGAGTTATACTGTACCTAGAACCATCCAAAAGGATCTAAAAACCAGGACGGCTTATATACCTTATTTTTTTTGTCTTGACTAGTTTTTTTTTTAAAAATAGCAATTCCCTGTGATTTTGAGAGTGACAAATTTTTTCCAAGATTTCAATACCTTGAATTTTTACAATAAAGAATCGATAATTTAATAAGCACAATACATTGATAACTTATGACAGATTACGTCAAGAAGGCATTAAGAGATACAATGAAACAAATACGCTCCAAGATATCTGTTTCGTATCGCGCCACAGCTTCAACTCAAGTTTGTACCCGCATCCGCTTGCTGGAGCAATATCGCCATGCCAAGCAAATAGCACTTTATTTTGCGATAAACGGCGAAATTGACTTAGATGAGCTATGGAAAAATGCGCTTTTACAAGGGAAAATTTGTTATTTCCCTGTCCTCAATGAGGATTTAACCCTTTCTTTTTTACCTGCTACAGCGGATACCCCTTTTCAAAAAAATCGCTATGGGATTTCTGAGCCCGATGTTAGTCCTGATTTAGCAATCCCAGTAGAGGAACTGGATTTGGTCTTTGTTCCGTTAGTTGCTTTTGATGTACGCTGTAATCGTGTTGGTATGGGTGCTGGTTATTACGATCGTACCTTTAAAGGCAAAGAAAACTGTCCTTTGCTTGGCGTAGCGTACCAATTCCAACGTGTCGATGAGTACCTCGAACCAGAACCTTGGGATATTCAGCTTAACGCCGTAATAACCCAACGCGCCATTTATTGGTATGGTGGATAATTCTAGTTTTTAGGTTAAAGCATCTGCATTGATTTCCCCAGTACGCACGCGAACCACTTGTTGTAATTCGTAAACAAAAATTTTGCCATCCCCAATCTTACCGGTATATGCTGACTTGCAAATTGCTTCAATCGCAGCTTCCACCATATCATCTGGTAACGCTAATTCAATTTTAATTTTAGGAAGAAAATCCACCACATATTCAGCCCCACGATACAATTCAGTATGACCTTTTTGTCGTCCGAAACCACGCGTTTCAGAAATGGTTATTCCCGGTACTCCAATTTCCATTAATGCCTCATGAACATCATCTAATTTAAAAGGCTTAATAATTGCCATAATCATTTTCATAATATATTCCGCTGTGTTTATACTTTTGTTAGACTCTTTGCAAAAACAAACATGGAGTGATTATGTTCGACCCCAAGCAATTTGATGATTTAGCAAAAAAACTTTTTTCAGCTCTTCCCCCCAGTCTACAAAACATTGAAAAAGACATCCAACAAAAATTTAAAGAAGTGCTTCAAGCTGCCTTTTCTCACATGGAACTTATTACTCGTGAAGAATTTGATGTACAAACCAAAGTTCTGACACGAACTCGCGAAAAAGTAGAACAACTTCAAAAGCAAGTCGATATATTAATGACCCAGCTTAATAAAGATCAAAAATAATTACAAAATAGTTTAAGCGGCGAATAGGAAATTTTGTCGCTCAATTAGTCCAACATCACAGGAATAAGCAATGAATCTTGCATTTACTAAAACACGTAGTACTGTTGGGATATTGGCACAACCCGTGTCAGTAGAAGTTCATTTATCAAATGGTTTGCCTGGATTTACAATAGTAGGCCTTGCCGAAACCGCAGTAAAGGAAAGTAAGGATCGAGTTCGTTCTGCGATTATTAATAGTCAATTTGAATTTCCCTGCCGCAGAATCACTGTGAACTTGGGACCTGCCGATTTACCCAAAACAGGAAGTGGTTTTGATTTGCCAATCGCTCTTGGAATTCTTGCTGCATCAAATCAAATTCCCCAAAATCAATTAGCCAATCACGAATTTATAGCAGAACTTGCCTTAAGTGGAGAACTTCGAGGCATTTCCGCTATTATTCCTGCAGTCTTAGCAGCGCATAAAAGCCAAAGTTTACTTATTATTGCCAGCGCCAATGCTCATGAAGCATCATTAACCGGCTATCAAAACATCTATAGTGCCAACAATTTGAGAGAAATATGCAGCTACCTTTGCCAAGGAACATCATTACACGCTCTCCCACCCAAGCCTGAATCATGTACCACACAATACACTATGGATTGGTCTGATATCAAAGGACAATTTCATGCGAAAAAAGCAATGGAAATTGCAGCATGTGGTGGTCACAGTATTTTGCTAAGTGGGGCCCCTGGAAGCGGCAAAACGATGTTAGCAAAGCGATTTAATACCTTATTACCTCAATTATCTGAAACAGAGGCATTGGAATGTGTGGTCATCAATTCCATACGTGGTAAATTACCTGATTTTAGCAATTGGCGCTCACCCCCCTTTCGCGCCCCACATCACACCGCATCACCTGTCTCTTTAGTTGGCGGAGGAAACCCGCCTAAGCCGGGAGAAATCTCTCTGGCACATCATGGGGTTTTGTTTCTTGATGAGTTACCTGAATTTAACCGGCAAGTTCTAGAAACGCTTAGACAACCGCTTGAATCAGGAACCGTATGCATTTCAAGAGCCGCGGCACAAACAGAATTTCCCGCTCAATTTCAGTTCATCGCTGCAATGAATCCTTGCCCATGTGGACAATGGGGTAATCCTCAAGCAAACTGTTTATGCAGCCCTGATCGTATTAAACGTTATCATGCGAAGATTTCTGCTCCTTTGATGGATCGTATTGATATGCATATCTCGGTCCAAGCGCTAACCCAGGAAGAATTAGTTGCTCCTAATGTTAATCCCATGAAACAAAGTGAATTAATCCGAGAAAAAGTTATCAAAGTCCGATCAATACAAGTGGAGCGACAAAATTGCTTGAATGCCTATTTAAGCGCTAATACTTGTGAAAAGATTTGTGAATTAGGTTCTCAAGAACAGGATTTTTTACGTCAATCGATGCTGCAATTTAAACTTTCTGCTCGAGGGTATCATCGCTTATTGAAAGTTGCACGAACTATAGCGGACATAAATGAAAGCAGCCAGGTTTCTAAAATTCATCTACAACAAGCATTGTCCTTTAGACATACTTTATCGACTCCAGGAAATTTATAATCCAGGATGGATTGCGCTTGAATTTAGGGTAATCCTAAATTCAAATGCAAATTTAACAAACGCGTAAGATAATATATTATCGGGACAAACACGCCGAATATAAAAATAATAATTATCACTGATATCGAATAATGCTTTACTCCATCACCGATTATTTCATTATGACCATAAATTTTTTTTCTTTTAACTAAAAGATAAATTAAAAATAATAAACCATAAAAAAAAGTAGAGAAAAAGCTGATTCGTACCAGTAAATGATCCATCTCTTTGCTATTTACATAATCAACAGGAAAATTGATAAGAAAAAGACATAGAAGCCAAATAATCATTGTTTTTATAGAGATATTTTGGTTCTCTAGGGCTGCTTCAAACCAAAGAAGGGTCATTGGCAAAATTAATAAAGGAAAATAATAAACCCAACCAAAAGGACTTAGAAGTAGCATCATAGCCAAAGTCAAACAAAAAGGTTGGTGGTTTATCGGAGCATTCTCTGTTGGTCCAAGGTTGCGCCAATACCATAAAATTAAAATGACAAAAATAACACTATAAACCAAATTAACCGGTATTAAATACGACATATTAGGGAGTATTTCGCCACCAAAGAATAATCGAAACATAAAACCATAAATTGAAGCATTCCACTCATCACCATACCAAAATACATTATGCATCATTTTAAAATATTGATGGTAAACCTCTGAACCATATACCAGCACTGGAATAAATACAGCAATCAAGAATGTAACAAGCATACTCAGAAAAACACGAAGACGACCTTGTTTTACAACATAGAAAAATAACAGTGCAGGAAACAATTTAATCGCAATGATAATACCCCAAAATATACCTGCAAGATAATCCCGGCGATTTAGATAAAAATAATAACCCAACATAATGAGGAACAATAAAACGCAACCAAATTGCTGAGTAACAAAATTCATTAGTGTTGGAAAAAATGCGAAATAAAGGAGGTATAGATTTACATAGTTTTTATGAAAAAATCGTTTAGAAAAAGCATAATAAAATGTTATGGTAACCCCAATTATTCCCAGAACAAAAGAAAAACAAAACCAAAAAAGTAATGCATTCGAATAATTAAAATATGCTAAAAAACTAAAACTCCACAAAACAAATGGAGGATTCAAATTGGCAGGTAATATTTTTGTAGAAGATAAGTAGGTAGTAAAAAAATTTCTATAAGGATTTTCACCCTGTAAAAAAGCCTGAGAGGAGAAATAAAAAGAAGAAAAATCAATACGTTGATAATGATTAAAAATAAAATAGGTCAGTAAGCAATAAAAGCTCAGTAGCAGAAGAATGCCTATTTTCTGGTAGCAACGACTCATCCATTTATCCTTAACTCTTTCCGTATTAAATTGCACTTCCACTGTAGCTTCTCAAAATAATTAGCTTTGCTTACATAACGCATCAAAAATTGCCATACGTACGAAAACACCATTAGCAACTTGATTTAGTATAAAGGAATTTGGCCCATCGGCCACATTACTGTCTATTTCAACACCACGATTTATAGGTCCCGGGTGCATCACCATCACATCCGATTTAGTATACGCTAGATTTTCTTTGGTTAATGCAAAATCACGTCGATAAGAATCGAGATCCAAATGATCAGACTCTAATAAACGCTCGTGCTGAACCCGCAAACAAATCACGACGTCAGCATCAGATAATCCATCGTGTAAGTCTTGAGTTGCCCGTCCATAATGCAAGGTCTTTGGTTGCCACAGTTCCGGCGCAACTAAAACAAGCTCACCTACACCGAGTTGTGCACAAATGCATTGAAATGAATTAGCAACACGTGAGTGTCTAATATTTCCCAAAATTGCTATTTTTAATTGATCCAATTGTGGTTTTTGTTCAAGGATCGTCATCATATCAAGCAAACCCTGACTTGGATGAGCATGAGTGCCGTCACCAGCATTTATTATGTGAACACTATCACCGACTTGACTTGCTAAACTTTGTTGCAAACCATCTTGCGAATGACGAATTACAAAATATTTAATTCCCATTGCAGCCAGGGTACGGATGGTGTCCTCAATAATCTCACCCTTAGTTTCAGAAGAGCTCTGTAAATCCAGATTGATTACTGGCATAGATAAACGATTGGCAGCCAACTCAAAACTCACCCGGGTGCGGGTACTATTTTCATAAAATAAATTCGCAACCGTATGTTGTGCATATGAAGGATATTGGGATTGGCCATGGTTTTTGAAATAAACCGCGCGGTGCAATAAAGACTCAATCTGTTGTCGTGATAATTGACTAATTTCTAAAAAATGATTCATAAAACCCTTATCTCTTTTAACTTCACTCCCAAAAATCCAGGGTTTCTTTTCCATTTCGTTAGATTGAGCTCAAGATAATAGAAATAGAAAAAGCCCTATTCAGGATGTTGCAGCCATTGCTCAAGTATAACACAAGCCGCTATACTATCTACCTCAGATTGTTTGATTTTACGATATCCACCTTGTGCAAACAATTGCTCCCTCGCCTCAACTGTTGAGAGTCGTTCATCGACTAAATGAACCGGCAAAGAAAATCGCTTGCGTAATTCTTTGGCAAACCGACGCGCAGCAGAAGTTGTATATAATTCACTGCCATCAATACACGTGGGAATACCAACAATTAATCCTTGAGGGGACCATTCCGCAATAACTTTAGCGACTGCATTCCAATCAGGAACACCCACACGCGCATTAAGAGTAGCAAGAGGAGAAGCACTACACGTTAGTTGTTGACCTACGGCAACACCAATGCGTTTATAACCAAAATCAAAACCTATGAAAACAGGACTAGGCATGGCCGATATTTGAACTAAGTTGACTCATTTTGATCCCTAAAGTGGATCCTGCATAATCCCAACGATCTTCGAAGGGCACCTCATACAGAATTTCGGAGCGATATGGGCAAACTAACCATGTATTCTCAAGGATCTCTTTTTCTAATTGTTGCTCAACCCATCCAGCATAACCTAAAGTAATTAAAACATCTTTAGGTCCTTTATCCTCTGCAATGGCGCGAATAATATCATTTGATGTCGTAACCGTCACCTCATCTTGCAAAAACAAACTAGAACGCCACCCCCCTAATTGTTTATGAATAACAAATCCTCTTTCCGGCTGTACGGGTCCGCCAAACATTAATGGTAAATGGCTTTGCTCTATACGAACCGGTTCAATATGTAATTGTTCAAAAACAATTGACAAGGGAAATTGCATGGGGCGATTTATAATCAAACCGACCGAACCTTGCTCATGGTGTTCACAGATATAAATTACAGTTCGTTCAAAATTAGGATCATTGAGGGAAGGCATCGCAATGAGCAAGTGATTAGCCAAGGAGCTTATAATTGCCATGAGCCCTCCATAAAAGGTCGGTTTATTTAGCTGCTTCTATTTTAATTATACACCAGTTGTTCGTTTTTTATTCAACTATTTTAATGATTACCTACCACCGTAACCTTTACATAAAGCGTTGCTTGTTGGGAAAATGGTCTTCCTGCTGTATATGAAACCGAGGTGGAATCCGTATCCTGTGTTCCCTCTGGACTTCCCAAAGAAACCCACTTATTTAATGGTACCATCAATGTTGTGTCTATATTTTGATCATCAAATTGTTGGCCGCCAGCAGGATTTTGTTGTTCACGCACCCGACGCAGCTTCAATTCAACCTGTGATCCACGCATGACGGGCTGTACTAATAAACCATTTTTAATTTGATGTTGTTGATACTCGATTCCTGTAAAAAAACCCGCACCTACAGCAGTAATAATGGGTACCTCTTGATCAGTCGAAACGAAAGCAGATTCTCCATTCATCACTTTAACCGATTGGGAACGTTTCACTTCAGCCGGAGAGTTTGTGCTATAAGTTACCGAATTTTCATTTTGTGCACTAAGCCAATTTGGGTCACCTTGATAAATAGAAATATTAAATGTTACTGGTGGTACATCGATTTGATGTAATACGGTTCTAATTTGGGTTAATGTTTCAGGAGAAACCTGAACGACTAAGGTTTGATCGGAGCCACTTATTTTTTCTCCAGTTTGCAGCAAAGGTTGTACCAATTGGATAACTTTTTCGACAGGAACATAATGCAATTCAATTACCTTAGTAATCGTTTGGGAAAATACGTTATGTGCTAACAACAATAAACTTATTAGCCAAAATCGCTTCATCCTGAGCTCCTTGTTCCGATTTCATCGATCTGAGTAAAACAATGTATTGTGGAAAACCCTAATATTTTCAATTGTAGACCAATATAAAAAATCATTGCAGCAAATTGAAAATATTTTTATTTTTCACCCTAAAAATCCAATAATAAAGCGAAAAAATTAGTTAACTGCAATTCAATAGTTTTGTTCCGGAAAAAGTTTGGGTATACTTCTCAAAAATTTGCCTAAGAGATGCGAACATCATGGGTAGCATATTTAATATGTTTGGTCCTTCACCAATTAGACCGATAGAACAACACATGCGAAAAGTGCACCAATGTGCCAAACAGCTCTACCCATTTTTTGAAGCGGTTCTAAAAAAAGACTGGACGACGGCCAATAAAATAAAAGAAAAAATAATTTCTCTTGAAAAGGAAGCAGATTTAATCAAGCGAGATCTACGTCTTCATTTGCCTACTGGACTTTTCCTTCCTGTTTCTCGTACTGATTTGCTTGAGTTGCTTAGTGCTCAAGACTTCATCGCGAATAAGACAGAAGATATTGCGATACTTATTATTAGTAGACAAATGACCGTCCCCGCAGCAATAGTTCCCATTTTTATGCCTTTTTTAAGTCGTTGTCTTGACGCATCAAAACAGGCTTGCAAAGCAATTAATGAGTTAGATGAATTACTAGAGACTGGTTTCAGGGGCTCTGAAGTCAAGATTGTTGAGGAAATGATCTTAACCCTTTATGAGATTGAACATGACAGTGATGAACGCCTTGCAGATATTCGACATCGTATTTTTGAAATCGAAAAAGACTTGTCTGCAATTGATGCAATTTTTCTCTACAAATTGGTCCAATGGATTGATGATTTAGCCGATGGCGCTCAACATGTGGGCAGTCGTCTTCAAATTCTAATAGCCCGGTAGTCAACTTCTATGGATTATTCAATTATATATCTTCTTGTAGCAGTCATTTTGTGTTTTTTGATGACTTGGGGTGTCGGTGCCAATGATTTAGCTAATGTCATGAGCACTACAATGGGCTCAAAAGCCGTTACCGTCAAGCAAGCAATGCTAATCGCCATAATTTTTGAATTTGCAGGTGCATTTTTAGGTGGAACTGGTGTTACCGAAACAATGCGTGATGGAATTATTAACTCCAGTGAACTCTCTGGACAACCCTTGATCCTTATAGAGGGAATGTTGGGGGTTTTATTAGCATGTACAATCTGGATGAATCTTGCGAGCTATCTTGGAGTTCCTGTTTCTATTACTAATGCCTTAGTTGGTTCGATGGTAGGTTTTGGGACCATAGTACTAGGCCCCCAAGCAATTCATTGGAATCAAGTAAGTCGTATTGCTGTAAGTTGGATTACCTCTCCAATGATTTCCGGAATCACTGCTTTCATATTGTTTACCAGCATTCAACAAACTATTTTTGTTAAAAGTAACCCACTTACCAAAGCTAAATTATATATCCCTATTTATCTGTTCCTTATTGGCTCTATTTTGTCATTTATCACCGTATTTAAAGGGCTCAATCATTTTCATATTCACCTGAATTTCAAGCAAAATCTAGCTGTTACTTTAGCAACGAGCATTATTATTACAATTATTGGAATGGTCATCATTAAACGCATCCCAGAACACCCTAGAATAAGACGTAGAGAGCGATTTATCCAAGTTGAAAAATATTTTGCCGTGCTTATGGCTATGACTGCTTGTGCGATGGCTTTTGCACATGGCTCCAATGACGTGGCCTTAGCAGTAGGTCCACTTTCAATCATCTATAGCTTGATCATGAGTTCGCATCAAGTTTTTGATGCTAATAATTACCCCGCATGGATTATCTTATTAGGTTGTGTTGGTGTCGTTACGGGCCTTCTTATGTACGGTAGAAAAGTCATTGAAACCGTAGGTAGCGCGATCACCGCTTTGACACCCAGCCGTGCCTTTGCAGCAACGCTTTCCGCTGCAACAACCGTAGTGGTAGCAACAAGTACAGGTATTCCAGTTTCAGCAACGCAAACATTAGTTGGTGCTGTTCTTGGAGTGGGCTTGGCACGAGGTATTGGTGCGTTAAATCTGATTGTAATTCGTAACATCTTCATGTCATGGGTTTTAACATTACCCGCTGCTTCTATTTTGACTATCCTGGCTTACAAAGCATTACATTTCTTTTTGGGCTAAATAAAATCATCCATGTTTCGCAAGATTGTTTTTGTAATGTATAAGCGATCACAAGATGCATTTTGTCAAACACTACGTGTAGCCCGGATGCAGCGAAGCGGAGTCCGGGTTTTTCTGATAAAGATTTCCCCATGTTAAGGCTTGCGCCTTCACCCAGGCTACGATGGCTTTTAAATAAATGTTCACAAGCGTAGAAGGATCTCAGTAAATGAGATGGCATTATCAGTAAATAGAATGCAAAATAAGGACATCCTTCGTCATAGACTCCTTTGAGGGAGAAATGCTAACGATCACTGTCCTGGAGGATGAACGCCTGGAAACAATCTAATGTAAAGTTCGGATTGCTTTTACCGAGGCTATGCGAAGATTAAAATTCTTCCCAGATTTCACCCTTTTCATTTCCATAATCTTTATTATCACGCATCATAAAAATACGCTTGTGCTTGTTAATTTCTTTTATTTGCGATGCAGATTTATTATGAGTTGCATCAAATTCAAAGAAAAATTTATCATAAGGACTAACATAAGCTTTATCTATATCATCGGAGTTCATAACCAATCCAAATAACTATAATTTAAATCGGGTATTTTATAGCTTTTTTATCTAAGTTACCATTACTCTAACTTTTAAAGAAATTAGGAGCAAAGGATGAGTTTAAAGAAAGCGGAGTTACATGTCCATTTGGAAGGTACCATCACTCCTGGATTAGCCGCAAAGCTGGCTGCACGTAATAAATTAGTTCTCCCTGAAGGCCTTGTTGCACCTGATGGAAAAAGTTATTTATCCAAAGACTTTCTCGACTTCTTAAAGGTTTATGACACACTGGCATCCGTAATTCGTTATCCTCAGGATTATTATGATATCACCTTTGACTATTTACGATCTCGTGCTCAAGAAGATGCGATTTATGTAGAGATGATGTACTCACCCGATCATGCAGAGCTCTCCAG
The DNA here is from genome assembly GCF_977063405.2 of Legionella stuttgartensis. Taxonomy (NCBI): domain Bacteria; kingdom Pseudomonadati; phylum Pseudomonadota; class Gammaproteobacteria; order Legionellales; family Legionellaceae; genus Legionella; species Legionella stuttgartensis. The sequence goes on from NZ_CDRUHA020000058.1 coordinate 117,722, forward strand.
TAAAATCCCTTCCGCTGAACATTTAGCTGCAATTCAACAAGCAATTGATGATGCTAAAGAACAGTTCAATATCATAGGACGTATTTTAATTACCGCCGTTCGTCATTTTGGTGTGGAAGCAGTAGAGCATGTAGCGCAACAAGCTCATAAAGATAAATTTCCTTGCGTCACAGGCTTTGGTTTGGGCGGTGATGAGGCAAAATTCCCTCCTAAATTATTCAGTAAAGCCTACCATATTGCGGCGGATGCTGGTCTACAATGCACAGTCCATGCAGGAGAGTTTGCTCCTGCAAGCGGGATGGTCGAGGCGATGGAAAATCTACCAATCCAACGTATAGGACATGGAGTTAATTCAATTTATTCACCAGATACCATGGCAATGGTAAAAGAAAGAAATATTACTTTAGAAATTTGTCCTACAAGTAATATCTTTTTGGGCCTGTTTAAAGATATGAATGAGCATCCCTTACCTAAATTTTATAATGCAGGGATTAAAATTAGCATCAATTCAGATGATCCACCTTTTATGAGTACTACCCTGGGTCAGGAATATCAACGTGTACAAAAGTCATACCACTATAGTGATGAGACAATGAATGCAATAACACGGATGGCCATTGAAGCCGCTTTTGTTGATGAGAAAACAAGAGCAGAGCTTCTATCAAGAATTTAATTTCGCTGTATTAACTAAGAATCGATAGTGTTCGATTGTAACCTGGGTGAAAGCTTAAGCCTGAACCCAGGAGCCTGGGCTAAGCAACAGACTCCTTTGTAGGTTAAGCGACAAAAAACCTAGGGTTAATCATTACGATGTAATTCACCCATCAGCTGTTCAATATAGCGTCTGCACGTCAGAGGGTTATGCAAAAAATTAATAATACGACGAGTACCACCTGTACCTGTGATGCTTATCATCCCATAACTCAAAAGACTGCCCATAATGGATTGACGAATGTCTATCGCTTCAATTTTACTTAGTGGAATATCAATCGTTTGTCTCACGACGACTCCAGTGCGAATAATCACATGATTTTTCTTGATTGTGAGAGAAGAAAAATAATACGTCATCCAGGTTATGCCAATCCATATCAAGGCTAGCGCTGCAAAACCGTACCCAAGTTTATGTAAGAAATCGATTTCCACATAATTAACGATTATTAGAGCAGCGCATAACGATACAACTGGCCAAAAAAATATAATCCAATGCATGCGGGTAAAATAAATAACATTACTGTCGTAGGGCTTTTCAAACATTGATTCACCTATAATCATGAAAGTCTACAAAAAATTATAATATTGCATTTAGCTCGAATTTACTATTCTATACTTCATACGAAGTATATACTAACTCTCTTACATTTTTATTTATTTAGAATCGAAAAATGCGCTCTATTAGTCGTTGCCTTAATAAACAACTTGCTGACCTCTGCCAACGCTCTGTTCAATTAGAAGAGCTTGCAAATAAAATTAAGCTGATGCTTCCTGATGTTTTAGCAAATCAATGTCAGGTTGGCAGTTTTAATAAAGGATGTTTGCTATTAACAACTTCTGACGCTGCCTGGGCCACTCAATTACGTTATGCGATTCCTGAGTTGCGCGATAAATTACGCAAAGAAGCTGGAATGTATCAACTTTCTTCAATTAAAGTGGTTGTTATTGAGCCAACAGCACAATATAACAAATCAGTGCTACCCCAAAAGCATGAGTTATCTGAAAAAGCAAAATCGATCATTATTAGTGAAAGCCAAAATTGTACCTATGAACCCTTACAAAAAGCACTATTGCATTTGGCTGACGGAGAGAATTAAAGGAAATGTATACGGAGCAGTCAAGATGTTTGTCTGTCTTCATGAACTAACATTGACTTAATTCATTGTAGCCTCATTGCCCTCGTCAAAATCAGGAGATCCTTCGTCGTGAATCATCAAGAACGTTATTTAAAAGCCAACAACCTTTTAATAAAAACTTAGCTTGCTTTTAAAGACAGTGTCTACAATAGTACAGAATTAGGAATGTGTTTCAGTTAGTGCTGTTGCAAAACGACGAGCTACCCATTCCGAGCCCAGATAAGCAAAACAATCTTGCAGATATTCAGTCAGTTCTTCTTCTTCTATTATATGTTCTTGACCACTTGGCTCAACATCATGATGAAAATAGGTATCAAAATGGCGTATTGAAAAATCGAGATAATCACGTGTATGGAGAATAAAGGTGTGCCACATCTCATCAAGAATAAGTAATGGCCCAAAAAGGTAGGTTTTCTTACCTTGTTTTGCCCTTTGCGCATTTAGCCACATCCAAGCTAATAAATCCGCAAATAAAACCTGACCTTCTTGTTCAGAAAAGTCAGGATGATAAGAGCAAAAATGATTGACTACAGTTTTATTTTTGTAATCAAGTAGGTCAGATAAATTAATCATCCACAACACGCTTTTTTGGTGCTTGGTTTTTGGGTTACATAACGTACGATACGACAAATCATTTCTTCTTTAGTCATCATTATCTCCACAATTAATTGATACAGTGCAGAAAGTCTAACCAATGTTCAGAATGGATGCAATTTAATTATTTTTATTTTCACTGCATACGGCAACATCCTCCCGAATATTCAGGAGGAGCCGAGTAATTACCAAATCACACAGCGGTTTTTATTCACCATGGGACTGTCACTAGGAATATGGAACGCTTCCTGAAATTGAGGAATGTTCGCTAAACTTCCGTTCACTCTGTATTGGGCAGGAGGGTGAGGATCGGTAGTGACCTGATTACGTAATTGTTGTGGTCGAATGTTCATCGCCCAAACATGTGCTGTGGCGATAAAAAATTGTTGATCCGGAGTAAAACCGCCAATTGTAGGTGCATTTTTATAGGCATCAGAATGCTTAAATGCTCTATAGGCTAGGGTAATACCCCCTAAATCTGCAGCAGCTTCTCCTACAACTAATTTGCCTTGTACATGCAAATTATCATCTACAACATACTGAGAGAACTGATTCACAATGCACTGTGTTGCTGCCTGGAACTTTTCCAAATCACTGGGAGTCCACCAATTCTTTAAATTTCCATGACCATCAAATTGTGCACCTTGATCATCAAATCCATGGGTCATTTCATGTCCCATTACGAAACCAATGGCTCCATAATTTACGGCAGCAGGTGCTTTGGGATCAAAAAACGGCGATTGAAGAATCCCTGCTGGAATATTCAAATTATTCATTGAAGGATCATAATATGCATTGATGGTTTGTGGTGTCATAACCCATTCGGTTCTATCTATAGGCTTACCGATTTTATTAAGATCACGATTCGTTAAAAATTCATTAGCTCGAATTACGTTTAATACGTATGGACCTCTATTAACTACCAATTTGGAATAATCTCTCCACTTGGAGGGGTAACCTACTCGCTCTTCCATCATTGAAAGTTTTTTTAATGCAGCCTCACGAGTAGCAGGAGTCATCCAGGATAGAGTACTAATGTCTTCCTGTAAAACGGTGCGAATATTTTTGAGTATATCCAAAGCTTGTTTCTTATCTTCAGGAGAAAAATAGCGGTCCACATACATTTTACCTATAGCAAAACCCAAAGCCCCATTTTCCGTAGCAACAACCCGTTTCCATCGTGGGAGTATTTTCTCAGCACCCGTCAAAACCGAAACCATTTTAAAATTTTGAGCGACAAAAGGAGCAGACAAATACGAGGCAAAGGCATCAATTAAATGCCAACGTAAATATATTTTCCAATCGTCTAAAGATACCGTTTTCAATTGATTGTTCATGTCCTTAAAAAAACCAGGCATTGCTAAATTAATACTTTTTATTTGATCAAGTCCCATTGCCGAAAAATAGGCTGGCCAAGAAAAATCTGGAGTGACTTGAGCAAGTTGCGCCCTATCCATAATATGATATACCGCATGAGGGTCACGTTGTTCTATCTGTGACATAGAAGCCTTTGCCATTTGTGTTTCTAACTTCATCACTGTCTTGGCTTCAACAGCTGCTTTCTCGGGGGAATCACCTAATAGCTCAAACATTTTGGCTATATGATTTATATAAGCTTCTCGAATTTGTTTAAATTTAGCATCATCTTTTAAATAATAATCACGATCGGGCAATCCCAATCCGCTCTGAATGGCCGCCGCAATCATATCCTCACTGTTTTTAAAATCTTGCATACTGCCAAAATTAAAAAAAACATCAACTCCAATTTGGTGTAAATGAGCTATTTCTTTTTGTAAATCAGTTAAACTTTTCAAATGATTAATTCGATCAAATTCTTGCTGCAGCGGTTTAATACCCAGTTGATTAATGCTCGCCTCATCCATACCACTATAATAAAAATCACCCACTTTTTGTTCTATACTGCCTGGCTTTGCATTTGTATTTTTAGCTGCATCGATTAACATTTGATGAATAATATTTTGGACTTTCTCACTAATTAGATTAAAGCTTCCCCAACTTGAATAATCTGGAGGAATGGGATTATTTTTTTGCCAATTACCCACTGCATAGGCATAAAAATCTTTGCTTGGGGAGATATTGGTATCCAACCAATTCATATGGAGTGCTTGTTCAGCATTTGTTTCGGGTGTTTTTTGAGTACTTGCAGAATATATTGAGGTACTGCATAACAAAGCAAAAGTAAAAAGGCTAATATTTAGTTTCATGCCACAAGGCTCCCTTGCCAATCATTTATTTTCAAAATAAACGTAGCCAGGTGGAGGCAAATCATAACCAGAGACATGCGGTTCTGTTTTCCTGGGTTACGACGTTATCTTCACCCAGGCTACATTCCTACGCTTCGACAGGATAAAATTCAGTGTGCATTGTAGGAAGATATTCTTCTTTATCAAAATAAGTATATTCCCAAGCGTCTTGTCTTACCATTAACTCACGCAACAATCTATTATTCAGTTCATGACCTGATTTGTACCCTTCAAATGCACCAATCAAACTCGAACCCAACAGGTATAGGTCACCAATTGCATCCAATACCTTATGAGAAACAAACTCTGATTCAAAACGAAGTCCATCATCGTTGAGAACACGATAATCATCAACTACTATAGCATTATCCAAGCTTCCGCCTTTTGCCAAATCACATTCTCTTAGTTTTTCATAATCGGAAAGGAATCCAAACGTACGTGCTCTGCATACTTCTTTCACATAAGAAGTCGTTGAAAAATCAAAACTTACAGTTTGTGGCTTATCATTAAAAGCAGGGTGATCAAAGTCAATGGTGAAGGCAATTTTATACCCATCATAAGGATAAAATTGAACGTATTTTCCATTGTCTTCCACCCGAATAGGCTTAAGAATACGAATGTATTTTTTAGGCGCGTTTTGTTCACGTATTCCAGCTGATTGGATCAAGAAAACAAAAGGAGCGGCACTGCCATCCATAATGGGTAACTCTGGAGCATTCACATCAATATAGGCATTATCAATCCCTAATCCTGCTAGGGCAGATAGTAAATGTTCCACGGTGGCAATTTTAACTGGTCCATGGTGTAATGTGGTACATAACATCGTATCGCCCACATTTTCGTATGATGCGGGTATTTCTACTACGGGCGAAAGGTCCACTCTTCTAAAAACTATACCTGTATTAACAGGAGCAGGTCTCAAGGTTAAAAGCACTTTTTCACCGGAATGCAATCCTACACCAGTTGCCTGGATCACCTTTTTAGGAGTTCTTTGTTTTGTCATTCAGTGCTCACCTTGTTCCTCATAATATCATTTTTTAAAATTTTTTATTTTGCACGCAAAACCTAGTGATCGTATCAATATTTTAATATTTAGTCTAATTATTTTTTTATCAAAAATTAAACTTCCCTTCATCCACACTAAGCAAATGAAGGGTCTAATATATTTTTACACCTCTTCTTGCCGGCGTAAAAATGCTGGAATATCAAGATAATCTACATCTGGAATGCTATCCCCTTGTTTTGCGCCAGAGGACACGCCTGATTGAGCTTGTTTACGAACAACTGCTGGTCTCTCTAATTGTTGATAATCAAAAGAACCATCACTTCGCGTTGTTTCAAGCAAACGAGCCCGATGAGATTGGGGTTGTGCCTGTTGGTGGCGCTGTCTTGCATCACCTAAACCAGTCACAATCACTGTAACGCGCATTTCATCCGTCATGTCTGGATCAATTACTGTTCCGACCACCACTGTTGCATCATCAGAAATGAATTCTTTAACTACATCACCAACCTCTTCAAACTCACCAATTGACATGTCAAGACCAGCAGTAATATTAACTAATATTCCTCGTGCGCCTGAAAAGTTTACATCCTCTAATAATGGAGATGCAATGGCTGCTTCTGCAGCTTGTCGTGCTCTTTGTTCACCCACGGCACTACCAGTACCCATCATAGCCATACCCATTTCTGACATGACTGTGCGTACGTCTGCAAAATCAACGTTAATCAAACCAGGGCGTGTAATTAAATCAGAAATCCCTTTTACTGCACCAAGTAAGACATTATTTGCAGCCTTAAATGCATTTAGAAGGCTGATGTTCTTTCCTAAAACACTGAGTAATTTATTATTAGGAATCGTGATCAATGAATCAACATGTTCTGCTAAGCGACGGATTCCGTCTTCTGCGGCTAACGCACGTTGCTTACCTTCAAATGAAAACGGTTTGGTAACAACTGCTACAGTTAAAATACCCAATTCCTTAGCAATCTCTGCGAAAACCGGCGCGGCGCCTGTTCCAGTTCCACCACCCATTCCGGCGGTAATGAATACCATATCTGCACCACTTAAGATTTCCCGGATATGGTCTCTATCTTCTTCGGCTGCTTCGCGACCTATTTGTGGATTTGCACCTGCACCTAAGCCTTTAGTCAGCTCATCACCTAGTTGAATATGTATTTTTGCATTTGAGCCTCTCAGTGCTTGAGCATCAGTGTTAGCACAAATAAACTCAACTCCATCAATATTTTCTGCAACCATATGTTGGACGGCATTACCACCACCACCGCCAACACCTACTACCTTGATAACAGCATTATTACTTTGGTGTTGGCCTTCCATTAATTCAAACATAACCTGCTCCCCTCATATGTTTAATCTTTCAACAAATCTCGGCAGTAAACCCTTAAATGGAATCATCACCGACTTAGTTATATACGTTAGTTGTAACCTAAAAATTACCCTGAAACCATTCTTTCATACGGGCCCATATACTTTGGGTATTCTCATTCATTGTAGGAACCTTGTAGTTTGATACATACTGTTGTTGGTATCCTTGCAACAACAAGCCTACCCCTGTTGCAAATGAAGGATTTTCTGTTGCTTCAGCCAATCCAGAAACATAATGAGCACAACCTTTTCGTACTGGCATTTCAAAGCAAAGTTCTGCAAGTTCAATACCTCCTCGAACATTAGCAGCACCGCCTGTTAAAACAATGCCTGCAGCCATTCTATCTTCAAAACCACTACGTCGTAATTCATTACGTACTAAAGTAAACAGCTCCTCATAACGCGCCGCGACTACATCAGATAGGGTTTTTGCTGATATCTTTCTTCCTGGTCTGTCATTAACGCTAGTCACTTCCAACATGAGATCTGAGTTTGCTAGTTCAGTTAAAGCACACGCATGATTCAGTTTAATGGACTCGGCTGCTTTTGTGGGTGTGCGCAACGCCATAGCGATATCATTGGTTACTTGATCTCCCGCAATGGGAATTACGGCTGTATGCTGAATCGCACCTTCGCAAAATATCGCAATATCGGTAGTACCACCACCAATATCAATCAAGCACACACCAAGATCTTTTTCATCTTCGGTTAAAACTGCATGGCTTGAAGCCAATTGCTCCAGAATAATATCATTGACCTCTAAACCACAACGACGGACGCACTTGACTATATTCTGGGCAGCACTTACTGAGCCCGTAACAATATGTACACGGGATTCAAGCCGTACTCCGGACATGCCGATGGGCTCGCGAATACTGCCTTGTTGATCGATGATAAATTCCTGCGGTAAAACGTGTAGAATTTTTTGATCGGCAGGAATTGCTACAGCTTTTGCGGCATCGATCACACGCTCTACATCGGCTTGTGATACTTCTTTATCGCGAATCGCAACAATGCCATGTGAATTTAAACTACGAATATGACTGCCCGCAATACCTGCATAAACAGTTCGCACCTCACATCCAGCCATAAGCTCAGCTTCCTGAACCGCTCGCTGAATGGAGTTCACAGTAGCCTCTATATCAACCACAACACCACGTTTTAAACCACGAGAGGGATGACGACCTATTCCGATAATTTCTATTGCACCATCAGCTGTAACTTCTCCAATTAATGCAATTACTTTTGAAGTTCCAATATCCAATCCAGTGATAATATCTTTTTCTATTTTTTTTGCCATTATCGTTCCGTTTGTTGTTTCCACTGCACCGCCATACCACGTGGATAACGCAGGTCCACGCTAGACAATTGCTCAATTTTTTCAGCAAACACTGCTGGATATGCTTTACAAAAACGCTGCAATCGTTCCTCTAACTCTTTCTTTCCTAAATATATTTTTATATCATTGCCTAAAAGTAATACCCAGGATTGGTTTTCTCTTAGATGCAGTCCAGTGGCGTTTAAACCATACATTGACAATATCTTACTCAATTTTTCGTAAACTTGTAAGACTTCTTCTTGTTGAGATAGTGGTCCTTTTAATTTTGGTAAGCTTAGCCCTTCTGGAACAGCACCTTCATTGAATAATCTTCCGTCCTCAGTCATGAGGGCATTATCCCAAATGGCAACGGGTTTTTTTTCAACAAGCCTTATTTTCAATGTATCTGGCCAAACACGCTCCACAGATGCAGTATCGATCCATCCAAGCTCATTCAACTCATTCTGTAACGCATTGATTGATAAAGTAAAAAAGCTGTTACTCAAGTGTTTTGATAATACCCCTTCCAGCTCTTTATGCGTCACATGTTCGTAATTTGCAGCGACTTTGATTGTGGTAATTGGAAAGCGCTCTGCATCGGATAGATAATAGTAGCCTAAGCGACAAGTTAAGAATATTGCACTTAAACTTAGTACCAACAACCAACAGATATATCGCAAATTACTGGAATCAACATCCCTATTTTTATTCATGGTGCTCACAAATAGTTAGTTACCAAGTGTTGGCGGCAATTCTGATGCACCATCGCAATACGAATCAATTCATCCAATAAATCAGGATAAGATAAGCCACTCGCCTGCCATAATTTTGGATACATACTAATTGAAGTAAATCCAGGTAAGGTGTTTACTTCATTAAAATAGATTGTTTCTGTTTTATCATTAACAAAAAAATCCACACGCGCCATCCCTTTACATTTTAAGCGGATAAAAATATCTGCAGCAGCCTTTCTTAATTGCTCGTATAAATTCTGACTCAAAGGAGCCGGTACAATCAGATCGGTTTGTGCACTTTCCAAGTATTTTGCGGAATAAGAATAAAAACCATCGGGATGATGTACACGTATTTCACCAGCAATACTAACTCTTGGCTCACCCGAAGGTACAGTACTCTCCAGAACAGATAACTCAATTTCTCGTCCAGAAATAAAGGACTCTACTAAAATCTCTTCGTCATAGCGCAAAGCATCATCAACTGCGACTAACAATTCAGCCATATTTTTTGCTTTATGTATGCCTACGCTGGAACCCATTGAGCAAGGTTTAACAAATAAAGGCCAACCAAACTCCTCTGCAACCTCATGACAAAAGTGTTGTCTTTCAGATGCTGAGGTATGCCATGATAAGAGTTTATAATTTGCTGATTTTAAACCATCAACGCAAACAATGCGTCTGGCCATATCTTTATCCATTCCAATGGATGAAGAAAGTACATCACAACCGACATAAGCAACACCAGCTAATTCAAGCATTCCTTGCAAGCATCCATCTTCATATAAAGGTCCATGCACTACAGGAAAAACGACATCAGCATCAACCGATAAACGTCCATTAATGAACAAGCCAACCAAAGGTTTTGAGTGTTCGGTTACTACAGGAAGCTTTTCTTTATAAGCAAGTAAATCCTGATATTGATGAAGATGAAATAATCCCTCTTTATCCATTGCTACTGGAATAATATTATATTTTTCAGCATCCAAATGGGTAAGCACAGATGCCGCTGAAATTAATGAGATTTCATGTTCTCCAGATTTTCCACCATAAAGCAGAACTAAATTGAGAAGCTTGGACATTTAACGGTCTCCGATTATATGAACTTCGCGCACCAACTCAATTGTTGTCTGCTCACGAACTTTAGTTTGTACTAAATTTATCAATGCTTCAATATCAGCTGCAGTAGCTGTACCTTGATGATTGATAATAAAATTAGCATGTTTTTGAGAAACTACTGCCCCACCGATATTGAAGCCTTTTAATCCACAGGACTCAATAAGTCGAGCTGCAAAATTTTCTGGTGGATTTCGAAACACTGACCCACAATTGTATTCATTAGTCGGTTGAGTGTTTGCACGATGAGCCAACAAATCTTTTATGACCTGTAACGAAGTTTCTTTATCACCAGGAGGAAGCTTAAATGTGGCCGAGATGAACCATTCATCGGGAGGAACAGCCACATGTCGATAGGCAACCTCATATTCCCCGGGCTTACGAATTCTTATTTCACCATTTCGCGTCATGGTCTGCAGTTCAACCACAAACTGCCACGTTTCGCCACCATGACAACCGGCATTCATGCGCAAAGCGCCTCCCATTGTTCCAGGGATACCCGCCCAAAACTCGCCACCAGCCAAATCATTACGCGCACAAAAACGCGCCATGCTCGCACAAGAAACCCCTGCTTCAACTTTAACAATTTGCTTGTCTAAGAGTGCAATTTCTTTTAAGCATCCTTGAGTCAAAATCACTGTTCCGGGGAATCCAGTATCGCGAATTAAAGAGTTGGAACCTAATCCCAACCATAATAAAGGTTCTGTTTCCGGAAGCTGGCGAAGAAATATAGCCAGATCAGCAATGCTTTTGGGCTTATATAGCTTGGCAGCAGGTCCCCCAACACGCCAGGTAGTATATTCTGCCAAAGACTCATTATAAAGCAAACTGCCTTGAAATTCAGTTACAAGGCCACAATCATTCTCAGTTGGACTCATGTTGCTCTCACACTTCCTTCATTAAGTTTACAGCAATTTGACCAATACTACCGGCTCCCTGCATCAATATCACATCACCATCTTTAATCAACTGATTCAATTTTGCTTTAAGCGATTGTTCATTCACAAGAGTTACTTTTTTATCTTTACCTCTAATTTTCTGTGCCAAACTCTCACTGCTTACTCCAGGGATTTCGGGTTCCCCTGCGGAATAAATATCAAATAAGAATAATTCATCTGCAAGGCTCAGCACATCCACAAACTGCTCTTGTAAAGATTGAGTTCTTGTATAACGATGCGGTTGAAAGACATGTACCAAACGCTTATTAGGCCAAACATGTCGAAATGCATCGATGGTTGATAGAATTTCTTGAGGATGATGGCCGTAGTCATCAACAATAAGAGCTGAACCATGCTCAAATTTTTTCTCACCTAACATTTGAAAACGACGCCCCACTCCCTGAAACTTCGCTAAGGCACGTTTAATAGAAGCATCGTCTACACCTAATTGCGTCGCTATCGCAATAGAGGCCAAAGCATTTAATACATTGTGGCGGCCTGGATACTGAAATTGAATATTTAATTCAGAATAAGGGACTGGACGTACTACAGTGAACTCACTAATGAGTTCGTTTTGAGTCCAATTGGTCGCACGATAATGTGCTTCCTCAGAAAATCCGTACGTTAAGGTTGGTCGCTCAATGGCGGGAACAATCTTACGTACTTCTGGATCATCAATACATACCACGGCTAACCCGTAAAAAGGTAAATGATGTAAGAATTCAAGGAACGTTGTTCTTAATTTATCAAAATCATTCTCATAGTTATCCATATGATCTGCATCGATATTGGTCACTATGGCCATCATGGGTTTTAAGAATAAAAAGGATGCATCACTTTCATCAGCCTCAACAACAAAATAGGGGGATTGACCAAGTTGAGCATTAACCCCAAGGCTATTTAATTTCCCACCAATAACAAAACTTGGATCTAAACCACCTTCCGCTAAGAGACTACTGACTAAACTTGTTGTGGTTGTTTTACCATGGGTTCCCGCTACAGCAATACCATGGCGAAAGCGCATGAGTTCGGCAAGCATCGCTGCTCGTGGTATTACTGGTATCATTTGTTCGCGAGCAGCCACAATTTCAGGATTATTCATACCTACAGCCGAAGAACGCACAACCACATCAGCACCTTTTATATGTTCGGCTTTATGTCCCATATAAACAGGAATGCCCAAAGATTTTAATCTTTGTACCGTACTGCCTTCGCCTAGATCCGAACCTGTAATTCGATATCCTTGGTAGTGTAATACTTCAGCGATACCACACATGCCAACCCCACCAATTCCAACGAAATGTATTTGTTCTACGCAGCCCATCCTTGAAGATATAAATTGTCCTGAATTACCCACAAATGCCCCCTTATGCTGACAGTGGCCCCAATCCAAGAGCTTGCCAACGATTTTCATGATCAATGCGCAATAATAACGCAATTACAACACAATTGATAACCATACTTGCACCACCATAACTCATTAGTGGTAAAGTTAACCCTTTTGTCGGTAATAATCCCGAATTAACACCCATATTTATAGCTGCTTGCAGCCCCAGCCAAAAAGTCAGACCATAAGCAGTATATGAAGCAAACAACCGTTCTTGCACATAAGCATTGTATGCAATAGTCATACCTCTAATAACCAGTATAGTGTATAAGAACATGACCATTAAAATGCCTACCAGCCCTAACTCTTCAGCCAATACAGCAAATAAAAAGTCGGTATGGGCTTCTGGTAAATACAATAATTTTTGAATGCTTTCTCCCAAACCCGAACCAACCCATCCCCCTCGACCAAATGCGATCAAAGATTGAGTTAACTGATAACCACTATTATATTGATCCGCCCAAGGATCTAAAAATGCCGTTAAGCGAGCAACTCGGTAGGGAGAGGAAACCGCTAAACAGGCCAGTGCACCCATAACTACAAGCATCAATCCTATATAATAGCGTAATTTTACACCCGCTAAAAATAGCATCGCCATAACGGTACCAGAAATCACCACGGTAGCGCCAAAATCAGGCTCAAGTAATAACAAAAAGGAAACAACGGCCAAAATTACCATCGGCTTGATAAAGCCCAAAATGCTATTACTGACTGCCTTTTGTTGACGGACTAGATATCCTGAAAGGTAAAAGATCATAGTGAGCTTGGCAAGTTCAGATACTTGCACACCTATTGGTCCTAAAGCCAACCATCGTCGGCTGCCATTCACTGACCGACCTATTCCAGGAACCAACACAATAACGAGCATAAATAAGCAAATGAGCAGCATCGGCATGCTGAGCCGCTCCCAAACACTACTATCAGTCCTAATCACGATAAGGGCAATCATTAAACCCGCAAATAAATAACATGCTTGGCGAATCAAAAAATGAAATGGTTGATGGAAATACTTGGTAGAAATCATGACTGAACTTGAGGCCACCATCATCAGCCCAATAATCAACAAACCGATGACCACACTAATCAACCATTTATCATAAAGAGAAATAGGTTTACTGACAGGTTTGCCTCTTTGATTCACATGTCTTGGCCGCATTGATTACAATCCATTCACTAAAGACGCAAACGATTCACCGCGATGATTAAAATCACGGAACATATCTAAACTAGCACATGCAGGAGACAATAAAACAACATCGCCTGGTTTGGCTTGCGACTTAGCTACAACCACAGCATTATCCAAGGAGGAAGCGCGCGAAATAGGTACTACATTAGCTAATGCAGCTTCAATCTTATCTGCATCTTCACCAATTAAAATAATGGATCTTACATAATCAGCTATTGGCTGAGCCAGTTCACTAAAATCAGCGCCCTTTCCTTGCCCGCCGGCAATAAGTACAATCTTTCCTTCCATAGAACCTCCTATTCCATTAATAGCAGAGATAGTTGCACCAATATTCGTCCCTTTAGAATCATTAATCCAATCTACGCCATCAAGAGTTCGCACCCATTGAGACCGATGCGGTAAACCTGTAAATGAGGTCAACACACTGTTGATGTGCTGATGTGAAATTCCTGCAGCATCCGCTAAAGCAGAAGCAGCAAGCGCATTAAGCCAATTATGAACTCCTTTGATCAACACAGACTCAACGGGCAAAATGCAAGTACTACCTTTTGCCAAATATATTTTATCTTCTTGAGTAATCAAACCCCAATTATTTTTTTCAGGGGCATTAATACCAAAAGAAATACAATTCACATCTGTAGCTGGAACAGTGTAATGATCATCGCGATTAAATAATGCCACTTGCGCTTGATGATACACTCGCTGTTTCGCTTGCGCGTAAGCTTCCATTGTATGATGTCTATCTAAATGATCAGGAGATACATTCAGAATGGTAGCAGCAATTGGCGCTAAAGAATAAGTTAAATCCAATTGAAAACTGGACAATTCCAAAACCCATAAATCATACTGATGCTCATCATCAAGCATATCAAGAACTGGTGTTCCAATATTTCCGGCCACAGCAACTTTATATCCAGCTGCTTTTGCCATTTCGCCTACTAAAGTAGTCACCGTTGATTTTCCATTAGTTCCAGTAATTGCAATCACTGGAGCATGAATCTCTCGAGCCAAACACTCTATATCACCATATACAGAGATGCCCATTTGTATGGCCTTTTTTAAAAACGGTGTATCCAAAGACAAACCAGGACTTGCAATTATATCTGACAACTGGCCTATTACTTCATCAGGAATATGCTGAGTATAAACAAGAACATCCGGGAATTCTTCGGTAAATTCAGTCACACTTGGAGCTTGTGCACGAGTATCAAAAGCAATAAAAGGTTTATTTTTTCTACGTAAATACCGCGCTACCGATATTCCAGTTTTACCCAAACCTGCAACCAAATACAAAGGAGAATTCATGAACGCACCTTTTTATCGAAGTTTTAAAGTGGCTAACCCGCATAAGACAAAAACAACAGTAATAATCCAGAATCTGACAATTATCTTAGGCTCTGACCATCCTTTTAATTCAAAATGATGATGTAAAGGTGCCATTCTGAATAAGCGTTTCCCATGGGTATATTTAAAATAACCTACCTGTAGAATAACGGAAATTGTCTCTATGACAAATAAGCCACCCATCATTAATAAAACCAGTTCTTCTCTAATGACCACCGCGACAATACCCAAAGCAGCCCCTAAAGCCAAAGAACCCACATCGCCCATAAATAACTGAGCAGGATAACTATTGTACCAAAGAAACCCAAGTCCTGCGCCAACAATCGAAGAACAAAAAATTGTTAATTCTCCGGTATTTGGAACATAAGGGATACCTAGATAAGGTGCATAGACTGAATTGCCAGAAGCATAAGTAAAGATCCCCAGCGCACCTGCAACCATAACTATAGGCATAATGGCCAATCCATCCAGTCCATCAGTCAAATTCACCGCGTTGGAACTTCCCACAATTACAAAATAACCTAAAACAGGGAAGAGAATACCTAAACCTATGGTTAACGATTTAAAAAAGGGTACGGTTAATTGAGTATGGACAGGTAACGTAGCATGCATGTATAAATAAATTACAGCAATAAGAGCAATGACTGATTGCCAAAAATACTTCCAACGTGCAGGCAACCCTTTACTGTTTTTTAATACCAGTTTGCGGTAATCATCAACCCAACCTACCACCCCATTTGCGAGCGTAACCAAAAGAACGAGCCATAAACTGGACTGTTGCAAATCACCCCAAAGCAAACAACTCACCGTGATTGCCAACAAGATTAAAACACCCCCCATAGTCGGGGTTCCTGCTTTAGATAAATGTGATTGAGGACCATCATCCCGTACCATTTGACCAATCTGTAAGCCGCGCAACCAGCGAATCATCACAGGGCCACACAATAAACCCACTAGAAGTGCGGTTAGAGAAGCTAAAATGGATCTGAAAGTCAGGTATTGAAAAACTCTTAACGCATGATATTGCCCTTGAAATAGCTGCGTTAGCCAGTAGAGCATAATTGTTCCTCTTGGTTAATCCCAATTATGGGTTTGTGTTAAATACTGCCCACTAGAATAATGGGCCAAAAAAGCGGCCAAGCATACCACAAACCTACATACCATTCAGCATCGTAAAAAAATATTTCTTTGGTTCTTTATTGTCACATAGGTTGTCGTTAGATCACCTCAATCTATCAGTTGATGCACAATTTTTTCCATTGCACTGGATCGAGAACCTTTTACCAAAACAACAACATCTGGTGCTAATTTTTCTACCAGGCTTTGCACCAATAACTCTTGGCTAGAAAAATGCTCACCACCAACACCAAATGACTCAGCAGCTAATTTGCTGTGTGAGCCACAACTAAGTAACTGATCAATACCCAATCTTCGCGCCGCAAATCCAACTTCCTGATGGTGCTGAGTTGCCCAAGTCCCCAACTCCCCCATATCGCCAAACACAAAAATTTTTTTGTTAGGGCGTTCTGCTAATACCTCTAAAGCGGCTAAAACAGAACGTAAATTTGCATTATAAGTATCATCGATTACTGTAGATTGTTTTTTCCCTTTAAGAACTGTCAAACGTCCTTTTACACCGCCAAAACCATTCAGTCCCTGTTGAATCTCTTTTATGGAAATCCCCACTGCATAGCAACATGCTGCAGCAGCTAACGCATTACGAACATTATGCAAACCAGGAATTTTTAAATGAATATCCGCTTGTCCATTAGGAACGATTAAAGAAAATTGACCACAACCTTGCTCATCTAGAACAACATCTTGAGCATAGATGTCTGCAGGATGGTCTAAAGAAAAACGAAGAACCTTTTTATCAATCAATAACTCATCCCAAAAATGAGCATAGGCATCATCATCATTAACTACGGCTACACCGGCAAGAGATAAGCCTTGATGTATTTCTCCTTTAGCGCGAGCCACACCATCTATAGAACCAAACCCTTCCACATGTGCTGGAGCTATATTGTTAATCAATGTCACATCGGGATGAACAATTGCAACAGTGTGTGCGATTTCACCCGGATGATTTGCACCCAACTCAAAAACTGCATAACGATGTTGATTATTTAATTGTAATACGCTTAATGGGGCACCAATATGATTATTAAAGTTTCCTTTGGTCGCATGAGAGGGAGATGGTAAAATAGCAGCGATCATTTCTTTGGTTGTAGTTTTTCCATTAGACCCAGTCAAAGCGATGACGGGGCAATGTATATTGTGTCGATGCGCTGCTGCTATTTTGGCCAATGCTTGGATGGGATCTGGAACAACAAATTGCGGTATACGCACTCCATCTACAGCATGACTCACTATTGCAGCTATTGCACCTCGAGTTTCTGCTTCTTTTATAAAATCATGTCCATCAAACCGTTCACCACTAATGGCAATAAATAGACTCCCTGGCTTGAGTTCACGGCTATCAGTACAGATACCAGTAAGTTCAGCATTGATCTGACATGGTTGGGCAAGTAATGCAGCAACAGTATTTAGGTTCATAGTATTAAGACATAGCTAAAAGTCTAGTGTACTAACACTTGTGCGTAGAGTTCAAGTGGGTAATAACAGTAAAAAAAGTTTAATTCTTATTCCCTACCCAACTGCAACCTGGATGCGGCTCAACAAAATTCAGATTTAAAAAAAGATTAATAACCGTATCCGATTCCCGGGGCCTCTATGGGACCCGGGCTAGAAGAGAGACCTATCCAACAGCAGACTCAAAATGAGACTGATTAATTTGTAATAGGCGATAATAACGAGCGATACGATCTTCAGTTAAAGGCTTACGCTGATCATCAAGTAAGTGCGCATCCAAACCTTCACTTAATTGCCTTGCTGTCTCTAACATCACTGTAAATCGCTCCATATCAATCCCGGGATTTTTTGAAGAGTGCATATACAAACAAAGACCACGCACACTAAAGGCACCAATATTTTGTAAATCAAAAACCCCTGTCGTAGTTGCAGCTGCCAAGCTACATAAAACAGGACCTTGACCATTAGAAAATTGATGGCGATGAAATAATTGACCTTCGCCAAAACGTAAACCAGCGGCCAAAACGGTTTGTAATAACTCATATCCCGCAAATTGTCTGTTTTCTTTTGCAAGCAAAAACATCATCAAAGTAGGTTGATTATCAGTTTGACCTTTTGTCTCAACGTCTATTTTAGGTGTTGGTTTTGGTTCAATTTCTATCTTTAATTTAATGTCATCTTCATCATCCATAGGCATTAAACGTGGTTGAGAAGGCTTTGTTGCAGTTTTCTTTAATTGCAAATCCTTATCCACTTCAATTTTACTCTCCATTGCCGTAGCATTCACTTTACGTACTGCAATAATGTCATCATTATAATTCTGTGTGCTATCGGAACTCCTTTCTGGTGATCCCAGATTAGGTTGATAACGTTCTGGACTTAAGCTCTGTCTTCGAGCTTTCATTAAGCGCCCAATTGCTACGATAACGCCAATTAACAACAGGACATTAAGAATTAAGCTCCAATTTGCCTGCATCATTTACTCCATAGCCAAAGCTTGTGTTACATCAACCGCAACCAAGCGAGATACCCCAGGTTCACGCATAGTTACCCCAATCAAATGATCTGCCAATTCCATGGTAACCTTATTATGTGTAATAAAAAGAAACTGTACGAATTGTGACATCTCTTTCACTAAAGCGCAAAAACGCCCCACATTTACATCATCTAGAGGTGCATCCACTTCATCTAGCATACAAAAAGGTGAAGGATTTAACTGAAAAATAGCAAAAACTAATGCTACCGCAGTCATTGCCTTCTCTCCCCCGGACAACAAATGAATGGTACTGTTTCGTTTTCCCGGAGGTTGTGCCATTACTACAATACCAGCTTCCAACAGATTATCACAAGTCAATTCAAGCTGCGCTCTCCCACCACCAAACAACCGCGGAAATAGTGCCTTGAATGAAGAATTGACTTGATCAAAGGTATTTTCCAAACGTGAGCGGGTTTCTTTATCCATTTTTTCAATGGCTGTTTCCAGAGTTGCTAACGCTTGATTTAAATCATTATACTGCTCATCCAAATACACTTTACGTTGTTGTTCTGAAGTAAACTCTTCAATTGCAGCAAGGTTAATAGCACCTAAGCGTTTTATTTTTTCAGAAAGGGCGATTAATTCATCTTCCCGCATAACTTGAGTCACACCAGCAGGTATCAACTCCAGTAATGCTTGTGCTTGCAAACCCAATTCATCAAGCGATTCATGTACGGAGCTAGCACGCACAGCCAAAGCCTGCTCTTCCATTCGAGTCTGGCTAATTTGTTCTTGGATGCGTTTTACCTCAAAATCACAGTTTAAAATATTTTTCTCACTCTCTTCAAGCGCCATCCTTAATTGTGAGGACTGCTCTCTACTTAGAGTCAGTTGTAATTCCACTTCACTATGTTTTTGCAACTGGAGGGCCAATTGCTCGTTGAGCTCTTCCCCTGGACCTTCTGTCTGCAAGCAAAGCATTGCTAAATTTTCCAGCCGCTCCTCCAAAATATTTAAACGATCTTGTTCTCGCTGAATGCGATCGTTAATTTGCTGTATTTTATTTCGCTCTCTGTCATATTCTAATTCTGCATGATGGAGCACAACACGAGACTCTTCTACATGTTTATTTTTTAAAGCCAGAGCCTGCGACCATTCTTGCTTTTCACGTACACATTGCTCATGTTGTTGTTCATAATCTCGACATTGTTCTTCTAACGCATGCAATTTCGCTTTTATATCATATTCTTCTGCAGCCATTTCTTCCAAAGTAAGGGTCAACTCTTCGCACTCGGAGGCTAAAGCGGTTACTTGTTTTTCAGCATGAGCGATGGCTTGTTCATTAGAACTCATAGCTACACTATTTATTCTTAATGCCTCATTACTAGCGTTCACATTGAGTTGTTGTAATTCGATCTCCTTTAAACTTCGCTGTAATTGCAGATGGGTTTCATCACGCTCAGTTCTTAAGGTTTCAATTCTTTGCTGGAGCACCTGAACAACTAGAGATAATTCAGAAATTTTTTGTTGGCGTGCCAATAATCCTAATTCATCTTGAGTTTCTGGAGTAACAAATTTCACCCATCCCTGCCCCAACCAAAACCCGTCGGGAGTTATAATCGACTCATGCCCGGCTAACTCAGGCAACCAGCTCAATGCCTCATCAAAATCTTCCGCAGTATAAATATGCTCCAACGGGCATACATGTGCCGGGATATCCCCTTTTATTTTCTCTATGAGACGTGGATAAGGCGCGGATTGATGCACAATTTTTCGCAGCGTAACAATATGTTCGCCTTGCCGCTCACAAATTGCTCGCTGTGGCCATAGTTCATCAAAAGTTTCGAGCACATAGGCATGTAATGCTTCGTTAAGGACGCGTTCACAAGCAGATTGCCATTTGGTTTCCACCTGTAAAATATCCACTAACCGAGGTTTTTCTGACCATTCCTTAATTGTATTTTTGTTGCTTTGCATGCCTTGTTTTGCAGCACGCTGGGCTGCCATCAACGCGGCATGCTCACTATTTGCTTGATGGAAATCATCTTGTAATCCATGTAGCTTTTGCTCTACATCTTGTAATTTGGCGCGTAATTGTTCGGCATTTTCTTGACTTTGTTTGAGTTGCAGTTCATCAAACTCTTGATCTGCAATTAATTTAGTACGTTGACTCTCTAAATTTTCACGTGTTTGTTGTAAATCTGCTACAGAAATAGTTTCTTGTTCTAATTGAAGCTTCTCTAATCTTAATAGGGTTTGCTGATGCTTCTCTTCCAAATGCTGGGCTTTAATTTGTGCAACTTGAAATTCCCTTTTCAGAGTACTGCTCTGTGTCTGTACCTCCTGCCAATGAAGCTCCCACTCTGCATGTTGTTTTTGCGAAGCGAGCCAACTCGTTTCTTGTTCTTTAAATTGATTCCTTAGTTGCCCAAGTTGTTTTTCCAGATCACATGCGTGCTGCTGACTATGAAGCAATTCCTCTTTATCGTGTTTGAGTTGTTCCGCAGCTACCCGCCAATCCTCCTGCATTTGCTGTTGATCTTGTTCCAAACGTTTTTTTTCACGTGTCTGCTGTTGTATGGTCTCTTCCAAACGTGCAATTTCAGTTCCCAACTGATAAAAACTCGCTTGAATTTGTTGCGATTGTGCATCTGCATCATGCAGGGTTTCATTCAAAATGATCCGCTCTTTATTTGCTTTGGTTAATGCACTTTGCTGTTGCTCATATCCAACTGCAAATTCTTGTATTTGGCGTTGTTTTATTTCTTGTTGGGCAATAAAATCTCGCCATTTTAGCGCTAAAATTTCTGCCCGGCATAACCGCTCTTCATCTTTCAGAATAAGATAACGTTCCGCCGCTTTAGCTTGGCGTTCAAGACGCTGTAATTGTTTGTCTAGTTCTTCTCGAATATCAGCGACACGAGTTAGATTTTCACGCGTATGATCAATACGTTGTAAGGTCTCTCGTCGTCGTTCTTTATACTTGGAGACACCTGCCGCTTCCTCGAGATGCGCTCTTAAGTCTTCCGGTCTGGCTTCAATCAGCTGAGAAATAGTACCCTGACCAATGATTGAATAACCACGAGCTCCAGCACCAGTTCCAAGGAAAATATCGGTGATGTCTTTACGTCGACAACGGCTGCCATTCAAATAATATGAAGAATCACCATCGCGAGTTACAACGCGTTTTACGGCAATTTCGCCATAACTGGCAAAAGGACCTGTCAAACGTCCAAGACTATTATCAAAAACCAGTTCAACTGAAGCCTGACCTACAGATTTACGATTTGAAGAACCATTAAAAATCACATCGGCCATAGATTCACCCCGCAAGTTACGTGCGGAACTTTCTCCCATAACCCAACGTACAGCATCGATAATATTTGATTTTCCACAGCCATTGGGGCCAACAACTGCAACCAATTGGCTCGGAAAATGAACCACTGTAGGGTCAACAAAAGATTTAAAACCGGCTAATTTTAGTTGCTTCAAATGCATAGGTCTGGCAATTTTAAACTAAATAAGCAGGCATTATAACTGAGGATGAGCAGGCTATCCATATAAGTACATAACCTCTTTCCAACTGAGTAAGAATTGAAAATGTCCTGTGAACTCTAGTAATTATTCAAAGCTAATTTGACAAACAAATGAACAAGGATATAATTTGGCCATTTAGTAAAAAATGGATAGATTATGAAGCGTGTACTCAATAAATCACTCACCCTCCTAATACTCAGCACTGCTTTTCTTTTTTCAAATCCAATTTTTTCTGATCCACCGAATTTGACTTTAGTAAAAAATGAACTCAAAACCTATTATAATTCAGGCCTTTATCAAAAAGAGTTAACGCAAGTCATTGAAAATGCCCAAAGTTATATTGATCAACAAGCCGAACTGAACCAAAAAGAGAAATCAGGTAAAAAACTCGCCCTGATTCTAGACATCGATGAAACCAGCTTATCAAATTATCAATACATGATTAAGCGTGATTTTGGTGGGAATCGCGAAGCATATCATCAAGACATAATGGCTGCTAATGCCCCAGCAATTGAGCCTATGCTCACTTTATATCGAGATGCACAAAAACATAATATTAAAGTGTTTTTTGTTACAGGAAGAAATGAATCTGAGCGCAAGGCAACGGAAGAAAATTTGCACAAAGCTGGTTATACAGGATGGTCCGGTCTGTATTTGCGTCCCATGAATTATTCCTCAAAATCGATTATTCCATTTAAATCAAATACCCGAAAAATGCTCACTGAAAAAGGCTACATTATTGTGGCCTCGATAGGGGATCAATATAGTGATCTTAAAGGTGGATATGCGCAAAAGGTATTTAAGTTACCCAATCCCTTTTATTATTTACCTTAAGACCCTGCTTGCGGATCAGGTCAATTCCTCATGGGTTTTTAGAACTATCAGGTACAATTTCATGTGTATCCTGATGAACTATATCTTTTAAAATAAGTGACATTAACAATTGAACTTGTGGTTCATACATTTCTCGTTCATATCCTCCTTCTAATCCCCAATATACTTTTTCGATGCAGCTTTTGTTCTCTTGATATAGTTTAAATAAATTCTCATAAAAATAGGTTAAGTCGGTTGCGTTAAAACGAGTTTTTCGTGCCTCTGCAGTTCCCATAAAATGACCATCAACAAATTTCCCACAGTATGCAGTTTCTTCTTCGTGAGAATCCCACCCTGTAGGTAAAAACAGAGCTACTTTTTGCTGATTCATTTTAGCCTGTTTTATTTCCTCTTCAATTTTTTCTAATGCAAAAACCAAAGCCGGATGTACTACGCCAGGTTTACGTACTGTGCGACTTAAATCAACTGCAAAATATTCGAAACTTCCTCGTTGCCATGTCTGAATTTTTTGTCCTACATCCGTCCCACTCTTGTTGAATATTTTAGAAATAAAAGCATCATCTTGTTGGGGATAAACCCTCGAGTCAAAAATATCAATATGGCGTATATTCTTATCCGAAGCTGAATTCATCAAAATATCACATAGACCATTGTCTCGATTAACATCCGTTCCAACAATAATATGTCTTAACGGTTTACTCGATGAGCGCTCAAGATATTTAATTAACACTGCTGACTTATTTAAAATACAAAAACCACTTCCCTCGTTACTGTTTGCATGATGCGTCGGCAGACCAAAAGAAAATTGTATTTTGCCCGAATGAAATAAAGTCATGGCAATATCTTTGATTAATACTTCAAATGATCCTGGAGTTACGATGATATCTGGAGATAATTGTTTCCATCCTTTTTTTTGCGCTTGAATACAGAAAATAATAAGTTCCTGCAAATACTTTAATGTATGAACTGCTAATAATGCCTGAAGCAGTTCATCTTCTTCAGGAAATTGAGCAAGAAGAGCTAATGCAACTTCCGCATCTCCTTTCTTCATTGCCGCAAATAATTGCTTCCAGTGTTTCGGTAACTTCACTAAATCAGTAGTAGCTACAGGTAAGGAAGAGTTCGTTGATTGAATTTTTGCAATGACCTGGGTCATATGTTTGAGACGTTCAAATTGATCTTCATCCGCACCTGCAGGCATCGCATGCATTTGATCTATATCTTGGGTGGATGGAATTTGAACGCAACATTCTTGGGCGTTATGTGCATTAGGAGAAACCTTTGGTCCAAAAAAATATTTATGCTTCATCTTCATTAATCCATATGAAAGTAAGGAGCAAAGGAGTTTCTAATCCAAGCGAAACTCCTTTAATTTTCTATTAGATTATAGAGTATAGAGGCATGATGCAATGAAGCAGGACAAAATTAATTTAAGACCACAGCACTATAGGGATAGGGTGGCGGTCCATCATAGCTTTCAATCCCGTCTTTAATATCTATAAGTTCTTGCGATAGACCTTTACGCGATCCTGATTCAATGGCTTTGGGCCCCGCAAAAAATGTTAATCCAATTCCAGTAGCTGCCGCCAGAGTAGAAGCAATCCCAAACACAAGTTCTGTTTCTAATATACCTAAACCTAATGAGATACCCCAGGCACTTAATATGGAACTCGAACCAGAAGTAGCGATAAAACCAGCAATACTCCCACAAATAAGCAATGCCCCAAATACGATGAGAAGACTACCTAAAACCTGTTTACCAATAGAGGTGCTTCCAGATGCATGTTCAGCGATTGCTCCTAAACGTGTCGCTGATTCTTTATCTGTAGGATTAACTAAAGCGACATTCAAAAGAAGGACCGTTCGTGCATAAAAATGATAATCAATTTCCTCCTGATTTTTCTTTTTCTGCTTTACTTCAGCATCAATTAAATTGGCCGCATTGATAATGTGTTTTTGAAGTGCGGTAGGCTTTAGCGGTGTATTTTGAGAAATATAAGCAAGCCCATCAGTAAGTATTTGCTCTTCTAAATGAGGTAAATATTGTTCTTGAATTGCAAAACATGCTGGGGCGCCTTGTTTATTACTTTCAAACCAGGCAGTCGCACTATAACCTGTTAACATTGGATAAGGCAAATCTCCATGTTGCGCAAGATGTGTACTTTCAATAAGACTTCCTAGAATTTTTTCGAACTCAGGGTCTTTACCTTCTTTTTGTACATTAGAATACATATCCCATAAGAAACCACACAAACGAAGATAATTACTGCGATGGATTTGATTCAGGTAGTCAGGCTCTCCTACTAGAGGATAGAAGGTCAGTTGCTGTAAATACCGAACAGCAATCAAGCAAGTACGTACTTGAGGAGAAAGACCAAACAGGTGAGTGTCTTCGTAATTTACCAATGCCCCCCAAATTTTATTGGACAAATCCTGGACCAATTTCATCGGGTTTTCTTGTAACGTTTGTATAAATATCTCTGCTGCGGGAATATGCTCATTTAACCATGTTCTTCGAGAAAAAAAGTTCTGCAAACGTTCCTGGGCCTCTCTAATTGCCTGCTCCAAAGGGTAGATCTTATGTTTGAATTGATTACGTTCCTCTTCCAAACGACTTAATTCCAGTTGTAAGTTGAACGTATTGAGTATCCCAATACTCTTTCCATAGTAATGAGCTCTTGGACGTGTTGAATCTTGGACAAGCGCTATATCCATAGACAGCTCATGTTCTATTAAAGAAATTTTTAAATTCAGGGACATTAGTTCGTTTTGAAGTGGTTGCAGTTGTTGCCTCTGATACTCAACAAATTGTAAATGTTCTGATATTTGATTTTCGAGTGGAGTTAATTCTGATTGCCAGGACATGAGATCAGTATAATTGTAAACAACAGGATTAACAGTAGGCATAAAGATCCTTTCAAGTGGTTACATTAGAAGCGCAGTTGATTATACATGGTGGGAACTATTGATTCAATTATTGCATTTTATACCCAAAAATAAACTGTATATTATTGAATTTTAATAATAAAAAAAGTTCATGAGAAATTAAAATACTATTGTTTTTCATGCCCAAATCAATAGCTAGAAATCCCTTTATATGCATTTGCTTTTCCTAAAACATGCATCAATAGGTAGCGTGGCACATAGGCAAAGAGATACAATAACAACCGTTCCTAAAAATAATCAAGGGCAGTAGTAATGAGCACCCAAAAAACTTTTGGACCTTATTTTTTTCCATTTATCTTAATTACGGCCATTTTTCTAGGGGGCCTTACAGGTTACTTATTTGGGCCAGCTACTCTCTATTTAAAGCCTTTTGGTGAGATTTTTCTTAACCTAATTTTTACGGCGATTATCCCTTTAATTTTTTTTAGTATTTCTTCCGCAATTGCACGAATTGGCTCCATGGGCAAACTGGGTAAGATCGCTTTTTATATGACGGTTGTATTCCTATTTACCGGAGTGATAGCAGCAGTTTATGCTCTTTTTATTGTCAGTCTATTTCCTCCTGCTCAAGGAGTTGAGTTAACACTCAACGCACCAGAAAAAACATCTGCATTGAGTTTTCTCAATCAAGTTGCCGATATTTTTACTGTTCCTGAATTTAGCAAACTTCTTTCGCAGCAGCATATTCTGGCACTTATTATATTTTCAATCCTCGTAGGCCTAGCAGCATCGAATACCAATGAAAAAGGGAGGATATTTATTGATTTTTTAAAAGCAGGTGAAGAAATTTTCATGCGTGTTTTTGCTTTGATTATGTATTACGCTCCATTGGGTTTTTTTGCTTATTTCGCTGTATTAGTCCATGACCTAGGTCCGCAGTTGATGGCTAATTACCTACGAATCGCTGTTATTTATTATACGTCCGGAGTCCTTTATTTTATTATTGCTTCGACAGCTTTTGCCTATTTAGCTGGAAAAACTCAAGGTATAAAATTATTTTGGAGTAATATTTTTCTCCCCGGAGTTACCGCAATTGCCACTTGCAGCAGTGCCGCAAGTATTCCTGCTAATTTACTGGCAGCGAAAAAAATGCGAGTCGCACCCGAAATTTATGAAACAGTAATTCCTTTGGGCACCATTATTCATAAAGATGGTTCAGTAATCGGTGGGGTTTTCAAGATTGCTTTTTTATTTGGAATCTTTCACTTAAATTTTTCAAGTCCCGGTGTGCTACTTACTGCCTTAGGAATTTCATTGTTAGTTGGTACCGTAATGGGCGCAATTCCCAGTGGAGGCATGCTTGGTGAGTTACTTATCCTCAGTGTTTATGGATTTCCTCCTTCAGTTTTAATAGCAATCGCAGCAATTAGTATTATCATTGATCCACTTGCGACTATGCTCAATGTAACATGTAATACAATTAGTAGTATGATGGTTGCCCGTTTTGTTGAAGGGAAAAAATGGCTAACTTAAGATATCGAATGATTATTGAAGGTAAATTATGAATCAACCCTACAAAAAATTATGGCGCTCACGTAAAGATCGAAAAATTGCTGGAGTATGCGGTGGTTTAGGTGTTTATTTTGGTGTAGATCCAGTATGGGTAAGAATTATTTTTGTTATTTTTTTCCTACTGGGTGGTGCCGCATTTATTGCCTATATTCTGTTATGGCTTATCATTCCTTTAGAACCTGAAGACTGGCAAGATGCATAGTACCTAAATCAACGTAAAAAATGACTTGAGAAGGGAGTTTTTTCCCCAAGCCATTAGTGTAAATTTAAGAAAGTGCACGATATTCTGTTGAAGCTTTAGGAGTCTTTAATAATTCATGGAATGAGGAGAATGCCTCTTCAACTGTAGGTCGCAACTCCGGAGCTTTACTCGTCATTTTCTCAAGTAATGAATAAATACATTCGGCCTGTTGGGCCGTGAAACCAAACGTTCTTTGCATTTTACTAATGGCCCCTTCTTTCAAGGGCCCATCGTCTTTAGGTGCTAAGAAAGCCACTGGAGCAACATGTTGCGGCAATTCAATAAACTGTAACATCTTATAAGTGGTTATTTCTAATAATAAAGCGATTGTTATGGCAGCAGAATAAACATCACTCGCATAACTATTCCCTTCTCCCTTCAATATTTCAGGTGCAGCCGTAAAAGGAACACCCGCATTACCTCGTTTTTCCCCTTCTCTAACTGACAAATTGAAATCAAATAATGCTGCTGAGAGAGGGTGTTTTCTCAATCCCAAATTATGGATACCAATATCACTATGAATAACTTTTCTTCCATGAATTTTTACTAAGCTTTCTAATAACCCCATAATTGCCACATAGCGCTCATCCGCGGAGAGAGAAAATTGCATATTTCCTGGATCTTGGTTAATAAGGTAACGCGATATTTTTTTACCAACATAAGGCATAAAGAAGTTGTGTTGCCAGGAAGTCGCACGAACGCCCTTTAACATGCCAACCGTTTCTAAAATTTCACCTTCTCGTTCAATAAGTTTAAAATCAATGTTGTTCCCATGCTTAATCACTTTGACGACCATTTTTTCCTGACGGCCATCAAGATGTTCCACTAAAATCTTTTTAGCTGTCCCAAAGGCACCACCACCCAGTTTTTTTGAAGCAATTAATTTGACTGTAGTTTTGCCTTGCGAATGAGGTAAATCAATCTCTATCGTTCGATTTGCTCGGGCTTTTTTCCAATGACTTTGGACATCGCGAGCTACAAGTGCATTACTTTTTAATTCTTGTTGGCGTTGTTCTGACACAGGCACCTCTTGGTCATAACGATAAATTCGTCCATTTACCATGCGTGATTGATATAAGCGCGCTGGTTTTGTTCTTACGATTTTATCGCTCTGTACTGAACTCTCGGCATTTCTTTCTTGAAGAGGAGACGTCTTCTGCATAGGGCTTTCAACATCGCGAACATCAATCCCATCCCCAGTATCTATCGTAGAAATGGATTTTGTTTCCTCTACTTTTTGATCATGACGATAAATCATTCCATTTATCATATAAGAGCTCTTCTTGGGTACTTTGCTCTTAGGTTTTTCTTCTATTATTGCAGTATCAACTTGTAATGGTTGTTTTTTTTGCTCAATGCGTTGATCTTTTACTGTAGGGGGTTTGGGTTGCAAACTTCGATACAGATCGATCATTTCTTCTCGAGACATATTTGCTTTTTTTCTCGACTCATACTGCACAAGTAGATTGCGTGCTTCCTCATCACTAATAAATTGTTTTTTAAGATGCTCAGGAGGTGATTTAATCGATTGATAAAGAGAATTTCCTTTGTTTGATAGCTGCGTTAGTTCATGTGCTGTCTTTAATGGTTTATTTTCTTTACTTGTATCTATAGATGATGAGGTATTTTCTGCAGCAACCTTTGTTAAATTTGTTTTCTGAGAAAATAGTTTTCTTTTAGTCGCTCGCAAAGCATTTGAAATACTTAAACCACTTTCTTTATTCTTTTCAGGTTCCTTTTTTTTCTCTGAGTCCTTTTTGGAATGGTTTTTCATAATTTCATGACGCCCATAGCAACATATTGATTAAATTATAAACCTGCAAGCTTAAGGAAGTCTGAAATGGACAAGAAAACAGATAGCGTAAAAATACGTACTACATACGATGAATTTTAGTTCCGGGTAATGTTATATACCAAAACCCAGAACCACTAATTTAAAGTTCAGTCTGTGATAGAACAAAAAACAATGCATTTAAAATCGCAGCAATTCGAAGTACAGACTGTACTGCAACTTTATTTAAATCATGCTCCAACAATTGCTTTACATGTGAATGGATGCACATCCCACAGCCATTAATAGCAGATACGGCCAAAGCAAATAACTCAAAATCCGCTTTAGGTACCCCAGGATTTAACATACCATTCATACGCAAATTAGCAGGCATTGCTGCAAGTTCCTTATTTTCTGCCAAATGAATCGCTCGATAATATATATTATTCATTGCCATCAAAGCAGCAGCTGTTTTTACAGCCTGTTCTAGTTCCAAAGTAATGTAGGATGAACCCTCTGTTTTAATAGCATTGATAATATGCTTATCTTTTAAAGTATAAGCTACAGCTAATGCAACCCCATAAAACTGCGCTTCTGTTAAACCTGATTGGGCCACATTACCAAATAAATTGCTCACATTAAGACGAATATCCTTAGCAAAATCAGGTATCATTTGTTTCAATTGTTCTATAGACATACTTACTCTCCTCTACAGAAGCTCTTATCGATAAGAACTTCTGAATTTTGCTCAGGCTTATAATGTTTCACCACCAATGGGACGATTACAAGGACACAATTCATCAGTCTGTAAAGCATCCAAAATACGCAATATTTCTTGAGGATTACGCCCAACATTTAATGAATTAACACTCACATGTTGAATCACATTGTTTGGATCAATAATAAATGTTGCTCTTAAAGCACAACCACTTTCCTCATCCCTAATACCAAAACCATCCGTTAATTTTCCTTGCACATCTGCAAAACTGTATTGATTTAAGTGATGTAAGTCCTTATGTTCTCTTCGCCAAGCCAATTTAACAAACTCATTATCAGTACTTCCTCCAAGTACTACTGTATCTCTATCGTTAAATTCGCTATTTAATTTTGCAAACTCGACAATTTCTGTTGGACATACAAACGTAAAATCTTTAGGGTAGAAAAAAAGTACTTTCCATTTTCCTGAAAAACTTTGTTCAGTAATCACTTCAAAAGCACTCGCACCATTTTCTTCATGATTGTTAAAGCCAGGTTTTGCTGCAACAACAGAAAATTCTGGAATTTTTTGACCAACAGTTAACATAAAATTCTCCTCATTCGTTTGGTTCAATTAAATTATAGTTATGGTGTATAATTATTTAAAATGAATAAAATAGATAACTTTAATCGGAAAAATCGATGAGTAGATTAGTTAGCCTTAAACAGCTTCATTACCTAATTACACTATATGACCATCAACATTTTGGCCGTGCTGCGGCTTCGTGTTTTATTAGTCAGTCAACCTTAAGTGCAGCCATTACAAGTCTTGAAGAAACTTTGGAAGCACAATTACTTGAACGAGATCATAAAACATTTCTGTTCACTCCCTTAGGAGAAGAAATTGTTCGTCGCAGTCGACTGATTATTGAACAAAGCAATGATTTAGTGGACTACGCGCGCAATCAAGGGAAAGTAATGCAAGGACCGTTTTATTTGGGAGTAATTCCTACCATTGCCCCTTTTATTTTAAGTGATTTACAAAATCTGTGTCAGCAACTTTATCCGGAACTTATCTTATTCATCAGAGAGGACACTACGGACAATGTTTTGAACTATTTGAGTGAGGGAAAACTTGATCTTGTTATTTTAGCACTTCCCTACCCTACCCAAGAATTCCAGACACAGGTTTTATGCAAAGATTATTTTAAATTGGTATTACCCAAAACGTGGTCACATAAAGGATTTGACAAAGAAATCAGTCAATTGCCAGAAAACAGTATTTTCCTTCTGGAAAAAGAACACTGTTTGACAGGACATGCATTACAAGCATGTCAATTAAAAGAAAGCAAAAAGATCAATCATTTCTTCGCCACTAGCCTGCATACTTTAATTCAAATGGTAAGTCATCAGCCTGGAATTACTTTTTTACCTAATCTTGCAATTAATAGCGGTATTCTTACGGGTACTGATTTAGTCTCACTTCCTTTAAAAAGCGATTATGCCTATAGAGAAATTGGAGTGGCCTGGCGGGCAACCTCCCATAAAACACAAAATTACATGCTATTAACCGAGTTAATTAAACAGATTGTTGTTGCAAAATGCGCCGATGCTTCTTAAACGCATTTTTACAAATAGGCAGTGACAGTGTTGAGGTTCGAGGAAAATAAGGATCAAAAATCGAAATCTATTTTCTTGATTCATCTTCTTAAAACACACTCAATATATTATAGTCTCCCAAAATCATGGAGAAACATTATGCGACAATACATTATCTTTATCCTTTCTACGCTTGCCTTTTTAACATCAATGGATTCCTATGCAGAGGATCAAAAAACCGTGCGCACTCCTCAACTTTCAAATAAAGAAGTTTCAGTCTGGACCACCGTGATCTATCCGAATAAAAAACACAGTTTAAAAATGCATCGGCATGAACATAATCGAGTCATCGTTGCCTTAGATAATGGATTGCTAAAAGTAGTCAACAATAAAGGAAAAGAACATTTCTTAAAATTGGAAAAGGATAAGGCGTATTATCTCTCTAAAGACGTTCCTGGTGAATTACATACTGATGAAAACATGAGTAATCATCCCATCAAAGTTGTGGTCATTGAATTAAATAAATAAACGGTTTCGCAAAGACACGAAACCGTCTAATGCATTTTATGATCTTTTAGTAAGATTTTTATTCTGAAAACCACAATGGTGACCATGATGGACAGGCAATAAAACACCCAATTTTTGATAGGTTTGAAATTGAGTTTGAGCCCAGAGGGTACTTATTTTCGCATTAACACGATTTCTTTTTTCTACCAAGTTCGCTATATCACTCCATTTTGCATTTGGGGTAGCTAATTTGCCCCTTATTTGCATACTCAAAGCCCGTTTTTCTTTAATTAATGGAGCCATTTGTGTGCGAAGATTTTGTTTGATTTTAGCCAACTCCATCCGTTGCTCTGGAGTTAACAATTTACCAACATGCTGACGATAATGACCTGTTTGATTGATCGAAACTGTCGCACCAGATGCTACTGGTTGTGCTGTTGCAATACAGGTACTTAATACACTGAAAGCTAAGCTATTAATTAATAAGAAACGTTTCACATTCATTTTATTTCTCCTATTAGGTTCATTGATAAGTGTAATGAGGCAATGTAATAGGAATATGACAAATACGCTGTTTATTGTAACAACCCTGTTACAATGCTAAACATAGGGCGGTTTACTGTTATAATACAGCCTAATAGGCGGAATTTTATACGTCAAAGCTTAGGGTTCCGCTTCGCCGTACCTAGACACAATTTCTTTTATCAGGTGATTCATGAGCACAAGAAAAAGCCACATATTGATTATTGATGATGATCAAGAAATTACGCACTTGATTAATGATTACTTGATTAAAAATGGTTTTCGAACCACCTGGACCTTGAATGGCTTAAACATCAAACAGCTATTAAGAGAACATAATTTTGATTTAATTATTTTAGATATCATGCTCCCAGGAATTGATGGATTAAATCTATGTCAAACAATTCGTCAAACTCACAGCATGCCTATTATTATGCTCAGTGCAGCAAACAGTATTGCTGATCGGGTTGCAGGCCTGGAGTTGGGTGCAGACGATTATATTTCCAAACCCTTTAGTTCTCGTGAATTACTTGCACGTGTCAAAGCACAATTAAGAAGAACTCAGGGCGAATTACAACAGGATCGTAAAAAACTGACGCCACTACAACAAATTCATTTTGATAATTGGATTCTTGATCGGAATACCCATTCTTTAATTGATAAAGAATCTGTAGCCATCCCTTTAAGTCATAGAGAATATGAGTTATTAATTATTTTCTTAGAACACCCTGGACGAATTCTAAGTCGCGATCAATTGATGGACTTATTGTATGACAAAGACTGTGATTCGCAAGATAGAACGATTGATGTACTTATAGGCCGTTTGCGTAAAAAAATTGAGCTGGATCCTCGTAATCCACGATCCTTATTAACAATTCGAGGAGGTGGCTACCAATTCAAAACCAAGGTTGATTTGGTATGACCCAATTAACTAAAACGGCAAAAAAAACCCTAATTGGATTAATTCTCGGGAATCTATTAATAATTTTTTCACTGATGCAACTAGGGAAATATTATTATGAAAACATCCATTCGCCTCTTCCTCCAAAAGCAGTACGCTCATTGACTCATCTTGTCACCCTATTACAAAAAAATCCCCAATCCATATGGCCCCTGATCTTGCGAAATCAGAGTATATCCTGGGCTGAAATAACTTTATCTCCTAAACCCTTGTACGATAAAAATGCGTTTGTGACATTAAAAGCCCCTGTGCTTTTTAATTTAATAAAACAAAACAAAAAATTAGAATTCTCCGTTTTTATAAAAGAGAATAACTGGTTAAATATCAAGGTAATTTCCTTTTATCCCGTGCAAGCAAACTCAGTTGTCAGCCTGTTTCTTATCCTAATCGGTGCGTTACTCTTCATCAATTATTGGGCAGTACGAACACTCAATCAACCTATTCATACCTTAATCCAAAGCCTTCATT
The DNA here is from genome assembly GCF_977063405.2 of Legionella stuttgartensis. Lineage (NCBI taxonomy): Bacteria > Pseudomonadati > Pseudomonadota > Gammaproteobacteria > Legionellales > Legionellaceae > Legionella > Legionella stuttgartensis. Next base: position 151,998 of record NZ_CDRUHA020000058.1, read on the forward strand.
ACAGTGAGCATCAAGAAAATTGGTTACCTATCCCAATAACTGGAAACCAGGATCAAAAAACTATTTTTAAGAAAATTAATGATCTCCAAGAAAAAGTAAACAAGCTTTTAGCCAATCGAACTCGAGTAGTTACAGCGATTTCGCATGATCTGCGTACCCCGCTAACTCGTTTAAAATTACGTGCTGAATATTTGGAGGATGATCCCAATTACAGCAAAATAATGGCCGATATCAATGAGATGGAACTCATGATTCGTGAAACTCTGGATTATTTCAGAGATGTAAATGTTGAGGAAAAACCCCAACTTTTTGACTTGGTAGCACTGCTTTCATCACTGAAAGATGATGCCATCGAACTGAACTATGATGTCAGTTTTACTAGTGAAACCACGAAACTGGTTTATTATGGTACGGTAAATTTATTAAAACGAGCGTTCAATAATTTAATTAATAATGCAGTTCATTATGGTTATAAGGCGATGATTCACTTAAATTGCCTACAAAATAAAATAGAAATTACAATTACAGACCAGGGACCAGGATTAGCAGAAGCAGATCTAGAACATGTTTTCTTGCCCTTTTACCGAGGTGAAAATTCACGTTCACGCAGTACAGGCGGCACCGGACTTGGATTAACAATTGCAAGAGAAATTATTCAAATGCACCAAGGCGATATTACGCTGACTAATAATTTCCAAGGAGGTTTAAAAGTAATTGTAACATTGCCCCTGAGAACAAATTAAATTTGCGCATATCGAAAAAACTCGTCATCCCAAACTTAGTGCTTCCAATTCACCTTAAGTTTTCCTTGAAACTAGGGGATCCCGCGGACAAGCCGCGGGGCGTGGTTATTGTTATAAGTCCAGTCAAAACTGAAGGTAAATTAGAAGACGTAGTGAGTGATCACCAATTAGTGGCATCGCTGTCAAATCAGATTCACAGCCCCTTCCAAACGTGTTTTAAGTAAGAAAAGAATAGCGTTTTTCTTCTCATGAGTAAGAGAATTGGATTGTACCAAAGTCAAACAATATTCAGCGAAAGCAGCAAGTTTTTCCTGGTTTGTCTGTGTCGCCTCAGCAAGCATATGAGTTTTTCTATAATTACTCTCCAGCTCATTAGCAAGAACATCCATCATTTTTGGATCAGGATTTTTTATGTTTTCTATACCTTCGTGCTTACTAACTTCTGCAATTTTTTCTAAAAGACCACTTACTTGCTCCGATGTAACTTCGTTCGTTTGATTCGATTTCTTCGCCATGAACTTTAAGTCATTTCGGTGCGTACTTTCCCAATATTCTCTATCACCTTGAAACGCAATTACAGTCATCAGAACCCGAGAATCAATTTCTTTCTGATTAAATAATTCGCGATTAGTAATATTAAAAGTCCAATCATTTTTCAGTCGAAAAAATGGTCGATATAAAGTGGCCATTTCTTTATCAGTTACCGGATCATAGATTGTGAATGTTGTGCCCCAAAAGTTCATACTCGCCTTAGCCAATTTTGTATATCCATCTTGGCCATAAATATCAAACGTAGGGAAAAAGGCAAATAATCGTTCATCAGCTGCTCCAATAAAATTTTCAAAATTATCGTACACATCAAAATGAGCAGTAAGAGAAAGAAATTTTGAACGCGCATAAGCTAATTTGTTATCAAATGGATCAAAAAATTCATACGTTAATAACAAACTAAAGAACTTTCTATATAAAGTTCCTAGTTTTCGGGTTTTTGTTTCAATGTCATAGCTAGTGGTTAAACTGATCCAATGTTCTTTAATGTACATTTCATCTGGAATTTCCGTATTTGTCAGGGCAAAACTGGTATTAATACCTATCAATAGTGAAAACAAAATAGCGATTGCATTTTTCATATAAAACCTCATTCTAAAGCTTCCCTTTTTTTATTATTTTTATTCTTTTCTGAATGCATTGAACGCTGCCAATCCATTCATAATTCAGAACGAGGTTGATTATAGGGGAGTTCTCTTAAGAGAATATTAAATTACACTAAGCTGAATTCGATTTAAAAATAGGATTATTTTTTAACTCGAACTTATTTATTGGGAAGGGCTCCCGTATTACATTAAATACGGGATAAAGTTTATGACTTAAAAGGATAAAATTATTTTATTCGTTTTATGTCGAACTCAGGTTAATTTTGCAGGTAAACTCTTAACATCAGGATTTTTTGAATATGCATCCAAAATTTCGTTGATTAATTGTTCTACAATACTTTCTTTCAGTTCATCTTCAATTAAACCCATTTTTTCTTTCATACTATTTAATCGGGTTTCTAGTTCTTTGGCAACGGAACCATTAGGAAATAATGCAGCCAAAACACGCCTTGCTTCTGCTGGTCCAAGATGACGATATAAGTGGTTTCTCACTGTAGCATCTTCTGCTGTAGTACTAAACGCCCACAGTTCCACAGGTCCTAAGGTCAGGGTAAGCAACTGAACATTCACACCCGTTTTAGTAGCATATTGGGCTAAAAACGTTCCCCCACCTTGTCTTGGACCATGTACTCGGGTGCGCAAAGCAGTTTTTGCGGTATCGGAGAGTCCGAATATTGCAGTTGTTTTTTCGATCGCTTGTGAAGGTCCTGCATCCATGATGTAAATTGCAGTAGCGAAATCGATCATTACTGGATCAAAGTCATCAACTGATTGGGATAACAAGGCGATTTGTACCTTCCACTTACGTCCCTCACGCATATCGATAATGACTTGTTCACGCACTGCTGCAGATTTTGAAGTACGATGGAACTCGTCATAAACAATACGTTTGTGATCTTCGCGAATTTCTTGCACCCTTTCTTTATGATATTCCTTGTATTGTTCGGGTATATTATTTAGGCTTTCTTCAGTTAAATAATAATGTCTTGCCAAGACATACCGGGCCAGCATATACATAACCGCCGTCTGTCTGTCTGCGGCATCCCCACCACTTTTTGCAACCTCATCAAGATCAAGCGATACCACGCGCGCATCACCAATATCAAAGGCACTCACACGTGATAAAATAGGATATTCCCGCACTGCAGCGGAGATCATTCGTGAAAACGCATTAATTAAGGATTCGCCAGTCGGCGCCGTTATTCTTTCATACAAATCTTCAATAGAGGGCGTACGACAAATTGATGCAGCATCAGCCAATAAAGGCATCGCATAGCGTTGAGCCAACATCGCTTCATGAACAAATCCTGCTGAATAAAGCGAGTCTGTTACTTCCCACCACGTTGATTTTGAATCACGAATAAAACCAATTTCTTCTAAAATACTGTCGATAAATTCCTCAACCCCAGGTGAATAAGGTGCGGGATTATATTCATCAGCCAAACTTTTATATAATTCATCTACAACCATACCTGCAAGATCTGGCATACCATCGTAGGGTCTTTCTGCACCAAGAGGCGTAGTGAGTAGCGTAATAAAGTTAACTAAAAAAGCACGCTCAAGTGCAGTAGGATAGCGACATCCTAATTGTGTATCAAAAGGATTAATAGAATACTCAGGAGTCATCCTTAAACGATGATAAGCAACCAAATGACGTTTTGATGCGGGAAGCGCTTCTTTTAGCAGAGAGATGAGTCCACTACTTGAAGGTCCAATATCAATAATCGCAATGCGTGGTAAACGTAACAATCCACCAGACAAACATAATGCTAGATTAACCGCGTTGGATAAAACTGATTTACCAGAACCGGGACGTGCATACACCAAATCAATCCAAGTAGTTTGTTCTGTAGACCCTGGTTGAAAGGGCCAAGGCTTGCCATCAGGTGTTCTAAAAAGCAATGCACCTTTTGTCCAGGGTGAGGCAGGACGAGTAATAGGTAATATGGATACTACCGAACTTAGTGGCGCAACTGTAGGTACAGCGGTGCTATTGAGCGTAGCCCCTAACATAGTGGAAACAAAACCACCAAAAGGATCACCACAAATTTCAGAAACATCAGTTGAACCCCATCCTTCAATTGCTTTTACTAATTCAGAACTACGTTGACGCAATAATGGCATTCTGTCTTCAGGTGCCCAAGTTGTTGCAACAACTCGCAAGCGCACTATTGATTCATCCGTATTAAGCTGTATATATTTTAATAAATTCACTGAATCACTGATCAAACGATTTTGTGCCGAACTAAAAGTAAGAATCGCAGCCAACATTCCTTTAAGCTTAATCGTAGCAAGTCCCTCACTCTCAATTAAAAAAGAGATTCGCCAAGGAACATGTGAAGGTAGAATGCGGGTAAATAACTGAATAAATGGTCTTAGATCTTTAGGGAATAAATCAATATAGGTTGAGGAATAAATCTTATCACCAACCCTCACTGTGCGCAAATCCAAGGCTTCTGCATCACGAGGAAATACTTGTTTTGCTAATGATGGCCATAATAAATCAGAGGCATCTCCTTCAAAACTATTAATTTCTCTAACTGTTACCCTATCTCCAGGCAAACTGGGTCGCCAATCATCCGCTGTATAGTCAGGATCTGCAGTCATGCGAATTGCATGTATCGCATCGTGAACTTCTAGTAATTTAGCAAACACATGATGGGCATCCAGATCATTCATCACGGAACGGACATAGGCATCATGGGTATCACGTAATTCTGGGATTGCAGCATAGATAGTCTGGCTGTTTTTAAACGGTGGCGCCTTCATATCCTTGATCATCTTCATTTTAGTTTTGTTAGCAACCTTTAATTGCTCCGATGTTAAATTGAAGGGTCGTGTAAACAGCACAAAATAAACGCGTTCTTCTGCGCAATACGATGCCATGTAATTAACTCGTTCTTCAAACAAGTCTTCTAAATTCAGCTCCAGACGTTTTGCCGTGGCTGTAGCCGGTTGGTACGTATCTTGAATCAACTTCCTTATGTTTTGTTTATCATGACTGAAATAAACCTGCAGGGCATGTCCTGGACGCCCCATAGCCGCTTGAAATGAGTTGGTTAGACCTGCAACTAAATTTTCAAATTCAGCATTTCCTACAAGGGCTGATACGCCTTCAACCTTCAAAATTGATACTAAGGAGCCATCGTGATTCACCAACACCGTTGGACTATCAGCTGTTTCTAAATCAATATATGATTCTGTTGTTTGCTTGAGCGATGTACTTAGCCAGGCAAAGAAGGTATCTATTCCTTCAAAAAGAGATTCTGACCAATGCGCCATTCCGTTCCTCACATTAACTTGAAATTTCTTCTAATGCACTAGCGGCCCATTTTTCAATTTGTTTGCGAAATTTGGCCCTTGAAGGCAATAGAAGTATATCTTTAAATAATTGAGCCCTTCTCTCTTCGTCATTGACACCTGCATCAATCATTAACTGACCGAAAATTGCAGGGTCGCTCGTTCCTTCACCAAATTTTTCTTCCACGAGTTGAGAACGAAATTTGAAAGCTCGGTAAATATTTTGTGCACTGGACTTATATCCCGTATCATTGGTGATCGCACAAAATAGTACATGACATATGCTATTCAACTCAGCTTGGGTTAGCTCAGGAACATAAATTAGTGTGCCGCCACCATATCCACCCACGCCAACAGATTCAACAAAAAAGCACTGGGCACAAAAACAACAAGAGGTCACCAAGTTATCTAATTTGTTGTTCGCATAATTATTATCAATGTTTACCACTTCTTGAAATAAACGTGCTTGAAATCCACAAAACCTACACGTATATCTATCTCTTTGAAATACTTTTTGCTCGAACGACTTAAATCGTTCGTCCACCTTTCTGGCAGAATACAAACGCCATGAACCCGGCGTAGCCATTAATTTTAATTTATTTTGTTCTTGATTAACTGCCATATTCTAGGCTCACATTTATTACAATTAACTTTTTTTGGCAATTATTCGTTCAACACTCATTAAAAGATCCTCTTCCCTTGCGGGAAGAGGATCAGAAATGAATCTTACCATTATAAAAGCAACTTCTATGCTACTAGCTGCCGCTTGTATAAATTGTTCCAGTTGGGCCTGCAGTTTGACCACCACTACCGCCAAACATTGTTACTCCGGTTACCCCTAGAATAGAAGGAAGGAATAATAAGGCCGCAGCGATAAATACCAAAGCAATTGGTGTACCTATTGGAATCTGGGTGGGGTTATCTTTGTGTTGTTTAAATTTCATAATAGCACCGATTGAGAATCCCAATCCAGCCAGATAAGAACCTGCAGTGATTAATTTCGTCAAGTTTTCAAATGACCCGGTAATCGTTGATGCCATCTTCCCTACAGACATTCCGCCTGCAGAAGCCTCTGGACTTACCAAAGCCAATAAGCTTAAACAAATAAAACTGCCTAACCAATATTTGTAACTAGATTTACTAATGACTTTACTCTTCACCTTTTTCTCCCCAATTTTAAATTACTAACAATTAAATCAAATTAATATCGTGTCCTGCCTGTCACGATGTCCCATATAAAGTATTATTAATCATCTCAATTGTACCTACAATGTTAATCGCTAATATCCCTCCAAACACGTGAACTAAACCTTTTCCTGTTCCTCCCGGTGGTTGTCCTTGCGAAGCAGAGCGTGCAATCAACACCCATCCTCTTACGAAGGCAACTAAACCGATGACCTGAATAATAATTGTCAAGGGTCTTCCTACAACACTCCCGCTACCGAATAAGGTGTCAAGTGTCGTATTATTACCTCCTGTTGGAGCATACTGGAGAACATTTTGATAACCAAAAGTACTCACCATTAATGTCGAAAAAGCCGATGGAAAATAAATAAATAACGCGCCAACAAATAAATATACAATCGGTTCTTTCATACTCGTATTACTTGACATCATCGTACGAGCTTCACCATATGTCTTTAAACTATAGACTGCTTTGAACAAAAAAGCACAACCGATCAGATATGCCCCCCCTGTAATAAGACGCTCTACAGGAACTAGCGAATTTGCAATATTAGTTAATATATTAACTTGACCTGATATCCAGCAAGCTACACTTCCGCCCGTACATGTATCAGCCATACAACACCTCAACTATCTTCTTGACTAAATCTAATTACTCGCCCTGAACTCGTTAAAACCCGACCCTGCATGGAGTCAATAAGCTTAACAGTCCCATATCCTGCGATTTTTGTCCCTTCTCTTACTGTAAGTGTAGAACCATTTGTGCCAATTAGCCAAGCCCGACCAGGAATTACTGCATTTATATAATAAATTATTTGCGGTGCTACTGGTTTAATATGTACTACTCGCTTTACAGGCTTAGGTTTTGTTCGTTCTATTAATACATTAATTACTTCTGATTGTTTGGCTACCTGATTATTTAAATCACTAATCATCTGATTTAGTTTCGTAATCTGAGCATTCAATGCATTTACATTATTATTGACATTCCCCACTTGCTGGTTCATTGAGCTAACCTCGGATTGAACCGTTTGTTGACTGGCCTCAATAGATGCTACTTTTTGCTGAAGCGCTGCATTGCTTTCTTGAACCGCCGAAAGCTGGGGAGGTTGCTCTTGAACTACCGGTTGTGATTGAACAGGTTCCTGAGGAATCTCTGTCACCGGAGGAGGAGGAGTGGGTGTCACTTCTGCTACAGGAGCAGGAGTTATACTTTCCTTAGGAGGGGTGGTACTTTTAGAGAACATCCCACCGATGAATTTATACATCAACATAGCAAAAACAATAACACCTACCGCAATTAAAGCATTTCGCTTAATATTCTTTGGGGGCTCCATTCCTCCTGATCGTGCAGGAGCAGAGCTTTTGGTATCAAACTCTGAAGTATCTAATGATTCGTTCTCAAGAGAATCTAATTCTTCGAATTTATATTCATCGTTTTGATCATTATCTGCCATTTTTACCTACCATCAAATTAAATAGATTGTATATCCTGAGTAAATAAGACCCCAACAGGAGTTCCTGCAAAGACCTCAACAGTTGTAGGTGTATTAAATAATACTTGAGCTTGTTGCCCCCAAGTTTTACCAACGGTAGCTAAACCAATCACCGCATTTTCCAAAGTAGAACGACCTACACCGTTTGCAATGGTTACGTTATTACCACCACCTGTACCGCCTATGGTGACCGTAGTATTAGCAGACTGAAACGCATTACCAAAGCCCTCTAAAAATGATGAAGCAAACAATGAACCATATCTTAATAAAAAGTGATGGTTTGTTTTACTTGAAAGAGCCGTTCTTGCTGTATTTGGATCAATTGCATAAGCTGAGACCGAAATCGTTTTTGGTGCACCAGGAATTGACATTGTGTTAAATGTAATAACCATTTTGTCGGCATTGGATGGTAAATTAAAGCTACCAATTAGTTTGGATCCTTTGAGTCTTCCGGAAACAATAGTTGCTAGAATAGGCCCTGGCTCATCACTGTTTACGGAAGTATCGATTACAGCGAACAGTACATCGCCCGTTTTAATCATATTTACTTGAGTAGTTGAAGTGGTGGTGGTCTGAGTAACGGCTGCTCCCCCAGGACCAGGCCCCATTCCTGCAGCGGCAGCAGCAGCGCCTTTTTCTTCATTACCTGAAGTATAAGTCTGTGTAGGCACGTTTTTCCATTCTGCGATTAATTGATTCGCCGCCGTTAACATGTCAGAACTTTTTTGTTGAATTTTTTGTTGATATTTTTGCTCAGCCAATTGCTGATTTTGTCTGTTAATAATATCTTGCAATTGTTGATTACTCGCGGCAGACCCTGGGGTTATAACTCCCTCTGCTCCGCCTTGACCTACTGTTGGGACACCGCCAATATTAAATGTACCTTGCCCAACATCGGGAGCACCCAAGCCAGCCACTTGAAAAGCATTCACTAACTCAGAAGCACTGTAGCCAGCATTCTTTAGGTCATCAGAGGTAAACCCTGCATTCGCCAAATCTTTAGCGCCATAACCGGCTGCTTTTAATTCTGCTGCTGTGAACCCTGCATCCTTTAGGTCTTTCGCACTAAATCCTGCTGCTCGCAGCTCAGCTGCGGAAAATCCTGCATCTTTCAGATCCTTAGCGCTAAAACCCGCTGCTCTTAATTCGGCAGCGGAGAATCCTGCATCCTTCAAATCTTTGGCGCTAAAACCTGCATCTTTTAGCTCTTGGGCAGTAAAACCAGCGGCTCTTAATTGTGCGGCAGTACATCCGGCATATTGTTTTATTGATGCAGCACTGACTCCTGCTGCTCGTTCCCTCTTTAACGCCTCAACACTACAACCTGCGTTTTTGATACTATCTGGCGTAACCCCCGGTGGTAATGTAGCCCCTGCTGCATTTATTTCTCCAGCTGAATAACCCGCTTTAGCAAGTTGATCGGGTGTGAAGCCAGCACCTAAAAGATCTCCAGCAGAAAATCCTGCATCTTTTAATTCTTTTGCACTAAAACCAGCATTTTTTAAATCCGCAGCACTAAATCCTGCATCTTTTAATTCTTTCGCATTAAAGCCAGCTGCTTTTAACTGTGCGGCTGTAAATCCGGCATCCTTCAAATCCTTAGCACTGAAGCCTGCATCTTTTAAGTCTTTAGCACTAAAGCCTGCATCCTTTAATTCTTTAGCACTAAAACCTGCATCCTTTAATTCTTTAGCGCTAAAACCAGCATCTTTTAAATCTTTAGCACTAAAGCCTGCATTTTTTAGTTCAGCTGCTGTAAAACCAGCATCCTTAAGCTCTTTTGCAGTATAACCCGCATCTTTTAGTGCTTTGGCAGAGCATCCAAGTGTTTTCTTAATAGTGAGGGCACTGATCCCTGCAGCTCTTGCTTTTTTCAATGATTCCACACTGCAATCTGCAACCCGACCGGCTGCAAGAATATCTGCAGGACTCAATCCTGCATTTTGCAAGTCCTTAGGAGTAAATCCCGCCGCAAGAAGTTGCGCCGGTGTATATCCCGCATCAAGTAATGATTTAGCATCATATCCCGCATTTTTTAAAGCTTCCGCACTACAGCCATTTAATTCTTTAATGCGTTTGGCAGAAACACCGGCTGCGAAGAGTTTTTTCAGATTATCTGGGTTACAACCAGCAGCTTTGATTTGCTCATCCGTCAATGGAGTTGCTGCACTGATTTGTTGCGGGGTAAAACCAGCATTTGCTAAATCTGCATCAGTAAAACCAGCCGCTTTTAATGCTTGGGCACTACATCCAGCATACTGTCTAATAAGGGCGGCGCTAACCCCCGCAGCTCTTTCCCTTTTTAATGCATCAACATCACAACCTGCTTTTTTAACATCATTAGGAGTAATGCCGGGGGGCAATTCACCTTCAGCAGCCTTTATATCGGCCGCAGAATAACCCGCCTTAGCAAGATCATCAGGGGTAAACCCTGCATTTAATAAATCCCTCGCACTATATCCGGCTGCTTTCAATTCTTCTGGAGTAAAACCAGCTCGTTTAAGATCGGCCGCACTAAATCCTGCATCGCGCAACTCTTTAGCAGTAAAGCCAGCCGCTTTTAATTGTGCTGCACTACATCCACTGATGCGTCGAATGGCAGAAGCAGTAACTCCAGCTTTACGTAATTTAGTCAAAGCATCAACACTACAACCTGCTTTTAATACGTCCGCAGCAGTTATCCCTGGCGGTAAACCACTCGCATTGGCTATTTCCTCTGGAGAATAACCTGCCCCTTTCAATTCATCATCAGAAAAACCAGCATCTTTAAGTTCTCGTGCAGTAAAGCCCGCGTTACGTAATTCGCATGCATTAAAACCGCAGTCCCTTAAGCGTTCAGCATTATAGCCTGCATCTTTAAGCTGCCTTGCATTATAGCCTGCAGCCTTTAACTCTTTACACGGACAAACTTGATTCAAATCTTTTAAAGAATAACCATTATCTTTTAACTGGGCACAACTACACACTTCTTTCAGATCGGATAATTGAGCTCCTTGACTAATAACCTGGTTAACAACTGTTTTTGAACACCCCCCGTTTTGAAGTGCCTGCAGCCAAAGACTTTTTTGAGACCCTTCTTCATTCTCACGAGCTAATGTCGCAAACCCAACACCACTTTGCCCTCCTTGAGATCCTATAACGCCAACGCCTTCACCCAAAGCCTGGGTGCGGATAATTGTAGGAATCGCACTACCGCCACTTTGCTCTGCTTTTTGCGCCTGGTTAATATTTTGTTCTTCCTGCAATTTTGCATATTGAGCTGTTGGATTGAGTACACCCGGGATAGACTGGATGGCTCCTGGAGTATTTCCAACAGTAGCAACTGCTGAAGGACCGCTATTTATAGCTCTTAATTTTATATACCCTATCACCACAGCAATTAATAATAATGCCACTGTAAAAATGATGATCACACGCGTACGCGTGTTTGAAAAAAGCGATTTTATATTTTCTTTTCTGCCAGCCATTTATAACCCTTCTACCTTGAGCTGCATGACTTTCCCATGCCAGGAGACTAATAACACCGGGGATTTTTGCATTTCATAAGCATGCGTCCCATCTGCACTGGTCATACTTGCTAACCAGCCCGGCGACAATATAGTAAGATTCGTTCTAACATACATTCTGTCGTTAGCTAACCAAGCCCGCGCATCACCTCCAGTAATACTTAATCGTTTACTTCCGGGAGGTGGTACACCATCTAAAACATGAAGAAGCAATTCACTTGCTGAAGGCGGAATTCCTGTTTCTAGCGGCATGCTTTTAGCATTTGGCCCATAACCTTGAACACGCAAATCAACGCGATAATCAACAGCTTTTTGTCCCGGTATAAGGGTGAGCATTACGGGGGTATTTAAACCTCTCAAACGCACCGCCAAATTTCCATAATTGTATAATTTCAGTGCTTGAATCATTATCGTATTGCTTGTTTTATCCCATTGAATATTAAATGAGTTTGGATCTCCCAAATCATAAGCAGCAATTGGCCATGGAGCGCCGGATGAATCAAGAAAAACTAATGAAGAGACAAATCCTTGCGCCAAACGAATAACGGGCGGAGTGGAGCCTGGTGATAAATTCACGAATTGAGAAGTTGCAGTAGGTTTTGGTGGAGTACCTACAGGTGAAGACTTTGCATATTCCATAGTTTCATTTAATTGTTTTAAATGAACAATTTGCTCTGTATTCAATGGATAGAGACTTCGTGTCATATCCTTATATGCTTTGTTATCAATAATCTCTTCATCATTTCGAGTCACTATCTCCGGCGCATTAGGATTAGGGTTAGGATTAGAATTAGCTGCAGGATTTGGTGGCGGAGGCTTATAAATATTATTTGCTAGAGGAATAGGAATATTTGCTTCTGGATTTTGGGCTGCTTGATTTTGTCCAAGAGCTTGATTTTGCCCTGCTGTTGGATTTTGGCCTGCGAGCTGATTTTGCGCTGCTGGCTGATTTTGTGATAAACGTTGTTGCAACAAACGTAACTGCTGTAATGCCTGTTGCGCACTATCGGATTGGTCCTGCGCATAAGAAGAACCAGGAACCCCATAAGCTATTCCGGAGATCAGACAAAACCTTAAAAACCAGTTCAGCTTTTTCATTAAGACACTCCACCTGCGGCAGGTCCCACAACAAATTGCGATATACCTATTCCTCTAGGCGAATTTAAAGTAGAAACACGTGTAATTAGCATAGTAACAACATTATTTTGTTGCGTAAATTCACTGGCGCTTTGGTACGTTACCAATATAGGCATTTGTACTCGCCATGAAAAACTGCCGTTTAATACACCTTTTTGTAAGATAATGGGTGCTCGTGTTGCTACTGCCGAAACAATCAGTTTTTTAGCTTTGACTGCATCCAAGTTATTTGATTGTTGTAAAGCACTTAAAAATTGATCCCAACCTTCAGGTGTAAAAAACCCAGATGAAGCCTGTAATTCGTCTCTATAATTCACAAAATTATACGTAAATGCTGCAATAGCTGCTTGGTTTGCCCATTGCAATACTGCAGAATCGGATTGGTTAGGTTCATTTAAGGGAAAAAGTGGTGTAATACGACCGTTAATACTCGTCGCAAAATACTTGGGTGCTGGAGGATGGGTAATCATGTATACCAATAACGAAGCTAGAACTATATTGACAATAAGAGCAATTAACAATGCAAGCATTACTTTACGCTGGCTGTCTTTATAAAATTTGTTTCTTAGTGCGACAACTGTCAAGGCATCTTCAGCCATAATATCCTCTATTTATTGCTTATTGTGGTATCAATTTATCCTCACTCTCCGCTGGTGGATCAGGAGGAAGTAACGCATTTGGTGTAAAATTCGGAGCCAAAATAGGTTGCAACTGAATAGGTGGTGCTATTCCACTCGTTGCATAATAATCCCGTTCAGGCTGTGTTAAATGAATATAAACGATTAAAACTCCAAAAATGCAATTTACTATTGAAGATATAATTAAAGTGATTAATCCACGTCTATAGGAGATAACATAGAAATTTTTACTATTTTTTATCAATTCCCAAGAATCGCGACTCATTATTTCCCCTATGCTACAGCTCGTCTAAACGTAATCTCTACCCTTGCATTTATTGAATTATCACCGCCTTTAGTAAACCCAATAATAGGTTTATCACTACCTAATCCTTGTGTAAAGATAAAACGACTATCTACTCCCTGAGACCAAAGGTATTCGCTAACAACTCGCGATCTGGCTAAAGTCAACGCATGTTCTCTTTGTGGTGATACATACTTGTTGCTGTAGCTCGCTATATTAATTGCAATTTTTCGAAACTGTTTCAGGAATACAGCAATTTCATTGAGTAATGGATAAGACTTCCATTTTAAACGCGGGGTTTCTGGTTCAAACAGATAATTCGCTGGGATACTTATCATATAATCCTGGCCAATAGTAATTACTTTTACCCCTTTTTTATTTAATTTTTTAGCGAGCTTCATGATGGTGGCATCACAGGCACCAAGGACCTTACAAGGATATTTAGGCTCCTCTCTATCAAGAGCCCAATAGTCACCTTTACAGGCGGTCAACGTCAATAAGACAACCAATCCAACAGCCTGAATTAGATTAATACGTACTGATCTCACTCACTATCCTCATATTTCAAAATGACCATTTCAAAATGATTCTGACTGTAGTTCTGTTGTGTTCCATCTTTAAGAAAAGGATACAAATCATTACGTTACAATGAATTCAATAAAATAGCTATTTTTTTGAAAATTTATTTATTGCTTTACATTTTTTTGTATAAAGACAAAGCGGCTAGAATTATTTTTTCTCAACATAAAATAGCCTCAGGGCCCTGAATGCTTAAGGAATAAAGTTTGTGTTAAGGCGTCTGAAACGCTTTTAGCCAGGAATCAACATGGCTTGAGAAGGACCTAGGATTGATGAAGCAGAGTAAATCAAACAATTGATGGTGTAGTTTACTCTTCTTCGCCTTTTTTACTCGCTTTTTCACGTTCTGTTGCGATTTTTTCTGACAAGGATTTAACCAGGTCGGTTAACTCATCGGGAGCGATGAAATCTCTCTCCTCAGGCGGATAACTGGTAGCCAATTGAAAATCTTTAATCAATTCATTCGCTACTGTGCCTGCATATTTATCTTTAGCTCCAGCTAGACGTTCAATGTTCATCATCTGGTTACGTGTTTCATTAATGGGTAATAAGGACTCTGAGAATGCAGCTTTATCACTAACCAACACTGGAGGCGCACCTTCATTTTCTCGTAGAGGACTAAATATTGTTAACGCACCTTCGACTTCTTCCTCAATCAGATCTTCGACAGGTTCAGGTTCATTATGACCATGGAATGCAATTAAGGCGGAGACACCTCGCTCTATCGGCTCCTCTATGGGAGACTCACGTAACAACTTAGAAATAAGCGTAATTTCTTCACTTTCTGCAGTTTTGTTAATTGATAAATCGCCGCTTTCCAATATGGCCTGAAATGAAGTCAATTGCTTTTGTAACTTCATTAAATAATCGTCTGGTGGCGCTTCGACTTTTAAAAACTGGTTTAATTTCAACTTCTTAACAGGTTTCGGGTTCGCATAAAACATGCGGGCACGAACAATTTTTGACTTGAAGAATATATGTGCCTCACCTTCTGTTTGTTCTTTTAAATCCAAAAGGTCAACACGAGCTCTCTTTTCAAAAGAAGAACTTTTACTGTCCATATAGGTATTCGCAATGCTGGTATCTTTAGCCTGGAATGAATCCACTTTAGTTACATAGGCTTCACCTGCTGTTTTAGTGAAGAAATCCCATGTTTCGGTAGGATCTTCTAATTTCATACAAATTTTAATGTTCGTATTTGCACCAATGGATGCCGCTTCTTCTTTAGAGGCTTTTTGGAATGCAGGTAAATCTTGCCCTGCAAAAATTGCAGAGAATCCAAGAGAACGCGCTTGCGCAGGAACCACTGCAAATCCCTGAACGGCATAATATCCATACTCATCCAAAATGCACATATAAGGTGTAGGTGCATTCGTTGGCTTTCTCAAGATCACATCTCGATAATCCCCTTCAACGTCCTCTCCTAAACCTGCAGCCATCATTGCTTTTAATGAAGAAACAATAATCTTACCAAGGTTAGACAACTCATCGGGAGATTTTTCTAAAGCAGGCAATAACACAACGAGAATCCTTCGGTTCAATACCACGTCTTTAAAATCTACCTCCGCCAAGTTCGTACGAACAATATGTCCATATGTATCAGCCAAGGATGAAAACGCTCTGACCAGCTGCATGGTAATAAAACCGTGTTGTTCCAAAACCTGTGATACTTGCTTTCCTTTTTTCTCTTTATTGTAACCTGGCAAGGTACCTAAGTAGTTACGTAAAGGGTCTGTAACCAGTTTTGGAATTTGTTCAATATTCACACTTTCTTGATTATCACGTGGGAAGATTTTATCAACAACGATGGTTTCTAACCGGGTTAAATCAAAATAGTTACGGATGGTATCAGCATCCAAAAGGATGGCCCCCTCATCACGCATATAGACTAGAAGACGCATCAATGCCTCAACGAAAGCGATCGCACGACCTTTCCACATGTCTCCATCTCCGCCTCCTTTTGAGTCACCCATCAAACTCACTACAAGCTGGGTTAACATACTGGAAGAACCTTGAGAAAACGGATTAAAGGTATTGGACAGTCTTCTTTCTTGAGGACCAATAATGTCGCGTGCACCAGTCATAAAGTTAATTAGAAGCAAATCGTCTTCACGCCCCATGCTTCTGACCATGGAAAAAACTTTAGCATAGAGTGAGTTATCACCTTTACCGTCTACATAAATAAAACCACTGCCTTGGACCAAAGCATTGAAAGCAAGCGAAACCAAACATTCTGTTTTACCACTACCGGTTGAGCCGAAAATTAATGCATGGGTACGCATATCATCATTAGCAAACCATAATTCATGCCCTGTTTTTCGATCATTACCGAAAAAAGCGATGCCACGAGCCATATTAGGCTTGTTAACACCTGGCTTCATATCGTTGTAATCTTTTACTCTAGAAATTAGAGGAAGACGGAAAGGGAGTTTTTGTTTCCGAGTATAACTGTAAAGAAAACTTCCAGCACCTACAAGCATTAAGAATGTTGCAGCCTCGGAGAAATAATAAGACATTGCTGCTAAAGTAAACAGTATAATCGAAATATTAGTTGGATCAGCGAAGAAATCAGCTAATCTCTGCGTCAAAGTTCGCGTATCCCTAAGTAAGAGTGTGGGATCTAACTCATGACGTGATTCAATACCTCGCATCATGGCTCTAACTCCTGCATTTGTCGGGGTGTTAACTTAACTTCTTTTATGGCAATCTCCAAAGCTTTAATCGCCTCATCTATCATTGGCACCAAAGAACGCCGTCCCATTTCTTTTTCTGCTTTCCAGTGAGCATATGCGCCCGCAACTTCTGAAAAAGGTGTTTGTCTCCCAACACAATTGAGCATATACCATAAACGTCTATCAACAGGCCTTAACCATAAAAATTCAGCGCTCGGAACAACACCATCATCCCGGGCTTTTTCCAGTAATGAAGCCATTACACTTAAAGTATAGGCGTGTTTTGAAACAACTTCCTGTATAATTTCCGTGTTTTTATATTTTTCTATGGTTGGTCTAGCAACTGAATAGTCAAGCTTTCCTGTCACATAAGATTTATCTAACGTAGCTAAAATATTATTTGCGGCGTCTCTATCCCGATTAATACGAGCAAGGAAAACAGCAGCCAACGCGTAAGCCTGTGGTGAACAATGCTCAAAACCGTCCCAGTAAGGGCCTAATTGCAGGGTAAAAACTCGTTTCGCATCTCCTCTTCGAATCCCTGCTGTCATCTCCTGCCCCGGTACAGGATTGTCTAATAATACATCTTCCTTTTTTAATAAATTGTATTTACGCGCAAACTCCATTGGAGTTAGAGCCATAGCCCAAGGACCTTGATTTATATCTTGGTCTACCAAATTTTCTTTAACTATAGGCATAATTGCAGGCCAGTTAAATTGCTCTTGCTCACGTAATTTCTTCATATCATAAATTTTGCGAAACTTTAGAGTAATATTTGACTGATACAAAAGAACTGCCAGGACAAGAAGAACAAGAACCACGGGGTAACGCATGAAGTCACCAACAGCACGTGTTGTATCTAGCAGCTGTTCCCAATTTACTGCATTGGGATCTATTGTTTGCATGATTTGAATCAAACTTGCTAGTTGCTCACTATGAACAAAAAGATTAACCAATTTTGCTTGCAAAATATTAATTTGGAAAACAACCATCACAATATACTGATGTCCCATTTTCCATATAAGAAACCCAGTAATAAACAACAGCACCATGACCCATATTGGACCCATGCCACTATCTTGACCTTGTTGTTGCGGTTGTTGTGCCATTAATGATTACTTCAAAAATAATTTGTTTGCTTTAAGTATATACTGCCCTAAGATAATTTTGCGAGAGATTCGCAAGTATATCTATGCTTTTATACAACGTTAAAACAGGATCACTGTTCTTTAGTCAAACGACCACGTGAATATTTATATACACCACTTATATGAACAAAACGGGTAATATTTTCTACGTCTAAAGATCTATCTTTTAACGTTAATAAGGGGTTACCTAATCTATCATATAAAATTTTATCAGGAGAGAGAGGAATAATATCTGTTTTATTAATGTAAATCGCTACATAAGCCTCATTCTGTTTATTCTCTTTTGACTTAATTACAGCTGTTACCTGCTCTTCATTAGTGTAGATTGGACGAGAAATCATTTGCCGCGGCAAATTGGTGATTATCCGTTCCCAAGACTGTAGATTGGATCCATCCGAAGAATATAAAGAAACAAAAACTTCCTGCTGACCACTTCGTAAAGCAAGACGATTTGCTAAATGAGCATCAGAGCGAATTTGCGCTTGGCTGCGCGCATTAATTTTTTTGGCAAAATTCTCGCGTATTCCAACTAAGCGATTACCAATTGACCGCAGAAAATTTGACTTATCCCAAGGTCCATTTTGAATCGCATAATCCAATGCTTTAAGAATCGCGTCATTATGCTCTTCGGTGAACGTTTCTTTTTTCATAACATCAAATGTAACCTTTTAACAATGAAACACTCTGCATAAATCAATGCAATATTAAGGAGTATAACAGTAATTTCGATTATATAAAAAAGATAAAATTCACAAAGAGACGTGTAAGCTCTTTGTGAATAGTACAAAAAAAGATTTAAATTTACTTGGAGTTACTATTAACTCATTCCTAAGCGAGACCCACTTTCATTTTCGACTTCTTCTTGGGCTACATCTTGTTGCTTAGTTTCTTGAAGTTGTTGCTTAGTTTCATGGAATAGTGGTGTTGTTTGCTTAGCTTCTTTGGCTTGCAGAGATTGCAACGCTTCAGGGCCTTTAGTTACTACATTGTTTACATCATCTAGTTTATTTATTGCCTCGTCAAGAAAATCCAAGCCATCTTTACCCGTTGCTAAAGCCACTGCTCTCATTTTTAGAACAGTATCTTTTAATTTAGTAATTTCCTTAACAGCATCTGTAGCAGCTGGCTCGTCGCTTTGTCCATGTTCTCCGTGAGCAAAAAAACCTTTCATAACTCCCATCGCATCACCCCTAAAACATATAAATCTTTAATAGATTTAGTGTATCAAAAAATATCGTAAATGTATGCAAAATCATCAGTGCTTTCGATTTCTTTACAATTCATTTCACAAAAGGCAACTAGTCGTACATCAACTCATCTAAAGGGGTATAATCACGACTCGGTCCACCTTGAATCAATTCGTTTAACACATCAGTCATACATAACAAACGTAGTACATTAGGTGTTACTTCATCAAAAATCACTCTGAGTCCTAACAAAGCACCTTCTGCCTCGTCAAATGTTGCTCCTAATCCATACCCAAGACACAGAGAGCACAATTGATCCGCTCGTTTGGCAATAGCGGGTAACAACCCGGTATCTACAAAAACTTCATCGTAACTCACAAATCGATCATTAAGATAAAATTTTGCATTTAAACTTGCCGCAATAACTGACATGCATTTACTAATATCTCGTTCCATCTTATCGCCACCACGGTTTAGAAGATTTAAGCGATCCAGCTAAAACGCTTCTTATCCACCTTAAAAAAACAGGGACTGTAAAACCGTAATGCTCAATAATGCCAAAAAACACTGCAGAGATTAAAACCAAAATCCCTGTCCAGATCCTAATGTGCATTAAAAATAAAAAAATAGGGAATGCAGCTCGAGCATCAACTATAAAAAATCGAGCACTTCGAGCGGAATCTCTCCAATGTGCAGTTTCAGCAAATCCTGCCATATTCAAGCCTCAAAATAATAGCCTCTTTTAAAAAGTATATACCTAAATAGAGGCTTTAGCACCTTGGTTGTTCGTAAAATTTATAATATTTTTACCACAATTCGTATATATAAAGAATACTATAAATTACAGGCTTAACATTCAAAATAGGCCCCTCTACAAGGAGAGGGGCTAAGATTACGGATGACAATTTTTATACGAATGACAGTTTAATTAATTATTTTTATCCATTGGGGAATATCCTTTGGAAAATGAGGGCCCTAAGATATTGCTCAGGACATTTTTCATTTCTAATTCCTCAGATGGTTTTTTTGCAGAGGGCACTAATTGAGGCGCAGCCAATTCTTTTTCAACCTCCTCTGTTTCCTGCGAGACGTCCTCAGTACGGATATTGTTTTGTCCAACAGCCAGTTTCCCTAACATTTTAGAAGTACTGTATTGACTCATCTGAATTCCTTCTATCACACCATAACTAATAAATTAGCATAAACAACTTAAGGAATTATTAACACAATTATATTTTTTATAAAAAATACTATTGAGTAGTACGTCTATTTTACGTTATGTTAAAACAACCTATAAAAAAATAGGTTCACTTGTCATTTATGGATAAATGCAATTGCTTAACTGACCTCAAACGTCAGAGCGATTGAGAAACAATAGGGTCTAAGCAATGGGACTCTAGAAAAGGAGGAAATATGGCTAAAGGTGAAGTTAAATGGTTTAATAATGCCAAAGGTTGGGGGTTTATTATTCCAGAAAATGGTGGCGATGATATTTTTGTTCATTTCTCGTCAATTCATGGTACAGGGTACAAAACATTAGTTCCCGGACAAACAGTCAATTACGATGTAGAACAGGGTGATAAAGGTCTGCATGCAGCTAATGTAATTGTGCTTAATGAAAGTGCTGATACTGTAATGGCTTAATTAAGTTAACGCAGTATCTTGCTGGTGCTGCGTCCATTAGCTAAGAGCACGAGTTAATTTGATACAAGTACTGAATTAAAAACTGTCTTCATGTATGATGACCTTATTCTATTTAAGGTTAACAATTAGTTGATGAAGCATGGTTTATTACTCATAAATCTTGGCACGCCAAAGAGTGCAGATACATCATCTGTCAGGAGCTATTTACGCGAATTTCTTACTGATGAGCGCGTTATCGATCTTCCTGGTTTGCTCCGCTATGTCCTGGTTTATGCATTTATTTTACCTTTCCGTTCAAAACGTTCTGCCCATGCTTATCAATCCATATGGACTGAGCAAGGTTCGCCTCTACTCTTTCATAGCCAAAACTTAATAAACCAATTACAAAAAGAAGTGGGTTCAGAACACATTATTGCTCTTGGCATGCGTTATGGAGAACCATCTATTGCAACCGCTTTAAATCAGTTAAAACATTGTGAGTCCATTACTATTCTGCCTTTATACCCACAATATTCATCAGCGGCTAGTGGCTCATCCATTGCTGAAGCCATGCGAATTATGCGCTGCTGGGATCTCATTCCATCAATCACAATCATCCGTGATTTTTTTCAACATCCAGCGTACCTAAAAGCACAAGCTCAAATCATTAAAGCGTATCTAGAAGAGCATTCCCATGTTCTTTTTAGCTATCATGGGATTCCTGAACGCCAAATTACTAAAAGCACCTGTAAGACAATTTGCACTGAAGCCTGCCCTTCTTTAATAGATAATACTCAGGGTTGTTATAGAGCTCAATGTTATGAAAGCAGTCGCTTATTGGCACAAGAACTGGGCTTATCTCCCAATAGCTTCAGTACAGCGTTCCAATCAAGACTGGGTAAAACACCCTGGGTAAAACCCTATACGGATCAGATTCTCTCTGAATTGATTGATCGAGGCATTAAAAAACTGATTATAGTTTGCCCTTCTTTTGTTGCCGACTGTTTGGAAACACTTGAAGAAATAGGAATCCGTCTCAAACAACAATGGATAACACTTGGTGGTAACGAATTAATTATCGTGCCTTGTATGAATGCCGACCCTTTATGGATAAAAGCCATAATTACCATGGCGCATTTGCAATCTGATTCTCAACCTAGGAGCATCTCGTGAAGCCCCAGTTAATCATTGCCAAAGTATTGAGTACCCTCGTTTCTAAATTCAAGATTATTGGATTATCGAGCATTCTGCTTATCGGTTTAGGAGTGTACTATACATTCTATTATCATGCGGCAAAGTCTCCAGCCTCATCGCCTAAGATAGTAGAGACAGTTACTATAACGCCTTCAACAATTGAAAAAAAGATAAAGCTTATAGGCACCATACGCCCTAAACATGCTACGGTTCTTATTGCCAAAGGATCTGGAATGCTTGACACCCTCATGAGTTCAGGACAAGTAGTCCAAAAGGGTGACTTAATTGCTAAAATAACAAATCCGGACATTGAAAGAAGCTATCAACTCTCTAAAGAAACAGAACGATTGGAAAACACTCAATATCAACGCCTTAAAAATTTGCAAAAAACAGGGTTTGTTAGTGCACGTGAAGTGGAAGAGAAAAAAAGAATCTGGATAGACTCACAAAAAGAAAAAGCCAAAACCAAAATTGAATTAAAAAATATGCGTTTTTATGCTCCATTTGATGGCGTTATTGGTGCATTTAAAATTAAAGAAGGGGCACAAGTAACTGAAGGCGCGGCGGTAGTTACCATCTACGATCCGGATTCATTAACCGTTGAAATTGATATTCCCTGTACGAATAATCATTCGATCGAAGAAAACCAGCCAATTTATATATTAGGCAAACTTTATCATTTAAATCATGTACAAAAAATGATCGATGATGAAACCCATATGTGCCCAGCAGATGTCGATATTCAATGCACTCATTGCTTAGTAGGAGCTAGTGTATCCAGCCAACTCGTAGTGAATAAAAAAACAGGGACTTTAGTTATTCCTACTCAAGCTTTATTTCTCAAACAAGGGAAAACTCATGTTTATAAGGTCGTTGATAAAAAGATAGAACTTATAGCAGTCAAAACAGGGATACAAGAGCAAGATAATGTAGAAATTATTTCAGGATTAAAATCTGGAGATCAAATAGTAAGTAAGAGCCCTGAGCGATTATATCCAGGACTGGAAGTCTTAATTTATAAAGGTTAGCCATCCGCTTATGAAATTTACAAGCTATTTTTTAAAACATCCTGTGATTGCAATTATTCTTAATTGCATGGTTCTGCTCTTGGGAATACTGTGTTTTAACTCGTTACCTTTAAGAGAATATCCCAATATCAGTTTTCCAGTCATTACGATTAATACCAATTATCCCAATGCCAGCCCTGAATTAGTCGAATCAGTTGTGACTAATGTACTTGAGGACCAGCTTGCTGGGGTAGAAGGATTGGAACTGATGACTTCACGTTCTAACCCAGGAAACTCATATATTACCTTAAGATTTCGTCCAGGAACCTCCATGGACAAAGCTCTGAATGCTGCACATGAGGCAGCACGGTTAGCTCAACTTCCATCAACAGCGAAGGCACCCGTTATCGAGCGTCAGCGCCAAGCTGATGGCTTACCTTTTATAGGCATTGCCCTGGAGTCCTCTTCTTTAAATTTTGGAGAGCTTACTCATTATGCCAATTTGAATCTAAAAAATACTCTTCGTAGCTTGAAAGGGGTTGCTTCCGTCGATGTATGGGGGCAACCCTTCACTTATACTGTTCAATTAGATCAAAAAAAATTATATACATTTGGAATTAATGTTGATGAAATTGCCAATGCAATTGCTAATAACCATTTATCACTACCTGCAGGTAGTTATCAAGATAAGATTCCTACTACACTTGATTTTGAATTAAAAACCCCAGAAGACTATGAAAATCTAGTAATCAAAACTCAAAATCATCATCCAATTTTTCTTAAGTCATTAGCAAAAATTCAATTAACCACCGACAATAGCCAATTTCGAGTTAAGGTCAACGGTCATTCAGGATTAGTACTCGCCATTAATCGCGCTAATGATGCAAATCCTATAGAGGTTTCACAAAGCGTCCGTAAAGAACTCAATATCTTGAAAAAAAGCTTACCTGATGATATCAAGACTAAAATCATAATTGATCAATCCGAATTTATTAAAGCATCCCTCAAAAACATTCAATCGTCGATTCTTGAATCCATTTTCTTAGTCTTAGTCATCATTTTCATCTTTTTGCGAAATATACGCGCTACCATTATTCCTTTAATTGCAATTCCAATTTCCCTTTTAGGCTCTTTATTATTTTTGAAAATTGCAGGCTTTAGTATCAATCAAATGACGCTTCTTGCGATGGTACTGGCTGTTGGTTTAGTTGTAGATGACGCCATTATTGTTCTTGAGAATATATGGCGTCACATCGAAGAAAATTTATCGCCCATGGATGCCGCACTTAAAGGTTCAAAACAAATAGGCTTTGCCATCGTCGCTATGACATTAACATTAACTAGTGTTTATGCACCTATTGCTTTGATTGATGGCATGATCGGTCAATTATTCATTGAATTTGCCGTCGCCCTTGCAGGAAGTGTATTCATCTCAGGAATGGTAGCCTTGACTCTTTCGCCTTTGATGTGTGCTACATTCCTGCATAAAAATACGAAACACTTATGGCCAGTGATTGATAGATCACTAAGTCGCCTTGCTCAGTATTACTATAAATTACTGGATATCCTTATCTATAGAAAAAAAACAACGCTTTTCATCCTATTTCTCTCATTGAGTCTAAGTCTGCTCCTTTACAAAATAATGCCTGGCGAAACAGCCCCCAAAGAAGATCGCGGTTTGATAGGAATTTATACTCCACCTCTATCTGGTGATAGCTTAGATACTCTAGAAGCCAATACAAAACTCATGCAGAAGTCCGTAGGTACCGTGCCGGAAGCGAAAAATACATTAACATTTTTAGGAAATTGGGGCAGTAGCATTGTTATGCCTTTAAAACCTCATCAACAAAGAACTCGTTCTGCAGAACAAATTGTTAATTCATTAAAGCCTAAAGCAGAGCGACTACCGTCAGTCGATGCTTCGGTCTGGAGCTGGGACTCAGGATTACCTGGAGTGGATGATGCACGCAATAACTCAGAATTAGAACTGGTTATTTCCACCACCGAAAATTTTCGACAATTATTTGAGGCAACAGAACATTTGAAAAAAACACTGGATCAAAGCAAAAAATTTGCCTCTACGCGCTATGATTTACGCCTTGATTCGATGGGATACTCCGTAAATATAGATAAAAACGCCTTAGCTCAATTAGGATTGACCCCCGCACAATTGGCTAAAACCATAGAGGTTTTTTTCAGTAGTGATAAGTCATTATCATTTCAAAAAGATGGGGTATCTTACAATCTAACCTTGAAAGGATCATCCAAACCCTGGACTCTAGATGAACTTTATCTTACAGCTCCCTCTGGAAAACGCATTTCCCTGGGTTCAGTCGCTCAAATGAAACGACGAGCACAACCCACTGCATTAGAACATGTCAACCAAATGCGTTCTACAACCTTATATGCCCAATTGCCTGAAAAACAATCCTTTAAAAAAGGAATGAATGCGCTCTTGGCGCTAGCGAAAGAAAATCTTCCCAACCAGTACAAATTAAGTTGGAGTGGTGCTGCTAAAGCATATAATGAATCGTCGCACACCATGGTTTTGTTATTTGCTTTAGCGATACTCTTTATTTATGCCATTCTCGCAGCGCAATTTGAGAACTTTGTTTATCCACTCATCATTCTATTCACCGTGCCCTTAGCTTGTTTTGGCGCCTTACTGTTCGCTTACTTATTTGGTCAATCCCTAAATATTTTTACCCAAGTCGGTTTAGTCACCTTAATTGGACTAATCAGTAAACATGGTATTTTGATTGTAGAATTTGCGAATCAATTGCAAAAGGAAGGATTTTCATTAGCCGATGCGATAAAAAAATCGTGCTCATTAAGGCTGCGCCCTATTCTCATGACTACAGGTGCAATGGTTTTTGGTGCCATACCGTTGGTACTTTCACATGATGCTGGAGCTGAAGCCAGGCATGCAATAGGTACAGTACTTATTGGAGGCTTATGCATTGGTACATTATTTACTTTATTTGTGCTTCCTGCCGTCTACTTTATGATTTCACAAATTATAAAAAAACCTGCGAAACAATAAGAAAATTAAACCCTGCCCCTAGAACATTTGGACACTCTCAATAACATTCTTGTTCAATATTTAGTCTAAAATTAAAAAAAGAGAGTATGGACTTATGCAAATGACTCAGACGCCTTTGGAGTTGGAGATATTAAAAACGGAACGGTTAAGAACGACAATCTTAGCCTTCTTTTTTTTTGGTTTATCTCTGATGTGGATCCTATTTATTTCTTACGCACCTCAACAATTTTATCAATATTACGGTAAAACATCGGTCATAATCTTTCCAGGTTATTTAGCGGCCATAGGGATATATTTTCTATTGATGCATCAAATTATTTGTCAATATATGCGCTATAAGAAAAATATTCCCACTCTTCTACGGTATTTTTTCGCTTTTATCGAAATGAGTATTCCAACATTGGCTCTTATAATCATTGCCAACTTTCAAAGATCAGCTTATGTTCTGGTAATGCCTCCCGTTTTAATTTATTTCATTTTTATTTTTCTGACTTCACTGACATTAAATGTATGGCTGTGTTTTTTTGCAGGATTAATCGCAGCACTTCAATATTTGGGCCTATCCTATTATTTTTTGCATTATACCGATATTTCAGGCATCGTTTACTATTTAACAGGATGGTTTTCCTATGCTGCTCGGGGAGCATTATTGTTAATTGGAGGTATAGTTACAGGATTTGTGACGTCTCAAATGAAAAAACAATTTAATACCGCTTTTGAAGCCCAACAAGAACGTAATAAAATCGAACATATTTTTGGTATGCACGTTTCTCCTGAAGTTGTATCCAAATTATTATCAAAAAATTCGAATGCAAGTGAATATATACCTGTTTGTATTATGTTTTTGGACATAAGAAATTTTACGCGTTTTGCCGAAGATGCTGACCCATCTATCGTTGTTCAGCATCTTAATAAACTATTTAAATATATGGTTGAAATCATTCATGAAAATAAGGGAATTATAAATAAATTTTTAGGTGATGGTTTTATGGCAATATTTGGCGCCCCCATCTCCAGTGGAAATGATGTAGAACATGCAGTGAATGCGGCTTTACAGATTATTAAACGTACTGAAGAGGAAATAAAAAAGGGTAATATTCCTGATTTTAAATTAGGAATAGGAGTACATTATGGCAATGCGATAACAGGTACTATTGGTGCAAAAAGTCGTCTTGAATATACGGTTATGGGTGATGTGGTGAATTCAGCGGCTCATATTGAACAGTCCAATAAAACGTACAATACAAACCTACTTATCTCTGAAGAGGCCTACAACAAAGTTTCTAATATTAAGGCTGAATTGGTAGGCGATGTTATGCTTAAACATCGGGATCATCCTATTAAGTTGTACAAATTAATTTAATCTTCTTTGATAGTTGGATAAATAATCGAGTTAACCCTGGACTTCGGCTACACCTAGCTCCCCTATCTTCTTAAATAAACCCTATACTCTGCACAGTTATTTTAAGGTACTATGAAATCGTTCAACTTTAATAGGAGATTATGTTGAAAAGGATCTGTTTTTTAATGATATTTTTTGTTTCTCAAGCAATAAGTTCTGTATTTAGTTCAGAGGACGTTCAAAAACTAAGACAACATTTTTTTGCCAATATTCAATCTAATGGAGCAATAGTAGCAGCTCCTTCCAAGCAAAATCCAGATTACTATTATGATTGGATTCGCGACTCGGCGATTGCCATGACATTAATTGAAACCTGGTATGAATCCACCCATGCGTTTGGATATAAAGAACGCTTATTTAATTATATTTCTTGGAGCCAAAAGCTTCAGCATCAATATGATCCATTACCCGGACAAGATATATTGGGAGAACCCAAATTTTATATTAATGGTTATCCTTTTGATGGTTCTTGGGGCAGACCACAAAATGATGGGCCAGCCCTAAGAGCCTCTGTTCTAATTCGTTTTGCCCAACAATTATTAGATGATGATGAAACAGAATATGTACAGGCCAATCTTTATAATAACAATTTGGATCCAAATTCAATGGGCGTTATCAAAATGGATTTGGAGTACACTGCCCATCACTGGTCTGATAAAAATTATGATCTTTGGGAAGAAGCGTATGGATATCATTTCTTTACTGCCATGGCTCAACAAAAAGCACTCTATGAAGGCGCAGCCCTTGCTCGTAGACTCAACGATAATGAAGCGGCAGTTTATTATGAACAACAAGCCAAACTGATAGACATACGTCTAACACAGCATTTGGATCCAGTGCATAAAACAATTCAAGCAACGCTTTTTCCCCATCCAGGTCCTCAAAAAACCTTAGAGCTTGATTCCTCTATAATCCTGGGCATTTTATTTAATCTTCAAAAAGATGGTGCTTTAGCTCCAGATAGCATCTACGTCCAAAATACAGTAGAAGCTTTGTATGAACAATTTAATTCAATGTTTCCCATTAATAAAAATCATTCAGGAGAAATTTTATTTGGTCGTTATCCCGGAGATACCTACGATGGATATCAAACCAATAGCATAGGTAATCCCTGGTTTATTTTAACTGCGACTATGGCTGAATATTACTATACGCTGGCTGATCATTTACCTTTAAACAAAATAAATAAATCAACCATAGTGAAACACATCCAAGTTGGTGATAATTATTTGAAACTTATAAAAAAATATGGCAAAGACATGAAACTAAGTGAGCAAATTAATTTAAATACCGGAGTCCAACAAGGAGCGTCATCGCTAACTTGGAGTTATGTAGCTGTTTTACGTGCGATTGAGTTAAGAGATAAATTAACCAATAAATTAAAATAATCTTCGATGAAATTCTTCACTAGCCAATGATTTTTGAAAACATTGGCTAGTTTTTTTCTACTCTATTTTAAGTAGATGTCAAATAAGACGGTTCTTTTTTATCAACCTCTTCTATCGGAAGTACCTCTTCTCGTCCTAATAAACGCAGTGGCTTACCTGATACAATGTAATTCTCAATTTGCTCCAAACTGATGCCTTTTGTCTCAGGCATATAAAAATAGGTATATATAAGGCCTAAAAGACAAACCACTGCATACACTGCAAAAGTATATTCAATACCCAACATTTTTTCTAATAGAGGGAAACTAAAAATAACGATTGTATTGAAAGTCCAGTTGCTCATAGCAGAGAAACCCATTCCCGCTCCACGCACATGAAGGGGAAATATTTCTGCCATTGCAATATGTGGTATTGGCCCCAAACTCACTGCAAAAGAGAAAATATAAAGAATGAGACAAGCAACTGATAAATATGGTAGCCAAGTGACTTGATATCCTGAAAACATGCATAAGGACAACAAACTGAAACACATGCCGGAGAAACCAAACAACAGGAGTTTACGACGGCCTATTTTATCAACGCTAAGCATCGCAATAATGGTCACCAGTAAATTAACTATACCAATGCCAATGGTTGCCAATATTTGTCCGGTAGTACTATTCATTCCTAAATTTTTAAAAATTTCGGGTGCAAAATAGATAACTACATTAATTCCACTCAATTGTTGTAAACAAAATAGCATTGTACCTAACATCAAAACCGGTAATAAGGGACTTTTAAACAGCAACAGCCAGCTTCCCTTTTTGGGTTCATTAGCCAAGGTCATTTCGATATCCATCAACTCATGATCGACTGAATGACTTCTACGTAGTTTTTTTAAAGCCTTGGATGCTGCATCACGACGTCCTACACTGCACAACCATCTAGGAGACTCTGGCATAAGTAAAATTCCGATGCATAAAATCAGGGCTGGGAGCGCACTTGAAGCAAACATGGCACGCCAATCACTGTTCTCCAGAAATAGGTAGTTGACTGAGTAAGAACAGACAATTCCTACAGTCATTGCCAATTGGTAAATAGCAACTACTGCACCTCTTGTCTCATAAGTTGCTGTTTCTGCTAAATACAAGGGAGCCATTACTGAAGCCATACCAATAGCAAGGCCAAGAACTAATCGTGAAATAATGAGTATAGTAATTGAATCCGCAAATCCAGCCCCTAATGCACCTAAAAAAAACAACACGCCTGAAAAAGACAGTAAGGTGCGACGACCAAAACGTTTCACGCCTCTTGATGCGGTAATCGCACCAATCAACATAGATCCGAACAAAGCTCCAAATGGCAATGCTGAAGCCATTACCCCAACATGGGTAGCACTTAAGTCAAAATGATTTTTGACCAATTCTATAGAACCCGCAATAATTCCCTCATCATAGCCAAACAAAAAACCAGCGACCGAACCGATAATTGCAACAATCCATGGCATATTTAACTCCTTGATCGATAATCCAAAATTTGGGTATGAACAACCTTATCCCTAAATCATCAGGCTACTCTTTATCTACTCCCATCCTCGTACGCTCTGACGCGCCGAAAGAGATAAATCAGTAATTAATGCCCAATCGCCTTTTTTAATTGCTTCGTCGGGAACAATCCATGAGCCGCCAACACAGGAAACATTGGGCAATGCCAGATAATCTGAAAAATTCCCCTCATTAATCCCCCCTGTTGGACAAAATTTTGCTTGGGGAAAAGGACCATGCATCGCCCGTAGCATATTAGCCCCCCCCGCAGCAGTTGCAGGAAAAAATTTAAAATGGGTATAACCCAAAATTAATCCTTCCATTAGTTCAGATACACTGGATACACCAGGTATTAATGGGATGCTGGAAGTACATCCAGCAGTAAGGAGGGCTTGTGTTTTTCCAGGGCTTAATGCAAATTTGGCACCGATGTCTGCAACCTGCTCTAATTGTTCTGGGGTAGTTACTGTTCCCACCCCAATTAACGCCTCAGGGAAGGTATCCAGAAGTAACTTAACGGCATCTAAGGCAATTGGCGTTCTAAGTGCAACCTCGATTATATGGATACCACCTGCAAATAACGCTGTAGCTAAAGGCAGAGCATGCTCTATTTCTTTAATTACAACAACTGGGATAACAGGTGATGTACAAAATACAACTTCCGGCCGCACCATCCAATTTGGAAACGACATGAACCTCTCCTTATAGTCGACAGTAGTCTAGATGGACAAAATGTAATCATGGATTAGAAATAGGATATATCTTTATGGTTCTAAGTTAAGAGTATTTTCCTATTACCTCCCCGCCTACGTCCCTCGCCTTGTTCGCGGGATCCAGTCACGAAGCCTACATTCCTTGGTTTCCGCGAACAAGGCGCGGAACGTAGGCTTTAGGGGAGTATCTTAACTTAGTGTCATTAGGATATATCTGATTATTCTCATTTTTATCTAGGCTACGATTGTTTTAAATAAACTGCAGCCCCTAATATCCCGGGCTGCTCGGCTGTAATCACATAGGTCGGGATTTTCGCATTAAAATCGCTAAAACGCCCTTTTTCTTCAAAGCGAGTTCTAAAATCACTGTCATGCAACAATGAAATTAATCGAGGCACAATGCCACCTGCGATATAAACACCGCCAAAGGCAGCAAAAATTAATGCGAGGTCTCCAGCATAAGAACCTAAAATTGCGAAAAATTGTGCTACTGTCGCCTCAGCAACAGGACATTGTTGTGCTAAAGCCAAAGCAATAATTTCCGATGCTGTAAGAGGACCTGTCTCTTTTTGATGCAAAGTAGCTAGTGCGTGATATAAATTTTCCAAACCCTGGCCTGATAACAAGCGCTCATAGGATACATGTTCATATTTTCGTCGGAGATAACGATAAATAAACCACTCTTGCTCCGTTTTTGCACCCCAACTAATGTGTCCTCCCTCTCCAGCATGAGCAGAGTATCCATCCTGAGTTGGCACAAGAAACGCAACGCCTAGTCCTGTTCCGGCCCCCAATATCGCTCTAGTTCCATTTTGATCTGCAATCCCCCTTCCTATCTGAAGCATTTGCTGGTTCGATAAGACAGGTAAACTCATTGCTATCGCATTAAAATCATTTAAAACCTTAAGCTCTGTCAACCCTAATTTTTGCTTTAATTCACTGATAGAAAAACGCCAATGTGTATTGGTCATACAAATCACATCATCAAGAACGGGACAAGCAATAGCGAGAGCGGCTTGCCTTATTTCGTCCAAGCCATGTTGTGACTTATAGGCTAAAAATACGGATTCAAAACTGGGATAAGCAGCACATGAATAAATTTCAATTTTATCCATAACCAGATTTTCTAAATTAACACGGCTGAACCGAGCAAAAGTTCCACCAATATCTGCAACGATCGCATAAGATTTTAAATCATGATTCATAACACGACTCTTTTCCCTGAAACAAACTACATGCTCCTTGCTCAGCTCCTGTAAATTGCGATCTTAAGCTGCTGAATAGTTCTCTGCCCATACCTAAGTAAGACCCCACTTCAGTTAAAATCGCTTTAGTTCTTAATCCTAACTCATAATCTGTAACTAATAATTGCAGTATGCCTTGTTCAGCATCAATTAAAATCATATCGCCAGTTTCAATGCGAGAAAGTACTTCATTATCTATTGCCTCTGGTGTGACATGAATCGCAGCAGGAACTTTACCTGAAGCTCCGGACATCCGGCCATCAGTGACTAAAGCAACTTGAAACCCTTTATCCATGAGCACACCGAGTTTAGGAGTTAATTGATGTAATTCGGGCATTCCACAGGCTTTAGGTCCCTGAAAACGCAGCACCACCACGCAATCTTTATCTAAAACGCCTTCTTGAAACATCTGTTCAAACTCATCCTGACTGGAGCACACCACTGCAGGCGCTTCGATTTTGCTTTTCCCAGCAGCAAGTCCTGAAGTTTTAATTACTGCTCGGCCTATATTTCCGCTTAATACTTGCAGACCACCCTGAATTTTGAATGGAGTTTTAGCTGACGTTAATACACTCTCATCATTTGAACAAGGAGGACCAGAAACCCATAGCAATTGCTCATTATCTAATAAGGGTTGTTGAGTATATCGTTGCAAACCATAACCCATCACTGTATGCACATCCTCATGCAGCAATTGTTCATCCAGTAAAGTATGGATAAAATAGGCCATACCACCAGCCCTTTGAAAATGATTGATGTCTGCATATCCATTTGGGTAAATCTTGGCAACCAAGGGAGTAACGGCAGATAATTGAGCAAAATCATCCCAATTAATCGAATAGCCTGCCATAGCAGCTATAGCAATCAGATGCATGGTATGATTCGTTGAACCACCAGATGCCAATAATGCCACAATACCATTGACAATATTTTTTACATCCATCAATTGCCCTATGGGCATATAATGATTATTTAAATCCGTTAAAGAAAGAATTTGTTGTGCCGCAGCCCAGGTTAGTGCCTCACGTAAAGGCGTGCCAGGATTGATAAATGATGAACCAGGAAGTTGCAACCCCATCGTTTCAATAATAAGTTGATTGGAATTGGCAGTGCCATAAAAAGTACAGGTGCCTGCAGAATGATATGAAGCAGCTTCTGCCTCGAGCAATGCATTTTTATCTACTTTTCCTTCAGCATACAATTGACGAATACGCGCTTTCTCTTGATTTGAGATACCCGATGGCATAGGTCCTGCTGGTACAAAAATGAACGGTAAATGACCAAAGCTCAAAGCCGCCATCAACAATCCAGGAACAATTTTATCGCAAATACCGAGCATAAGGCCGCCATCAAACATATTGTGCGACAAACCTATAGCTGTTGACATGGCAATTACATCACGGCTTAATAAACTTAATTCCATGCCACTCTGGCCTTGGGTAATTCCATCACACATTGCCGGAACGCCTGTAGCAAATTGTGCGACACCACCCGCAGCAGAAATCGCTTTTTTAATTAACGAAGGATAATTCAGATAAGGTTGATGCGCTGAAAGCATATCATTATAAGCAGAAACAATAGCTATATTTGCTTTAGTCATCCCTCTCAGGTTTGCTTTATCCTGTTTCGCACAGGCAGCAAAGCCATGCGCTAAATTACCACAGTGGAGCACACTTCTCTGAGGGCCTTTAATACGTAATTGTTGTATATGCTTCAGATAAACATCTCTACTACGGATACTCCGTTCACGGATGCGATCCGTAACTTGAGCTACAACCGGGTGCATTCTTTTTCCTTAAGGTGCATACAGCACCTGAACGTTTGCATCAAAGTTATTTAAAAAAGCACTCACTGGCATCACCATAGAGTTATGCTCTGCCATTGCTTGATGCAATACAGTCAATTTGTTCTGACCTAATAAATGCAAAAAGATAACGCGACTCTTTAACAATCTTTTTTTCGATAAGCTTATTCGTTGATGAGGGGCTGTCTTTGGGCTAACTCGAAGTACTGCTGCAGCATTCTCATCCAACCCCATACCCAGTTCATCTGAGCAAGGAAACAAAGATGCAACATGCCCATCCGTCCCCATCCCTAAAACCACCGCATCAAAAGTAGGTAGAGACGCAATCTCGTGTTCTGTTTGTTCTAGAGAATGACCTTCGTTGTATAAACTCAAAAAATGAGCTTTTGCTGCATAATGTTGCAGTAAAAATTGTCGTACTAAACGTTCATTTCGATCCGAGTCTTGAGCCGACACACAACGCTCATCAGTCAAGGTTATTGTAATTTTATCCCACGGCAGATCGGTTTTGGCCAGGGCTTTAAATAAATCAATCGGAGTTTTTCCACCCGAGACCACTAAATAAGCGTGACCGCGTTGCTCCACTGCATGGCTAAGAATTCGTTTTAACTGATCTACTAAGTCCTCTGTTAAGATAGAGGCTTCACTAAAACTACGTAACTGCATTTTGCTCACCCCATACATGCGCTTTGCCATTGTATAAACGAATTACTTCTAAAGGCCCCCAAGTACCTGCAGGGTAAGTATAGAGTGGGGTCTCTTGTCGTTCCCACGCTTTCTCAATTTCATCAATCCATTTCCAAGCTTGCTCTACTTCTTCACGACTTACAAACAGATATTGATGACCTAACATCACCTCCAACAATAAGCGTTCATATGCATCGGCAATTCTTTGTGAATTAAAGAGATGGTTAAAATTTAAATCCAGCTTGCTATCTCGTAATTGCATACTTTCACTAAGACCAGGGATTTTATTCATCATTCGTAGCTCAACCCCTTCATCTGGTTGTAAACGAATGATGAGCTGATTAGGAGAAAGTTCTTGTTTTAATTGTTTAAAAACATTGTACGGTTGGGGTTTAAAGTAAATCACTACTTCACTTTGTTTTTTTGATAGTCTTTTACCGGTTAATAAATAAAAAGGAACACCAGACCAGCGCCAGTTATCTATAAATGCTTTGATCGCAACAAAAGTTTCAGTAGTTGAGTTTTTATGGGCACCCTCTTCATTCAAATACCCAGGGATCTGTTGGCCTTTAATTACATTTCCCACATATTGCGCTCGCACCGTATGTTCATTGGCATGGATATGAGAAACAGGGCGTAATGACTTTAATACCTTTAATTTTTCACTACGAATGCATTCAGCAGAGAGACTCATTGGCGGTTCCATTGCCACAAGAGAAAGGATCTGTAATAGATGATTTTGCAACATATCCCTTACTTGACCCGATTTATCATAGTAAGACCATCGCCCTTCAACGCCTACTTCTTCTGCTACGCTAATTTCAACTTTATCAATAGCCTGATGATCCCAATTTGAAGAAAAAATCGCGTTGGCAAAACGCAATACTAGAAGATTCAATACCGTTTCTTTACCTAAGTAATGATCTATTCGATAAATTTGATCTTCAGCAAAAAAATGCGCTACCTCATTATTAATGGCTATAGATGAAGGTAAATCATGGCCAATTGGCTTTTCAAGGACTACTCGTGACGGTTGCTTGGTTAAACCAATACTTGATAGACCTTGGCATGTTTGAGCATAAAGTGAAGGGGAAATTGCAAAATAAGAGATTGTAATTCGCTCATCAGGACTTACATAATCTAATATTCTTGAATAATCTTCGGGTTGTGTTAGATCAACCTGACAATAGGTCATCTTATGAATGAGACGGGACCAAACCTGCTCATCCAGCCCTTCACTGATAAAAGATTGAACTTTAGATTTTATTACCCCCGCATAGTCCGTTAGTGTAAGGGGATCTCGCGCGCAGCCAATAATTCGAGTATGGGCATGAAGCAAATTGGCGCGTTCGAGTTGATACAGTGCAGGAAATAACTTACGACACGACAAATCCCCTAAAGCACCGAATATAATTAAATCACAAGGATATTTTACAGCAACTTCTTCGATCATGTTTATCCCAAACAAGCCTCTTTTGAGGGTCAATACTAAATTGAAAGATTGTGCAGATCAACCCAAATCAAGTTTATCCTGAGAAAATGAGTTTCAATAGGAAGGAAAAAGCCTAAAGTGCTGAATGTTTTAGGACAATCATTGCAAAACCTTATTTTTATGCTATATGAAATAAATAAGATAGCTGCTCTTTTAGCTTAGCTGTAAGGTCGATGACTAGAGGAGTAATTACATGTATTTCAACCTAACCTAAATCATTATTAGGAGAAACCGATGCTTAATAAGAGATTTTCTGAAAGACTAAATAAAGAACTTGATAATATTGGTGCACCCGAATCAAGTGCAGAACGTATTGAGGTATTATCGAAGTTGGTTAAGATTCCCAAGTTCAAAGCGGAGGCATTGCTAAGCGGCGCCACAAATCCAGATGAAAAATTACTCAATGCATTAGCGCAAGAATTCGAGGTAAGTGCTGATTGGTTGGTCGGTAAGAGTGATCAATCCCATTAACAGATTTATTTAAGTTTTATGCGCGCATAAACATAAATTGTCTATAATTAAAGCGTCATGCTTATAAATTTATGGGGTATTTGTATTATGCGAGCACCAATAGATGCATCAACGATACTTTCATTAACGCAACAAATTGGAGACTATGAGAATAAAGGGAAGTTTTGTATCAGCTATAATGGAGAACAAGAGCTGTATCAAGGTATAGAGGAATATGAACAAACTCGCATTGCGTTAACTCAATCCTATATAAAAGATTTTGAAGAAGATCTCGACCCTTATGATTCTTCAGATCCTCAATTTTTTAGAAAAAAATTTTTAGAATACATTCAAAAGCATAATTTTCCTGAATATAAGGGCAATATAGAACAGCGTAATACTCAACCTGAACAAGCCACCACAGAAATGGAACAATTTTTTTGGTAAACAAGGTGTTCGTTTATTCAAACTCGCCTTGGAAGAGGAAATGAATAGTAAAGAATTCAGGGATGCGGTCGTCATCAAATCCACATCACATATTGAGGGGCCGAAATGGAAAGAACGTCCTGTAGTAATCGTTGCAGGTCCTTCCGCCTCAGGAAAATCCTATGCAGCTAAAGCAGCAATGGAAAAAGCGAATCAATTTTTAGCTGCTGATGTTTATAATATGAGTGGAAATGATGTCATTGCTGCAGATGGCGGGATTGTTCGTGAAATGTCGCAAATGAGAAAACTCGTTATTGAATTAGCCAATAATCAGGGATATACCGGTATTAAAGATTTATATAGCCAATCCAATAAACTTATGGATGGCATAAAAAATAGAGTTCGTGAAGCAGCTTTTTTAACTCCTGGATTAGGTGTTGTTATTCCAGAAACATTTACCTCATGGGTTGTCTCTAATTCGGGAAAAAAATTACTGAAGCAAATTGAAGATCTAGATGATACAAAACATATTTTTACGCGAGTGGAAGGTCATGAACAGAGCAATTTTCAAAAAGTTGTTGCCTTTATGGGTTCGAGAAGAGCTTGGAAAACAAAAAACTTTGAACCACAAGAACTGGATTTGAATAGAACCGACTTATCAGAATCTAAAGCATACAATAAAAATGCATTCTCCCTCGGCGAATTCGGCTCAAAATGCGCTGAAGCCTGGTTTAAAAGAAAGAGTAAAGATAAATTGAATATGATCATAACCAATGATCTCATTCTTTTAAAACCAGATCCTTTGCAATCAGGAAACTGGATCAACGCAGAACAAAACGATGCAGGAGTTCGCCTGTTCCCTGAGAGTCTGTATAAGCAATGGAAGGAGTTACCTGAAAAACCTGATTTAGTGGAATATTGCAACTTAAATTCTAAAACGCAAATTACAACATCTCCACAAATGGCCTTTGCTATAGCCCAAGTTAAAATTCAAGAACGGGTTGATGCATGCCATAAAAAAATTGATAGGGTATTACGTAAAGTGCCAATAGATGATGAACGACTGAGGTACCTAAAAATAAGGCAAGATTTTTTAGAAAGTTTCTCTAACTTTTCTCTTAAAAATCTGGAAAATTATAATGACATTACGAACATGGAGAATCAGATTGAAACTCAGCTTCTTTTATTAAGAGGTGATCCGAGCGGAAAGCAAATTCTCACACCAAAAACAATGAGGGTTGTAGATGAGTTTACAAATATGCTTGATAAGACAAAAGCT
The DNA here is from genome assembly GCF_977063405.2 of Legionella stuttgartensis. NCBI lineage: Bacteria > Pseudomonadati > Pseudomonadota > Gammaproteobacteria > Legionellales > Legionellaceae > Legionella > Legionella stuttgartensis. The sequence continues at coordinate 190,301 of NZ_CDRUHA020000058.1, forward strand.
GAATTTGAAAATGCCACATCGTTCTATGAAGATCACCAAAATACTTCCTTTTTTAAAAGAAAATATAACGAAACTCTAAATGGAGAGCTGGAACAAGAGGGAGAGGATCCCGAGGTTTCGTATCGCTAAACGCTAACTCACTCGGTGCTCTATTGCTGTGAGCTATAGCACACATTAACCATGAAACCGATCATTCGCACTGATCGGTTTTGCATGCTTCTCAATGTACTCAAAAATTTTTCCGGCAATATTGACGCCAGTGGCTTTTTCCACGCCTTCAAGACCAGGAGAGGAATTAATTTCCAAAACTAAAGGCCCATGGTTCGAGCGAATTAAATCGACACCCGCAACTTTTAATCCCATTGTTTTAGCAGCACTGACGGCAATGGCACGTTCTTGTGGGGATAACTTTACTTTAATCGCTTTTCCACCTTGATGAACATTGGCACGAAACTCTCCATCTTTCGCTTGTCGTTTCACAGCAGCAATTACTTTTTCCCCAACAACAAAACAACGGATATCGACCCCACGAGATTCTTCAATAAACTCTTGCACCAAAATATTGGCATGCATTTCTTTAAAAGCGTTAATAATACTCACCGCTGATTGATGGCTATCTGCGAGAATAACCCCCTTCCCTTGTGTTCCTTCCAATAATTTAATAACTAATGGAGCACCACCAACCATACGAACCAGGTCCTCAGTATCATCAGGTGATTGAGCAAAGCTCGTTAAGGGCATGGGGATACCTTTGCGAGCTAATAACTGTAATGAGCGGAATTTGTCCCGAGAACGCGCAATGGCTAAAGACTCATTTAAAGCATACATCCCCATAGTTTCCATATGGCGCAAAACTGCAGTGCCATAATAGGTATTCGATGCACCAATTCTTGGAATGACCGCATCAAAATGAGGCAAAGGTGACCCCCCTCTATAATGAACTTTAGGGCAGGAAGCAGCGACATTCATATAACAATATAAAGGATTAATAATTCTAATCTCATGACCAGCAGCTTCTCCCTCTTCTTTCAGACGCTTGTGAGAGTACAAATGTGGATTTGTGGCCAATATTGCAATTTTCATGAAAAACGCTTTCCTCAATTTTTTTATTATTCTAGAAATTTCGAGCCTTCTTACAACTCGCTCGTATAAATAAAGCCTAGTCCAAAAATGTAAAAATCACCTTGGAGCAACAAAAATATATTTTATAAAAATTGTCCCTTAAGAAACCAACAACAAATAATCCTTCGCTAATAAATCGGCGTGATGTGGCGTGGTAAAAAATGCATTGAGTTCTCCCTGAGGATTGAACAGCATTAAAGCACCACTATGCTGAATATCATAATTTGTTGCATCATTATTTCCCTTTTCAATTACTTTTGCATAAGCAATGCCCATTTCTCGGGTCATTAACTTAATGGATTCTTCATCTCCTCGTGCCCCATAAAAATTGGGATGGAAGGATGTGACGTAATGTCCTAATTTCTCTTGATTATCACGCTCCGGATCAATTGAGATCATCACAACATGAGGCAAATTCTTTACCCCCTTCTCTTCAAGAATCCGATACATTTTAGATAATTCTGCCATAGTAGTGGGACAAACATAACCGCAGTTTGTAAAACCAAAAAACATTAAAGTCCATTTTCCTTTTAAACTCTTGTTGCCAAACGGCTTTTCATCAATTCCTGTTAAATTGAACTGATTAACTTGTCTTGGGTTTTCAAGATAAGTACCATGAAATGTAGACACATCGATTTTTTTCTTAAAATGCACATGCTGGCCTACAAAAATTCCTGAAAACAATCCTGCAAGAGCCAGCAAAACAACTACAGTAAAGGTAACACTCTTAGCCTTTAAACTCATTTTACCCCCTTATAGGAACATACATGGAATAAGTCTCACAACCACTGCTTTTACAAAAATTACTGGTTCATGGGACATATTTCATACCTATTCCTTATAGATAATGATCGATCAATAAAAAAACAAACAATAACATCAAATATACTATTGAAAATCTGAATGTTTGCATTGCAACTACGGGCTTCTCGGTACGATATAATTTATGCGACCAAAATAAGAATCGCGCACCAAGTACTAAAGCACCTATTAAATAAAATAAACCACTCATCCCCACAACAAATGGCAATACACTGACTACTAACAATAAAATGGTATATAAATAAACACTCAATTTAGTAAACGCAATACCATGGGTCACAGGTAACATGGGAATTTGAGCATGTTGATATTCTTCATAACGATAAATAGCCAAAGCCCAAAAATGAGGAGGAGTCCAAATAAAGATTATTAATACCAACAATAAAGCTTGAGGATCCAATTGATTTGTAACAGAAGTCCAGCCCAACAGCGGAGGTGCAGCTCCAGCCAATCCACCAATGACTATATTTTGGGAGGTGGCTCTTTTTAAATAACCTGTATAAATACCAGCATAGCCAATCAGGGTAATGAACGTAAGACATGCGGTGAGTGGATTTACAAAAATCACCAAAATCGTAAGTCCAAGAGTTCCCATGATTAAAGCAAACCATAACGCTTGCCCTACTGAAACTTGGCCACTAGCAACAGGTCTTTTTTTGGTTCTCGCCATAATGGCATCGATTCGTTTATCTACCAAATGATTAATTGCAGCCGCACTTCCCGCACACAGTCCAATACCAAGCAAGGAAAAAACCAACAGCGGCATACTAACCCAGCCAGGAGTGGCTAAATACATTCCGACAACTACCGTCAATAACATAAGTAGTACAACTCGAGGTTTGCATAACTCGAGATAATCACGCCAAGTAGCAGACGAGGATTGAACTACATGCTCAGCGTGCATCATTTTGCCCCTTACGTGTAAAATGCAGCGTACTAAATAATGTTGCCAATAATAGAGCAGCAACCCCATTATGAGCTACAGCAACACTAATTGGCAGTAAATAAATTACATTCAAGATACCTAAAGTAAATTGAACTAATACTAATAAAGACAATACTAAAGCTGCGGTTTTAAGATAACTAAAGCTGCTTCTTAATAGAATCAATAAGGAGAGCACAAGAATATAAGCTGCAGTAATTATCGCACCTAATCGGTGAATAAATTGAATCGTTACTCTTACGTCATGATCGAGTAAACCACCTTGATAATTAGCCCCTACAGGTGAAAATAAATTAAATCCTTGTGCGAAATGTAACTCAGGTAACCATACACCATTACACATCGGGAACCCAATGCATGAGATCCCTGCATAATTTGAACTTACCCAACCGCCTAATGCGATTTGCAGAAACACAATAAGCACCCCGAGTCGTAACCAAGGACGCCATTGCGATAAATCCTGTCCCTTTATTGCACTGATTTGCAATCGAAAACGACTTAAGCATGCAACGATCAGCATACCTCCTAAGAGGTGTCCCATAACCACTACTGGCAACAGTTTCAAGGTTACTGTCCACATCCCCAAAGCCGCTTGAAAGAAAACTAAGATAATTAGTGCAGCAGGCAAATGCCATGGCAAATTATTACCCTGAACGCGCTTGCGTACTACATAAAAACCTATAAAAAAAATTAACAAAGCTAAAGACCCTGCAGCATAACGATGAACCATCTCCGTCCATGCCTTTCTCGATTCGATGGGAATTTGCGGGTATTGGGTTTGTGCTGCCTGCAATTTTTCCTTAGCGCTAGGAAGAACCATCTGACCATAACAACCGGGCCAATCCGGGCAACCTAAGCCTGCATCAGTCAAACGCGTATATGCACCAAGCATAACCACTAATAAAGACAAAAGCACAGCAAGTGATACTGCATACCGTAATAATTTATTCTGCATTAGATTAATCACTCTTTTCTGTTGTATTGAGCAACAACTTCAAATCTTTGTATACATCATTAGGATTGACCTGCGATGTATAACTGAGAATTAAATAATTACCTGGATCAGCTATAAATACGTTTGTTTCAGACAATAAAGCATCTTTAGTAACAACCTCAGCTGCAGATAATTTTGCCACTTTAAAATCTATTTCCTTTAAATAGGTTTGTTGTTCTGGTGATAAAGAAGGTGCTTTATCACTGAGAAGAAGCCACTGATCCACTTGATATAATTTACGTCCTAATGCCAGACGAATTCGGGCGAGTAGATCCAGCTGCTTCATACAGACTTGGTCACAAGCCTCTGGACTCCAAAAGACAATACGCCATTTGGATTTTCCTTCTAAGGCATTCACCATGATTGGTGGATTCAGTAATGTTCCTTTATTAACCCGAGTAGCCCCCAACCAAGAAGGATGCTGGTAAAATAAATAAGCCGCTACGCCCGGAGTGACGAATATTACAACCAACAACACTAAAATATAATATTTACTGGCTTGTTTTTTCATTTTTTTTCTTCAGATTTAATGCTACAAATATAATTAGTATTACCAATGCCATAGCAAACCACTGCAAAGCATAAGCTAAATGCCGCTGCGGAGGCATGGATACCGTTTCCCATTCACGTACAAATCCATTTGAGTCTTGCTTGTCGAGGCGAATAATAAACGGAGCGACTGATTTTTGCAAAACTTGGCTGATCAGTTGATGATCCACACGCTCCAAAATGATCGTTTTATTCCCTCTTTCTTCTAGAGCAGGCCCTAAAACCCATTGATTCTTGCTGGGAAAATAGACTGCGCCCTGTAATTCTAGTATTCCTTTGGGAATCTGAATGTTTGGAAGAACTCGCCGCGTCAGTTCACCAGGAACCCATCCTCGATCAATCACAATGATAGAACCATCGGCCAACTGCAAGGGAGACAAGACATCATAACCAAATTGATGATTGTGATGCTGATTATCCAATAAAAGTACTTGTGATAGATAGTGACCTTTTACCGTGATACGTTCATATTGGACCGGCAGTTCTTTCTTTACTGACCAAGGAACTGGTTTTTGCCTCTCTTGTGTTTTTTGTGCAACAATCATTTTGGTTTTTTCATCTGCACGATGGATTTGCCAGAAGCCAAGGCGAACAAATAACGAAAAAAATAGGATCGCCAGAATTGACATCGGCCAACTTGGGGTGAAACGAAATTTAAAACAGGTTAAACTAGGCATCATTAATTAATTGTTTAAATGTTAGTCATAATTCGACGGCAATTTCGGGAGTATAACAAATGATCACTAAAATTATCATCATCTGCGTCATGATTATCATTGCCGGATCTTTGGCAAGTGGTCTTTTCTTCCTCATTCGTGATTCAGGGAACTCTAAACGCACCGTTAAAGCATTAACGATAAGAATAAGTATTTCAGTAGGTTTATTTATATTTTTATTAATTGCTTTTAAACTGGGTTTAATTAAGCCTCATGGCATTTGATTGGATGGATATAATTATGCGTATTGTATTAATCAGTTTCCTATTTCTGTGTCATTGTATTCATGCAGACACCATAAAAAATTACATGAGTATCGCGGATAATATTCCACAGATGGAAGTTAAAGCAGACCCCCAAGCCCAAGCATGGGCTCGCTCTGCGCGCCATGTTTTAACCATAACTTGTGAAAGTATTGCAGAAACAATGATTCAGGCCAATGAAGTCGCAAAAAATCAAGGAAATCCTGTATATTGTTTACCACCCGGGGTACAGCTAAATGCATTTACACTTTGTGAGTTGATTCAGCAAACATATAAAGAAATCTCAAGTCAGCAAAGCGATAAAGATTCAATGACCGTATCACAAATAGCTTGGTTAGGTGCGAGTAAACACTATCCATGTAAACAAAATACAGCAGCAAAAAATGAAATGCTCCATGTTTCGGCAGCATTAGGACAACCTTCAGCAGAAAAACCTTAACTGCTTAAGGGATAGGAGTATCTGAGCGTAGCCTGGGTAGCGTGCAGCGGAACCCGAGTTTCAGATTACTGGGTTGCATGCTTGCGCCCCGGCTACAATTCGATTTTGCGTGAACGTACACGCATTAATTAGAATACATCTACTTATTTACTAAACTCTTCAAAAGCTTCCAAAGCTTCTGCAGCATACATTAAAGATGGGCCACCACCCATGTAAACTGCCATACCTAAAGTTTCTAAAAATTCTTCTCGTGTGGTTTGTAATTTAATCAAAGCTTGCGCATGAAATCCAATGCAACCATCACATTGCTTCGCAACAGCCAGAGCCATAGCAATTAATTCTTTAGTTTTTTTATCGAGCACACCGTCTTTAGTTGCCGCTTGCGCAAGAGCAGAGAATCCAGACATTACTTCCGGCATTTCCTTACGCATTTTAGCTAATTGAGTACTAATATCTTTGGTAATCTGAGAATATTTATCTGACATTTAAAAAAGCTCCTTTTAGTAATCACCCATTCACGCATATCATTTTCTTTGTTATTCATAAAACAACAAGTTAATGTTACGTTTGAGTCATTATTTTAGTAATGAATGCCCAAAAAGGCACTCTAAGGCCTATTTACATTTTTGACCAAACTGCCGAAATGTAAACAGACTCTAAATTTACCGCATTACTCGGCTCAGAAAAAGATTATTGATTAAGAAACAGCTCGATTTAATGTTTCTTTCGCTAAAGTCAGTCGACGCTCTAACTCACCTAGCTCTGCTTTTAAATGCAAAATTGCACTGGAATTTTGGCTATGTCTGAGATGCTCCAAAGCCTTTGTCATTGCGTGTTGTTGTTCTTCAAGGGTATTAATTTCGAACTCAAGATCGTTTATCCATTGTTGTCTGGTACCCAACATCTTTATGCCGAAGGAAACTTTTTCTTCTGATTTTTTTTTGCCCTGATGCATTTGACATAAGACAACTAAAATATTAATTTTTTGCCTAATTCGCTCTGCCAGATATAAAGCACTACGCTTATTTTGTTGTTTGGATAATGCATGTATATCCGCTTTAATTTCTGCGATACATGCAGCACCATTTGCCTCTGTGTCTAAACGAAATACCCCTTTGGGCAAGCGTTTAATTGAAAAAAATGAACCGAGCTCGCCAATTTTCCATTCCAATTCAGGTAACCTTGCCATTAACTGACTCAGCAACTCATTAGATTCTGTTGGTATGTTCATGGTGCTACATATCCTTTTTACAGAGGCTCAGGAACATAAGACTAATCTGGAACAGCTGCATCCAATATTGGTGTTTTTCCTCTCCAAGAACTTACAAATGGGGGTAAACACATGAGAATTAAACCACCAATTAAAGTTAACTCATAGCGTGCCATGCCACCTACATTAATTCCTTCTGGGGGAATAAAACTCACGGCCAACGTAGCACATACACCAACAATACCTATTCCAGCCACAAATAACATGCCTATTAGGCCACCAGGAATCGCAAAGGCGCGAGGATGATGAGGCTCTTCAATTCGCAATTTAATGGCTGCTGCAAACATAATAAAATACATCAGCATATATAATTGAGCAGCTAAAGCGGTTAACAACCAATAAGATCCATTCACGCTCGGCATAAATAAGAATAAAGCTGACAAAATAGTGACAATACTTGCCTGGGTGAACAGCATAACAATTGGGGCACCTTTTGCATTAGTACGTTGGAAATAATCGGGTAAATTGCCATCTTCTGCTGCAACCAATAATCCTTTTGTGGGGGCAATTATCCAGTTACTTACACCACCAAGCCCTCCTAAAACCAACATTACAGCAACCACAGGCATCATCCAATACATGTGGTAACTGGAAAAGAATGCTTCAAATGCTTGCATAATTCCTGCTACTAAATTGATGTCTTTGCCAGGCAAAACAATTGCAATAGCTAAAGACCCCAGAATTAAGGTGCTTAAGATAATTCCTACTGAATAAATTAATACTTTTGGGAAAGCATTCTGTGGATTTTCTACATCATTCGCATGAACGGTCGCGATTTCAATACCGCAAAAAGACATGATGATTGCAGTTAAAGAAACCCACATGGATTTATCAGATAAATGAGGTACGATACTTGGAATGTCAAATTGGATTTGCAATGGATTACCCTGTGTAACCCAAAAAGCCCCAAGACCGATAATTAAGGACATGGGTAATAACAAACCTGCAAGAGAACAAAGATTACTGAATGCGGCTGACGATTTCATTCCACGCAAATTCAATATCGTAGCCCCCCAAAATGAACTAACGATTACTGCCCAAAGAAAATAAGGGTTACTCGTCAATGCAGGATTAATTAAATAACCAATAGTACCTGCGACGAACGATAGAATTGTTGGGTACCAAATTACATTTTCTATCCATTGCAGCCAAATGGCTAAAAAACCCATTTTTTTACCAAAAGCCTGTTTTACCCAAATGTAAATCCCACCTTGCTTTGCCCATCCTGAGGCCAGTTCTGCTGAAACCAAGGCAGTTGGGATTAGAAAAAATAAAGCACCTAAAACAAAATAAAAAATTAATTGACTACCAAATAAGGCCGTAGCAGGTAAATTTCGTATACTGTCCACAGAACCAACTGTTATCATAGTCAGACTGAAAATTGTCAGTGAATGTTTTTTCTCGATCATCGCATTCCTTCAGTGCAGTTTTGGGCGTGCAGAAGCCTAATTATATAAAAAATTAGCTTAAGGAACCCTTAATAATCGGGCAATAATTAAACAAAATGTTCCTTGATTTTATTTACTAGCCCATAGATTTTTAGCTCGCACTGTAAAATAGCATGATTTTATAAGAAAATCTCTGCCTTTTTTCCTGTCTTTATGCACAAAATCATTAGCCCAAGCCAGAGAAGTGAACACGATGCGAACTTCCCTCTTCAATACGAACAAACAAATCTTCACTGAACAGCAAATGGACTGAAAAAAACAGGTAATTCGTAGCGAGCATGCTTTTAGATTTCATTGTAATAATAACTATTGACTTAATTCTTGAGATTTTAAGTAGAAACAGTACTCCGGGCTTACATCAAATTAGATCATGAGCTGGACAGTTTCATATCATAGCTTCTCTGTGCTATAGTTCCTATTTTTTTCGGGTAATAGAACATGTTTGAAACCTTAACCGAACGGTTGACCCGCTCCTTTAAAAGTCTACGAGGGCAGAGTCGATTAACTGAAGACAATGTACAACACGCTCTGCGTGAGGTCAGGATGTCACTGCTTGAAGCAGACGTTGCCTTACCTGTTATTAAAGAATTTATCGAAGAAGTAAAACAAAAAGCTTTAGGACAGACAGTCTTAACTGAGTTAAATCCCGATCAAGCTTTTGTTAAAATCGTTCATGATGAATTAATCCATATCATGGGTGATGAGCGTGCTGAACTTAACTTTAAAACCCAACCCCCTGCAGTATTTTTAATGGCAGGATTACAAGGTTCAGGAAAAACTACCAGTACTGCAAAACTAGCCCGCTATTTAAAAGAATCTGAAAACAAAAAAGTGATGGTAGCCAGTGTCGACGTTTATCGACCTGCTGCAATACAACAGCTTAAAGTATTAGCCGAACAAATAGATGTCACCTTCTTCCCAGCAGAAGCAAACGAACAACCACTTAGTATTGCCAAAAAAGCACTTGATGCCGCGAAAAAACAATATATGGATGTGTTGCTGATTGATACTGCGGGTCGTTTGCACATTGATGCCGATATGATGGCTGAAATTAAAGCCTTACATCAAGAAATAAACCCCATTGAAACTCTGTTTGTTGTAGACAGCATGACCGGCCAAGATGCTGCAAATACAGCAAAAGCCTTTCATGAAGCCTTACCATTAACAGGCGTCATTCTCACTAAAACAGATGGTGATGCTCGTGGCGGTGCGGCTCTATCTGTAAAACAAATTACGGGACAACCTATCAAATTTATTGGTAGCGGTGAAAAAGTAGAAGCATTGGAGCCATTCCATCCCGAGCGAATTGCCTCCAGAATTCTTGGCATGGGGGATATTCTTACTCTTATTGAAGAAGTCGAGCGGAAAGCAGACAAACAAGCGAGTGAAAAACTAGCCAAAAAGTTGAAAAAAGGCAAGAGCTTTGATCTTGAAGACTTTAAACAGCAACTACTGCAAATGAATAATATGGGTGGTATTGCTGGCATGATGAGTAAATTGCCTGGCGTCAGTCAAATGATGCCTCAACAGGCAATGAAACAGGTCAGTGATAAAGCGATGGCACAAACCATTGCTATTATCAATTCCATGACTCCCAAAGAACGTCGTATTCCCAAACTTATCGTGGGTTCACGCAAGAAACGTATTGCATTAGGTTCAGGAACACAAATACAAGATGTGAACAAATTATTAAAACAATTTGAACAAATGCAAAAAATGATGAAGAAATTTACAAAACCTGGTGGAATGCAAAAAATGATGCGTGGAATCGGTGGTATGGCAGGATTAAAAGGCATATTACCCGATGATTTTAAATAATTCACAAGAATTACTTCACATGCTGAATTAATTTTCGTACAATACACGGCATTTTTACGTAACCACTCTAAAGTAGAGGAAAATAATGGTCGTTATACGTTTATCAAGAGGTGGCGCCAAAAAGCGTCCGTTTTATCATATGGTCGTTACTGACAGCCGCAAACGCCGCGATGGCAGTTATATTGAGCGTATTGGTTATTTTAACCCTGTAGCTCGTGGACAAGAAGTACGTCTGCATATCGATACAGAGAAATTGAGCCAATGGCAAAAAGTAGGGGCACAATTATCTGATCGCGTCAGCGCTTTGATAAAAGAATTTAATAAGAAAGGCGAAGCTGCTTAATAACGTGAATAATCAGGAAAACTGGATAATAATTGCCCGTTTGGGCCGGCCTCATGGTGTTAAAGGTTTTGTTACGGTTCATTCCTTTACAGAACCTCGTGATAATGTTCTAAAGTATGCAAATTGGCATGCCTTTATTAACAATAAATGGCAACCAATCAAATTGTTGCGTGCTGAAGTACAAAATAAATCCATCATAGTCCAAATTGAAGGTTATCCTGAGCGTGAGCTTGTCGCTCAGCTCACTAATATAGAAATTGCAGTTCAACAGGAACAACTGGAAAAACTGGAACCTGGTGAATATTACTGGCATCAACTTATAGGCATGAAGGTGATCAACCAACAAGGAGAATCTTTTGGGAAGGTCATTGAAATAATTCCTACAGGTGCAAATGACGTGCTAGTTGTAGAAGGTAATAAAAGACACTTAATACCTTACTTACCTGGAAAATTTATATTAGATGTTGATTCCACCCAGCAGTTAATTACTGTTGATTGGGATATGGATTTTTAAGCGGTGCTTCATCTCGGAGTAATCAGCTTAATACCCGAAATACTTAATGCCTTGAATTATGGCGTTACGGGCAGAGCCATTGAGCAAGGACTAGTTAAACTCGATTACTGGAATCCAAGAGATTGGTCTTCCAGGCCCTACAGGCAAGTTGATGACAAGCCTTATGGGGGCGGCCCGGGAATGGTGATGATGTATGAGCCATTGAAAGGGGCAATTATGCAGGCACGCAGTCAAATGCCTAGTCACTGTAAAACGATTTATCTGAGTCCTCAGGGCAAGGTAATTCGACAAAATGACTTGAATCACGTGGCAAATGACAAACAACCCCTGCTCTTTATTGCCGGGCGATATGAAGGAATTGATGAGCGTATTCTTCAAAATTATGTAGATGAAGAATGGTCTCTTGGAGATTTTGTTTTAAGTGGTGGTGAGCTGGCCGCTACGGTATTCATCGATGCGATTATTCGCTTAATACCGGGGAGCCTAGGGCATCTTGGTTCAGCAGAACAAGATTCATTTATGAATGGTTTACTGGATTGCCCTCATTATACTCGACCAGCAACCATTGAAGGATTAGAGGTGCCGCCTGTTTTATTAGGTGGTCATCATAGAGATATAGAACTGTGGCGGCGAAAGCAATCTCTAGGTAAAACCTGGCTTAAACGCCCAGATTTACTTGAAAAAATACAGTTAAGTGAAACAGACAAGCAATTGCTTGCTGAGTTTAAGTATGAACACGGTGATTCCTAAAGGATGAACCAATTTGAGGAGTAGTCCATGACTAATATTATTGACCAACTGAATGCTGAGCAAATGCAAGGCAAGGAAATCCCAGACTTCAATCCTGGTGATACTGTTTTGGTTCAGGTGAAAGTAATTGAAGGTAACCGTGAGCGTTTACAAGCTTTTGAAGGTATTGTCATAGCAAAACGTAATCGTGGTTTAAACTCTGCATTCACTGTTCGTAAGATTTCACACGGTGTTGGTGTTGAGCGTGTATTCCAAACTTACAGTCCAATTGTTGACAGCATCACTGTAAAAAGACGTGGGGATGTACGTCGTGCTAAGCTTTATTATCTACGTAATTTGGCTGGCCGCGCAGCTCGCATCAAAGAAAAGTTAGCTGTTAAAAAAGCGGATTAATATTTAATCCCTGAACAAATTCCAATATCCCCGTTTATACGGGGATTTTTTTGACAAAAAAATCTGTTTTTAAAACAAACTTCCTTGATCCAGCTAATATCTTTAATCCAAAGTTTTTCTAAAAAGCAAAATCGCTGAAAATACAATGAGAACCATGAATAACAGTATGGGCCAAATATCAGGCCATAGAATGCTTAAATCGGCACCCTTCAGCATAATATTACGCGTAATTCTTAAAAAGTGGGTTAAGGGGAGTAATTCACCGATACCTTGAGCCCAAAACGGCATCCCACTGAATGGGAACAAAAATCCAGAAATCATTACTGCAACTAAGATATAAGCATTTGTTGAAGCAACAGCTTGAAATTGAGTCTTGGCAAATGCAGAAATAGCTAATCCCATTGCTAAACTTCCAATTGAGTAAGGTGCCATAATCAATAGATAAAGTAAAAAACTTCCATAAAAAGGCACTGAGAAAACAAAAAAAGAAATGATCAAGAGCATAAATAAGATTAGATAACCCACTATAAAATGCGGAATAACCTTACCTAAAATAATATTTGCAGCGCTAAGTGGTGTGATTAATAGTGTTTCAAACGTACCAACCTCATATTCAGCTGTAATTGACATCGCAGTTAGAAGCGTGAGAGTTGTAAACATCAATACAGAAATTAATCCAGGGACAATATTATATTGTGAAAAACCTTCAGGATTAAACTTGGCATGGATATCAAATTCAAAAGGTGTTTGCCGGGAAGAAAGATAATCAAAAGGACCAGACAGATCACGTTCAAACAATTGAGCTGGAAGAGCTGCGGCGGCTCGAAAGGCATTTGAAATTGCAACGGGGTCAGAAGCATCCGCTTCGATAAGTACATGGGGCTTTTCTCCCCTTAATAAATCTCTTGAAAAATTGGGAGGAATATTAATAACAAACAGTCCTTTTCCACTAAGTAACAAATTTTCTGCTTCTTTCTCAGTGTGGGCAAAAGAATTTAAGGAAAAGTATTCTGTGTGTTTAAACCCCTCTAACAATGTGCGAGTAAACGAATTATTTTCAGAGGATATAACCGTTGTTGGCAAATATTTGGGATTCGTGTTAATCATAAAACCAAATAACAAGATTTGCATTATGGGAATTAAAAATAAAAACAAAAAAGTGGAAATGTTTCGTTTGATCTGGATAAATTCCTTTTTAGCAACTGCTAGAACGCGACAGAATTCTATTTTTATCATTTATAATCTCTGCTCACCGAACGTCGAGAGCCAAACAAATACATCCTCCAAAGTCGATTCAATTTTGCTTCCATAAAAAAACTCATTTTCAATATAAGGCTTTATTGCTCTGGATAATTCCTCCTGATTTTTGCTACTTACATGGAGTGTATTATGGAATCGTAAAACTTGATCAACGCCATCAGTAGACTCTAATTGATGGGAAAGCATCGCAATATTTGTACCTTTGATCTCCCAGGTCGTCAAATTTACAGAGTTTAAAATTTCTTCAATCGTTCCTGACATAAGGGTTCGTCCATAACACATGTATGCAATTTTATTACATTTATCTACTTCATCTAAATTGTGTGAGCTCAATAATATGGTAATTCCCTCTCTTGATAATTGATGCATCAAGTCCCAAAATTCTCGTCTTGCTTTAGGATCAATATTAGCGGTTGGTTCATCCAATAATAACAATAAGGGATCATGCAATAAAGAAACAGCTAATGATAAACGTTGTTTCCACCCACCAGACAAAGTTCCTGCGATCTGATTTTTATATTGCTCCAAATCAAATTTATGCAAATATTTTTCAATTTGATTTTTTCTATCAACAACCCCATAAACTTCAGAGAAAAAAATCATATTTTCATAAACAGTAAGATCCTTGTAAAGACCAAAATTCTGCGACATATAACCAACAAGAGCCTTGATCTGGCGAGATTCGGTTACGATATCAAATCCAACACATTGACCAGTACCTGAATCGGGAGTAATTAAGCCACATAACATTCTTAAAGAGGTAGTTTTTCCTGCCCCATTTGGTCCAAGAAATCCATATATATCACCATATTCAACTTTAAGATTTAGGTTTTTGACCGCCTGATATTTATCGAATTTTTTAGTTAAATTGCTCACGTCAATAATATAATTGCTTTTATCCATAAAATACCTATTAAAAATTTGTGCGAATCTACTCAATTATTCATTATGAAACGGTTAAAGTTGCATTCCCTGTCTGGTGAATGCATATAGGGTCCTATTTTCTTCCCATAATTTTCAAAAGAATTTTTTGCAATAAAGAGGGACGACGAACGGTTATGAATTTTTTAACAAGCTCTACTTCTATAACTAACAATTCGCTATCAATTTTAGCAAAAGCATCTTCCTTTCTTTTGGTATCCGTCATAAAGCCCGAATCCCCAAACATTTGATTTATTTTAATTACAGTAGAACTACTATTTTTACTCAGAAGAACGACCTCTCCTTTGAGTAAGTAATAACAAGCATCCGTAATATCTCCTTCTTTATACAAATAGGAACCTGCCATAACCTTAATATTTTTTGCTGTTTTCACCATGGTCTGTATTTTCTCATGAGAAAAATCGCTAAAAAGATGATGGGCACGAATAAACTGAATTAAAAGAAACTCTTCACTTAACTTTTTTAAATTGGGATACTTTATTTGTGGCTGTTCCAAAAAACTTAGGAAATCATAAAGGCTAATTTTTAGTAACTCCATGGAGGTAAGCGCTTTTACTGTGGCTGTACAAAGTCCTGTATGGGACACAAATCCTTCTGATGATAAACCAATAATATCCCCTCTTTTTAATTCAGAAATACGCATAGTCTGTTTTTTTCCTAATGAATGAACTGCTCTGGTTACGTCAGCTCTTCCTGAAACAATAAGAAAAATACAATCAATTGGCTCCCCTTCAATAACAAGTAGTTGTTCTGCTTCAGCAGATTCAGGTTTTGCATATCCAATTAACTGATGCGCATTTAAACGATTCAGAAGACAGAACAAAGGATGTTGTAAAATAAGATCCTCATATGGTTCAACGTTCTTTTTCATAAATTATCTGTTCTCTCATAAGCAGTATCCTATTACCATAATAAGTTATTAATCTAACGTTCTTCTAAAAAGTAAGATTCCAAAAAAAATAATAACGACTGAAAACAAAATTATAGGCCAAGTATCAGGCCATAAAATATCAAACCCAGCCCCTTTTAACATACTATTTCGAGTAATTCTTAAAAAATGCGTCAACGGGATCGTTTGGCTTATCGATTGCGCCCAATGAGGTACGCCCGTGAATGGAAATAAAAAACCAGAAACCATAATTGCGACAAGACCATACGCGTTGGTTAATCCTACAGCAGCAAATTGTGTTCGAGTAACTGCTGAGATAGCGAGTCCTGTGCCTAGGCTAGAGATAGAATAAGGCGCTAAAAGTAATAAAAAAAGAGTCAAACTGCCATGAAAAGGAATAGAGAAAATAAAGTAGGCGATTGCTAACAATATAAATAAAAGCAAATAGCCTAAAATAAAATAGGGTATAACCTTGCCAAAAATAATATTGGCTGGTGTTAAAGGTGTTATTAATAAGGTCTCGAATGTCCCCCGCTCGAACTCTGAATTTATAGAAACAGCAGTTAAAACAGTCAACGTTGAAAAGATTAATAATGCAATTAATCCCGGTATCGTATTGTATTGAGAAATATTCTCAGGGTTATATTTAGGCTGAATATCAAAAATAAAGGGGGCCTCCCTAGAAGCTAAATAACTGAGTGAACCTTGTAATTCATGTTCAAATACTTTCGCGGGTAATTCAGATGCGGCTCGAAATGCATTTGAAACGGCTACAGGGTCAGATGCATCAGCCTCAATTAATACATGTGGGTGCTTTCCCCGTATTAAGTCTCGGGTAAAATTAGGTGGAATATTAATAACAAATAGAACTTTTCCACTAAGTAAAAGTCGCTCTGCTTTTTTTTCATCTTCAGTTATTGTTTCAATTGAAAAATAATTCGTGTTTTTTAGACCCTGTAACAAAGCACGGGTAAAAGAGGTATCCTCAGCGGTAATTACAACAGTTGGAAGATGGCGGGGATTAGTGTTAATAATCGCACCAAACAATAATATTTGAATAACTGGAATGATTATTAGCCATGAGAAAATCAAAATATCACGTCTAATTTGAATAATTTCTTTCTTTGCAACCGACCAAATACGAAGAAATTCATTTTTAATCATTTATCATCCTTGAATGAGAACTAGAACTACTAATTTTTCTCAAACAAATTTCTGAATTTTTTTCAGAAATATCCAAAAAGATAAGGTGTGTTGACAATCCATCTTCACCGGCTACGTCTCGCGACTTTTCCCTGAGAGATCCACACGAAATTTTTCCACCCTACGTACGTAGAAAGTTGAGTATATTTCATTTGAAAACATTAAGTTATATTCAAATTTCTTAAGGAACCCTCAGCATTTTCCTGCATGCTCTGATTAGTAATCAAACATTTCAGCTTTATCCTCCATTTCTGGATTCCGCGAACAAGTCGCGGAGCGTGGACTACGATGAATGATCAATGCACCTTTAATATTTTGATATGAATCTTAATCTATAATGTCGTATCGTATCTTAATATGAGCCGGACTGACAATCTATTGATCGTTACGATTTAACCTCTTATCCTAATTCAGTTCCTTTTTCACAAACAACAGGTCGCCAATGAGTGTTTCATTTCTAATACGAATTTCATTTTCTTTGGATATATATTGTCAGATGTTACTGTTTGGTGGTAAGTTTTTTTATTTCAGCCCATTGAATCGATAAATTCATTTAAGATCAAAATAATATGCAAGAATTCATTCCAAGGTGGTTGTTTCTCATCATGATTTGCACCCTGATGGTGGGCTGTAAGGAAAAGAACAATTCATTACAGGGATATGTTGATGCGGATTATACCTATATCTCAAGCCGTTTTTCAGGAAATCTTATCAGCCTTGATGCCCCAAAAGGAACTACTATTAATAAAGGGGAACTGCTGTTCACCCTAGATGTACAGCCGCAACTATCTCAGCTCAAGAAAGCTAAGGCCAATCTTACCCAGGCTTTGGCACAAGTCAAAGTAAAACAAGCCGACCTTGATTATCAAAGTACATTATTGGCTCGTTATCAAAAACTAATAAAATCGGGCGGGGTCAGCCTGGAACAACTTGAAGAAGTTAAAAACAATTATCTTAATGCTCAAGCATCATTAATCTCCCAACAGGCATTAGTCGAATCGTCAATGGCAGAATTAACACAAGCAAAATGGAGTGAATCAAACAAAAAGAAATACTCTTCAATTTCAGGCTACGTTTACGATACCTATTTTACTGTTGGGGAATTAGTATTATCAGGTCGTCCTGTATTATCAATTGTTAGCCCTGAAAATCTAAAAGTTATTTTTTATGTTCCTGAGCCTTTATTATCAAAATTAAAATTAAAAAATCAAGTCACCATCAGCTGTGATGGATGTAAGGACACGTTCCTTGCAACCGTGAGCTATATTTCTTCAAAAACCGAATATACCCCCCCTTACATATTTAGTGAAAGTTCCAGAACAAAATTTGTTTATCGAGTCGAGGCAAAACCAGTCAAAACAGCATTTAATTACTTACATCCCGGACAGCCGGTTAGTATCAACTTGATTTTATAATCATTAACAGCGAGTCATTTCGCTAATTAATGATGTTAATCATTTATATAAGAAGACCAAATGCAAAAAATTTATTTATTTTTATGCACAATAATCCTTACAAGCTGTAAGGTTGGACCTAACTTTCATGCACCAGATGCTCCCAAAACGACCCAATATAATAATGGGCCTGCGAACACTAAAACAGTCGGTGCTCATAGTCGGGCGGGCCAACCACAACAATTCAACTTTAAAAAAAATATATCCAGATCATGGTGGGAACTATTTCATTCAAAAGAATTAAATTCATTCATTGAAAAAGGATTACAAAATAACCCATCAATCGCAATGAGCAAAGCCAATTTGCGCAAAGCACAAGCCAATTTGCTTGCTGAAGCAGGGCCAAATTTATTCCCTACTGTGGATACCCAATTTTTAGGAAGTCGTGAAAGAAATAGCTTACTTGCCACAGGAATTAATCTTACACCTACCCCAGGAACAACGCTTCCATTTTCCTCAGTAAATACATTTGATCTCTACAATGCCTCGGTTAGTGTAAGATATAATCTCGACTTATTTGGCGGTAATCGCCGGCAGTTAGAAGCTCTAAAAGCAGCAATTGATTATGAGCGCTTTGAATTGGAGGCCACTTATTTAACTTTAACCGCAAATATAGTAACAACCGGCATCACGATTGCATCGTTGCAAGAACAGATTTCAGCAACAAAAAAGCTTATAGCATGTCAAAAAAAACTGGTGGAATTAGAACATAACAACTACATTCTAGGACATACCTCCAGAGTAGACCTACTTAACAGTGAAAATCGACTTAAGGAAACTCAAGCGCAACTCCCTATCCTCAAAAATGATTTGGCTAAAAAACATAATGCTCTTGCAGTGCTTACCGGGTCATTACCAAGTGAAACAGAACTTTTTGACTTTACACTGCAAAATATGCAATTACCTATCGATCTGCCAGTTACCCTTCCTTCGCTTCTGGTCAAACAAAGACCGGATATAAAATCCTCTGAATCATTATTGCATAAAACAAGTGCTGAAATAGGTGTTGCCACTGCGAATCTCTTTCCTAAATTAAATATAGGTGCTACGTATGCATGGTATTCCACTGCACTGAGTACTTTGTTCAATCCTGCAAATAATGTATGGAACTATGGCGGGCAAATAGCACAAACACTTCTTAAAGGTGGAGCATTACGTGCAAAACGCAAACTTGCCATTGCCGCATATGATTATGAATTGGCACGGTATAAAAAAGTCGTACTCGAAGCCTTTCAGCAGGTAGCAGATGTATTACATGCTCTGGAATTCGATGCTGAGTTGTTGCGTGAACGGGCAAATGCAGAAATAAACACCCACGAACATTTTAAAATAGTACGCATGCAATACCAACTCGGTAAAGTAAACTATTTGTCTGTATTAAGGGCAAAAGAATCCTATTTAAAAATCCATTTAAAAGTAATTCAAGCTGAAACTGCTCGTTACAATGACACTGCAGCGCTATTTCAATCACTAGGTGGCGGATGGTGGAATAAGGCATAGATGCCTAGCGTTTTTTAGCATGAAGCTCGTATTCAACCCCTTTTCTTTCTATAGTTGGAGAAGTACGAAGTTTCGCTAAATTTAATCTCATTAACATTGTGATATAAAACCACCCCAAATCAAATTCGTTTTTTAGAAAAGAAAGTTTGGCAGATGCAGGATTGTTATGATGGTTATTATGTAATTCCTCTCCATTTAACAAAATACCTATACGCATTAAATTACGCGAATTATCCTTAGTATCAAAATTTCGATAACCCCATTTATGAGTCAGGGCGGCAAATGCTCCAAATAAAACAGTAGTAATTGCAAGAATATTTAAATCCCACATGACCATCCCCCACAATCCAAAAAGCACGATGTATAACGCTAAAAAGATGACCAATCCTAAAGATTGAAATTTAGTAAAAAGAAATTTCTCAAGTGCATCATTATCTGAGATAGTGCCATATTTTTCTATTAACGATGATGGACTGCATTGAGCACAAATTTCAAATCCACTTAAAAATAGATTAAATGTTCCCTTATATAATGGACTGTGTGGATCAGCAGGTAGATCTGCTTTTTGATGATGTAATCGATGAATTGAAACCCATTCCGCTCGATTTAGTCCGGTAGCAAGCCAGAGCCAAAAACGGGAAAAATATCTTATAGCCGGTGCAAGTTCAACGGAGCGATGTGTTTCGCATCGATGTAAATAAATACTGAAGACAATCATCGTTATATGGTAAACAATAAGGCAAAATATTAATTTTCCTTCCCATCCCAGGTTCCACACCCCATGAATCAGAATTTGATTGTTAAACAAAAGGCAAAAAAGCAAATAACCAAAAAGAAATGAGGATACGAATAAAACGTCTTTAGATAATATCCTTTGATTTGCTATCTTCATTACAACCTCTCAACCTAACACTTAGATAAATCCATTGATTTATTCCTTATGTTTTGAAAACACTATTCCGTATTTACATTTTTTTCGCCTAAAGCCTTTATGACTTCATTACCTCTCCTTAACTCCTGTGGAACTTTATTAAGATCATGAATAATTTTAACTTTATCTAAAAAACATAATAAATAATAAGTAATATCTATTTGCCACCAGCGAAATCCCTGGCTTGTTGAGCGTGGATAATAGTGATGGTTGTTATGCCAACCTTCCCCCATAGTAATTAAAGCCAGCAGAAAATTATTACGACTTTCATCTCCTGTCTCAAATGTTTTTGTGCCCCATACATGGCATAGGGAATTGATAGAAAAAGTAGCATGGAAGAGGGCGATTGTTGAAATAAGCCCCCAAACAACTAACTGCAGACCATCAGTTTGTAACTGAGGATAATAATTTGCTAAAAAACTACCGATAAAATAGAGAATGAACAGTACGCAAATAGGGACCACATTATCATAACGATTCAACCAACATAATTCCGGATATTTTGCAAAATCCTGTACCGCTTTGTAGTCTGTTTTAAAATTGTCTGAATAAAAAATCCACCCGACGTGACTCCACAATAGACCATGTTGAAGGGGGGAATGAGGATCTTGTGATTGTTCTGTATATCGATGATGATGGCGATGATGACTTGCCCACCAAAGTGGTCCTCGTTGTACCGCTGCAGTGCCTATTACAGCGAAAATAAATTGCCAAAACCGATTCGTTTTAAAGGTTTTATGTGAGAAATAACGATGGTAAAAACCAGTTATCGCAAACATTCTAAAAAAATAAAGGAACAGGGCTGTAACAATAGCTGTAAGACTCCATCCCACCCAGAACACTGCCAAACAACACAAATGCAGAAATATAAAAATGAAAACACGGGCCCAGTGGATCGTACCTTGCTGTAAATGGTTCTCTTTAAGACTCGTATCAAACCATCCATGTATGGAGAACATTAACGATTTGAATTTCATTTTCACCTCGACAATGAAAATTCGTTATCTATAAGAAATATGAGATAGGAATGAGACCTTGATATTTTCGATGAAGTTTGAGCATCTCGTTCATTTTATAAAATGAACAGGCTTTGTACATCAGATGAAAATACAACCCTCAGAACTACAGCATAAACTCCGCATCCAACCTGCATCAGACATCTGCCATAATGTTTAAGTGTAGCAAACCCTCATCATTTAGCACTACATATTGGGCAAAAAGAACAAAAAATTACCAAATCTTAACTAAAGCTTACTTATTTTACCGGCAATGGGATTAATTCTTGGAAAAAGGTTGCGGATTTTTATAGTAAGTCGACAATTTTTTTGCCATCCATCCATTATCAGGAAAAGTAGTTCCAGGTACTTCCCAAACTCCTGTAGCAAAAGCACCCGCCCCCCACAAAATTGCAAATATGTGTGCATCAACTGCCTTTTTTAATTGCTCGTTATTATTATGAGCCCAATTAAAATTGTTTAATGTCAAACAACGAGTCGCATTTTTTCCAGCACATAAGCTATACCCTTTAGGTAAATTAGGAATATCTAGATTAATCCAGGATGCTGTATTGCTTAAATCACGTTGTAACTTTGAATCACCGAAAAAATATACCGGAGCAGAACCTTCTTCATGTGCTTCAAGAAAAGGTTCGTCCTGTGTAGGGATATGGGCCGCAGGTATCTGCCATAACATTGCAGGTATATAGCTTTTTCCTGCTTGTTTTCCCAACCCTTCACTAATTTGTTGCGTCATTGTTAGGAAATTTTTCCAGGCGGCATCATTATAAAATGTTGCCTGATTAATGAGTAAATTTGGAAATTTACTACTGTAATCATCGGCACCATATCGATCAAAATAAATAAAATCAGGTTTGTACTTACTAGTGAATAATTCAAAACTCTTTAAATCAGCCAAAACCTTATCCACATAAGGCTTCACAGCAGTTGGCCCCCGATGAATCCACCACCCTCCTTCTGGCACTGCAGAAATATTTTCATGAACTCCGAGAGCTACATGAGGTCCAAAATGTTTAGTCATCCAGTTTTGAGCCTGTAACCATCCATTAAAATTATCTGAGAAATCAGGGATGTCATGACTTGGGGGTACGGTACTACAAAGAGGCATCACATACTCGTTGATACAAGTAGCAAACGCTTGTCCAGCAGTATAATTATCTGTTTTAGATTTGAGCCAAAGCAATAAATCAGTCGGAGTACCATTGATTGTTACCGGTTTATTGTCCCATCCATAAGTGCAAGTAGGCGTACTAGTAGGATTAAAATTAACTTTTTTACCCATCATACAATAAGCGTTAGAAACTGCCTGACCTACTGGGATGTATAAGGATTTAACTGCTTCGATACGATTTGTATTTCCTAAGTAACCCAGCATATCTGGATTTAATAAAATAGTGCCGTACGTTCCGGTATTACTATAAGCATTTGCCTCTAATGTTTTAGACAAAAACATTAGATTAAAAAAATGTTTTGTTAGATCTTCTAAATTAGTAACGCTATCCGGATTCCAACCACCACTTAATTGCCAGCCGTATTCAACTAACACAGGATTAACAGCATGGCCAGTCTTGCTTTTTATATTTTTAGCCATGTTAATCATGTTCCAAATTTTATAAGGAGTTTCTATTTTTCCAGGGTCACCATCGCCACCCGCACCATTATATGTAAATACAGCATCGACACGAATATTAGTCGGCTCTTGCGGGGCACCATTCGTTATAGCTCCCATAGCTAGGTAGCTTGGCCAACCAGGGATAAGAGAATTGCCTATATTTTGGCTATAGGAAAAGGAGGATAGTAGACTTATTGTGGAAATAATCAAAAAACTAAAACTCTTTTTTTTCATTGTATAGTTCCTAAATTATTCATCAGGCTGGAAAACGATGGATACGCCCATTACTGATTTCACTGACTGAATTGATGCTTAGAATGGAACGAATTATATCATAATCATCCATTTTGATCATAATTAACATCTATCAAACAATAAATAATCAATTTTAATGGGGATTTTATAGATGTGCGTTTAATAGATTAATAGGTGGGAACTTTTTCATATTTCTCAACAGCCCAAAGAGATTCTATTATCTCCTGCCCTTTGCTATTACATGTAAACCAAAGGCTTTTTCCAGTCTATCAT
This sequence comes from Legionella stuttgartensis, assembly GCF_977063405.2. NCBI lineage: Bacteria > Pseudomonadati > Pseudomonadota > Gammaproteobacteria > Legionellales > Legionellaceae > Legionella > Legionella stuttgartensis. The sequence goes on from NZ_CDRUHA020000058.1 coordinate 214,020, forward strand.
TTAGTATATGGGTAAGCCGAATCATATAATAAGGGAATAGTATGAATATATTAGCATTAACCGCATTTATTCTTTTAAATATAACTACTGTAGCCTTTGCAGATAATAGCTCTTATACCGGTCCCGATAATCCAGTTATTCCTGCTGATAACAATAAAATCCGATTAAACCTTGCTGAATGTATTGAAGATACCAATGAGGTGATGGGCGATAATGATACGCATGATTTGGCAAAAGAACTATGTGAGTTACGCACACAACATCAGGCCGCACGTCAACAAGTATTGAACGGATTAACTGATTTAGTCGATCAATATAAAGGCATAACAAACCATGATCACGATCAGCGATTGGCGCAGACCATTTCATTGATTCAAAACGGTGTAAAAACATGCATCGATGCTTTAGCTTCTCAGGAATATTGTCACAATATAGGTTGTGTTACTGAACCAGAACTTGATGCTATTTTTTGTGATAAGCAAGCTACAGCTATTATCAATAGAATTTTGGGGCGCTAATAGCCCTCTCACAATTATCCAGTGAGTTCCCAGTAGGTTCTTTTACCTCCTGAAATATTCAAGACTTGTTTACGGGATCAAATAGCCTACATCCGCGAGGAGTCTCGAAGAAGTAGGCAAAAAGAAATTCACATTAAGAGATTGTGCATGAGCCGCTATTGTTTGGTAAACAAATTGGTGCGCGGTTGACGGCTGGCGTTCTTGCGGGAGCAGGTTTCGGCGCCGGTTGAAAGTGTTGTGGCTGATATGCTGCACCAGTTGCTAATGGTTGAGCTTTTCTTTCTATTTTTGGTTGATTCACCTGATTGCTTGCTGCTTTAAAAACAGAAGCACGGTGTAACGGATGATACGCTGTTTTTTGAGCAGGTTGAGCTCTTTTATCTTCTGCGTGCTTCACGGCATGATTGCTTGCTGCCTTGAAAACAGAAGCACGGTGTAATGAACTATCCGCTGCTTTTTGAGCAGGTAGAGCTGTTTTATCTTCGGTATTAGTCGATGCCGGCTTCACGGAAGGAAAATTATTTACAAGGTTTCGATTGAAAATAAAAGGTTTCTGAAATATGGTCCATTCCTTATGTTCAGTAATATGTTTTAATGCATATAGATGTATTTCATCATTTATTTCTTTATAGCGGGCAAAAACCTCAGTCCTGGTATAACAAGTATATTCGTTACTTTCCTTACGTGCCTGTCCAAAAAAACGATGGAGTTCTTCTTCGCTGATAAAAATCCCATTCTCGTATTTATACTTATAACCTCTAGGATTGCTATCTGAAGAGATCGTTTTATTTCCAACTCCTTCAGGAAATGATATTTGTTTAACATACTCTGTATTTTGAAAGAACCGTTGCAGCTCTTCTTCAATAAGCGCATAACTCCTTATTATAGACCTATAACTAAATTCAGAAATATTTGGTAAGGTTAAAATCGTGTATAACTCAGGGTGTGCAAATTCTTCTTTTGTTTGGCCTATAGCTTGCTTCCAAACAACATCACTTGAAGCAAAGGCCTTCCAATCTTTACAGACTAATTCTAAAGTCGCTAAATCTCTTGGGCGGCCTAGAAATGTCATGATATATTCTAAAATCTCTGCGGGTATCTCGGGTAGTTGATCTTCAGTTTTCTCTTGCATGCTGGTCCAATTTATTGATTAGTACTAGAAGTGCTACATTGTAATTGAGCAACATTAAGACAATATTAACAAATCATAGGCTTGCCAATAACGGCTCTAAACAGAACGGTCTTCAGTCAGATTCAGCCAAAATCTAAGTTTTATCCATCCTAAGGTAAGTTCTTAGCTTCATGATTTGTCTTGCATTAACCATAGAGCAGGAAAAGTTAATAAAGCCATTACAATCAAAAAAACCGAAAAGGCAAAATTTGTAAAAACATAACTCAAAAGCAAAATAATCAGTGGTGCTGTGCCACCAAATAAAGAGTTACTTAGGTTAAAAAATAAAGTAAAACCACTTGCTCGTTCTTCTAGTGGTAATTGTTCAAGGCTCGCGGTAAATACACTCCCAATAAAAATAGAGATAATAATCGCCAAAATACTGCACCCAAAAGTAATCTGCAGTAAAGAACCGCCATTAACTATATAATTTATTCCTAGACTGAAAAATACAGTTGCGATTAAGCTTAATGCTAAAGGAAATTTTCTCCCTAAAATATCAGAGATAAATCCTGATACTATTAGACCAACGCCATAACAAATCATTGCCACCATAATTACATCCATCGCTATAGGTAATGCTAATCCGTGTTGTTGTAAATAGGATGGCATATAAACAAAAAGTGTATAAAAACTTCCATTGCAATAAATTGCCAAAAGAAAAATAGTAACAATAGCTTTTTTTCGATAATGCCAAGCACTGCGTAACGGATGATGTTGTCTGTTTGCAATTACTTTTGAAATATCTATTAATTCCCTGGTCTTACTTCGTAAGTAAACACCGACAAGGCCAACGATTATTCCCATTAAAAATGGAAAACGCCAAATATAGATAAGCTCCTGTTTGGAAAAAAATAACAAGGTTATTTTGCTTATAAGGATTGCAAGTAACAATCCACAAATAGAACCCAAAGCCACAAAACTAACGGCGAACCCTTTATGACGCATACTCACATTTTCATAGATGAAAATACTTGCCAATGTCATTTCCCCTGCCACAGAAATGCCTTGTACTAATCGGCAGAGAGTGAGCAATATTGGGGCGATGATGCCAGCGACTTTATAGGTAGGTAATAAACCGATAAAGCTTGATGAAAAAGTCATAACGAAAAGAGTTATCGTCAATGTTTTTTTCCGGCCAATACTATCACCGAGATTCCCTAACCAGTAGGCGGCCAATGGTCGAATTAAAAACCCTGCTGCAAAAATAGCAAATGTTGCAATTAAGGCGATATGCTTATCGGTAGTAGGAAAAAAAATAGTTGCTAAAATAGGGGCCATAAATCCATAAATGGCGTAGTCATACATTTCAAGCAGCGTACCCAGCGATGCTGCAGCAATAATTTTTTTATTCATCATTCAAACAATAATGTTGGTTATTTGATTGATTCTAACATTTTTCTCTGCATCACCTATGGCAAGCAATCAGGAGCTTAAGTGCTTTTATTTTTCATTCATTTTTAAAAAAGCGTACAGGTCGGATATGCTTCATCCTGGAGATCTGGTTTTTCTATTACCTTCGCTTTACTAATTTCTCCAATAGCAGGATAAGAAAAGAGAATACCTGTATTATGTTCAGGTAATAATACCGTCATAGAGCATACCGCATCCTCTACTTTACCAAAATAATTACCCACAGCTTCACTTCCCATGGCTCTATCACGAAGTTTATGCATCGCATCAGAATAGTCCTTAGTATCCCTCGGATTTGCGGAGAGATATTCTTTTGTTGGCCAAAACAAAGGATAACAATCAAAATATCCTTGCGTTAGGACAAGATTACCTTCATTACTATTAGGACTTCTATAATAATCCAAGAGAGGTTTTACCAAGGTATGAACATCTTCCGAAAGAGATGGAGATCGAAAATCAGAGATAACCACGGTGACATTCTTTCGGAGTAAATCAGTAATCGGTTCTTTAATTATCGCAGCCACTGAACTATCAAAATGCATCCTTAAATATTTTTTATCGTCAGTATTAACACTCGCGGCCTTCACATGTTGAGCTCGGTCTGTTACACGGACGATTAATTCTAATTCATCATCATCTGCCTCATGATATGTATCAGCGCATTTTGATTTCAATAAATTAACGTCATCTTGATTCGAATTCTTTGTATTCAGTTTATAAACATTAAAATCCTTAGGTGATGCATAATAAAGATCGTCATTAAACAAAATTACAGCATTTTTATTTTCTAATGCTTTGTCCATATCTCTCATAAAATTGGATTTTGTTGGATCAGCAGATACTTTAAGAAGTCCGCAAGGATAATCACCTGGATAACCTATATCAATATTTATATTTAAGTGCTTGCTTTCTGAATCAAAAACCATATTTTGGGCATAGGAATCACTTGGCTTAGGCCCGGCACCAATGGTAATAATAACTTGTTTAACATCTGATCCAGCATTATTTAAATATCCCACTAGTTGAGCTTTGAGCTCTATATTTACTTTCTCTTCCCTAGTAAACTTGTACATATCGACACCTATGAATTAATTAAAACTATTAGAGGATGATTATCTCCCTCTTAATTGATGGATAATTATACGCTATGCGTATTTATTTTTCAATTTCATCACTTAAACATCAATTGCCTTTCATGGGTCGAGCCACAAACCAAAATTCCCTTTTGTATTTTTTGCCCTAAAAACTAAATGAAATAGCACTACTACCCGCTCAGTCAAATCAGAACCATGGAGGATGATTAACCAAAGTCATCTGTTCATTAAGTTGCGATCCGAGATCGGAAAAGTCCTTTGTTCTTATTTTACATAACGCCATTAGGGCATCCAAATCATACTGAGCACCGAACCAATACACGCCGCTACACATGGAGAGCGGCCCGTTACGACCTTTATATATTGCAAATTCTGAACCCATCTTAGAATCATCATCGAACCAACTTTCATACTTTTTAGTTTTCACATTTAAAAATTTTCTTGACGATTTGGGCTGCGCGGTAAATTTTGGCTCAGGATCAAAAGGCTCATTCGAGCAGTACTCATCAACAACATGCATAGGCAACAGCCTTTGTGCACCGCCGACACCTTCACGCCATTGCTTCTCAACGAATTCTTCCCACTCATCAGGTTCAGTTGTGTTTGTCAAATTAATTTGCTTTCGCAACTCTTTAATAATGGTATTCTCAAAATCAAAGTGCTTTTCAACAATTGTTTTTCCATTAAGCCTATAAGTTACCTTTTTGGTATTTGTATTAAATTCGTTGTATTGGATACGCAATTGTTCTAATACCTGTTGGGAAGCTCCCCCATTTATAGGTAAACAATCGAGCATCAGCGCCCACATATGTTTATCAAGCGCCCAAAGCGCATATTCAAAGCCACTAATATTCTCAAAAGTACGCCCCGAACAATCCGTTACATTGCCCCTTTGTAACAGAATCCATGGATCATTTAATAACATCTCTTGAATTACATCATGGTTTCCACGCACCAGATAATATAAGAATTTACGAACATCCAGGATGGGTTGAAAGAAACTCTTGCTCGATTTGGCGGTACGGATAAGCATCCCTAATTCAGAGTTTGATAAGTTTTGTGCTATTACGCTTTTTGGTACATCAGGTAATTGGTTCAATGAGTTAACCAATTCAATTTGGTCCAGCATACTTTTCGGCATTCTGGCATTCCCATTATCTAAGATGGGCGCATAGCTAAGGTTGCTTTTGACAAAAGCTCGGCTTCTTTAGCCGAGCAATATTTTGCATTGTGCTCGAATAGGGCGAACCAAGTTGACGGATTAATCACCGAATACGAATCACCATTAATTTCAAATCGATCGGTAAACCTTTTTACAGCGTCTTCTAACCCTAGTACCATTGGCACAGCAAGCGCCTTCCAATTCCAATAAATTTCTATAAATTCAGCATTCTCAGAATTATCACATTCTTCAAGCGTTATCTTCCCGGAATTCATTTTAAAAAATCGAGTCATGTTAGAGGGATTCTTAGAAGGAAATTTGCCGCAATTTAACATATAGTTTTTTATAATTCTATGCAGCTTCGCAGATAGGCTAACTACTTGCAGTCTTATGCTTATGAGAATAGAGTAGTTTTAGGTTATCAATAAGGATATAACCAATGAAATGATGAGTCTAGGTAATATGACCATTGCCTATCTTCTTTGGGGCGTTTTATTTAGCGTTATTGGTCTTATCTATGGGAAAAGACAAAAAAACGTTCCTTTATTGAGCATTGGTGTTGTATTAATGCTCTATCCAATGTTTATCTCGAATACCTATATATTGGTACTTGTAGGTGCAATACTCGTCATAATTCCTTATTTTTTATAATGTTGGAATATTTTCAAGTTGAAGTTGCTTGTTCTTCTACTTTTTTAGGTTGGAACTAGGCGAATCCACAGTTTCAATGATTATAGGGCTCCCGGAAATTACTTCCCCGATCGATTTATCGCCTAAAACAATACTAAAAAAGCTAATTCCTATCGCTGTAACTTTTCTCCACGTTTGTTCAATAGTTGAAGGAGGAGAGATTCTATCTAATTGTTCTACTTCCCCTTTACCTGGCTGCAACTCACGAAGAGAATTAACATAAGTAGCAATTACTTCCGCTACCGCAGGAGTTAATTCGGTTTGCTCAAACAAATAACCAAGAAAACGTTTTGCCAAACTTAAGCGCGTAGTATAAAGTTTATCCTCTTTTATTTTGATACGCTCTAAATGTAAAATATACTCTTCAAGAAGATACCGTGGCTGTGTAATAGCGTGAATTTTTTCAAATGCATCGGCTAACTCGTTTTTATCAGTATCTTCTACCCACTGATAAAAACGTGTTTGCATTTCTTCTAATCGCTCCTTATAAGTAAAGGGATTCAACTTCATAAGCGTTTTTTCAATAAACTGATTTATTTCATCCCGGGCATTTTCTTTTTTTGAGAGTTCATTTATATCTCCTTCAAGTTTCTGAAAAACCATACACACAAATAAAGCAATGGTAATTGATTTAAGGGAGTAATCTAATTTTCCTTGTAAAGGCTTAGACTCCACATCATATACTGCTTGTACAACAGCTAACTTTTGAGCGTCCTCTTCTAAATAACCATTACTTAACCATTCAAAAATCAAAAAATTGACGGTGTCATCAGCATTTAATAGTTTATATTTTTGAGTAATAAAATCGGTCCACCCTAAAAATAGTAAATATTTTCCTTCGCGCAAGGCTTTAATGTATTCGGAACTGGATGAGAGCATGACGATCCTTGACTGCTTTTTTAGAATATTATCCTATACTTAAAAAACATAAACATGCAAATGGTGCACACTATGAAAAGGAAATGGTATGTAGCTATTGCTGTATCTCTCTTACCCTTAAGTTTAGCATTCGCAAATTGTGATTTAACCCAATTTCGTTGGGAATGTGACATACCCGTGAAGGTGAAACCTCGACCAGGGGCTACCTCACTCGTATATTGTGGTAATTCCTATGGTTATCTCACCAAACAGGAATATGATATTCTGGCTCGCTACCAACGTGCTAATGTTAATATGGTTTTGGATATTAATGGCGAATATATAGACAGCCCTTGTATCGGAGCACAGAGATAGTACAATAGCTCAGATTAATTCCTTGATACTTTGGGAATGAGCATACCCTGGGTGAGGCGCAGCAATACTCGGGTTTTTCTGATAACTTTCCCGGGTTATGCTGCGCTCCACCCTGGCTACATTATGTTAATGAGATGATCATTGAACTCGATGGTATTCCCATAGAAATATCAAGAAAAAAAATTAAGAATATGAACTTACGTATTTACCCTCCTGATGGCTTAGTTAAGGTAAGTGCTCCTCTTCGATTCAGCGAACAACTTATAAGACAAAGTCTCGAGTCTAAAAGGGAATGGATTCATGAACAAAGAGAGCGAATTCGTAATCGTGCTGTTGTCGAAGAGAGCACCTTTGAAACAGGCTCAACAATAACATTCAGAGGGAACAAATATTTATTAATCATCGAAGAACATCATGGACCTGCGCAAATTAAAATCAATAATGAACTGATGTACTGTTATACCCCACCCAACAGCACCCCCATTCAAATACAAACCATCATTGAGCGCTGGTATAAACAACAAATGCAAATGTTATTGCCTGAGCTCATTCAGCACTGGGAGGCTATTGTGGGCGTTAAAGTAGCAGAATGGGGAATCAAAAAAATGAAAACGCGTTGGGGCTCATGTAACACCAGAGCGGCGCGTATTTGGTTAAATCTTAATCTTATTAAAAAACCTTCGATTTGTCTGGAATATGTCCTTGTTCATGAGTTAGTTCATCTGTTAGAACCAAGTCATAATAAACGATTTTATGGGTTAATGAGTAAATTTATGCCACAATGGCGCGAATATGAATATCACCTTGAGGGGCGTGTACTTTGATTGATTCCGAACCACTGATCAATGACCTTTGTAGGCAAGGATTTTGTATTATCGATGGTTTTCTTGAGCAAGCGCAGTGCCAATCATTGCGCGAAACAGCACAAGAGTTGTATGAGCAAGGATTATTTCGCGGCGCTAAAATTGGTCTGAAACTTGAATTACATAAAAATGATTCTATTCGTACTGATGAAATTTTGTGGCTTGAAGGAAATGAACAAGATCCAGCAATCCAAATCTTTTTAGAACGAATAAAACAGTTGGCTCAAATATTGAATCAGTCACTTTTTTTAGGCATACATGAATTTGAAACCCACTTTGCTGCCTATCAACCTGGTACTTATTATAAAAAACATGTGGATCAGTTCGCTGCGCAAAAAACACGAAAAATTTCATGTGTGTATTATTTAAATAAGCATTGGAACGCTGATTTTGGAGGCGAATTAAAACTGTACAATATAGGGGATCAATTACTTGAGAGTGTGTTGCCCTTAGAAAATCGCTTCATCTGTTTTAATAGTGAATTGCCTCATGAAGTATGTGTTACCCATCAACCTCGTTACAGCATTACTGGTTGGATGAAAACACCTGCTCACTTTGTATTAAACCAAGGTGCATTCTCCAATTTACTAAAAACAAGATGAAACAAGCGATTAAATAGATAATTCAGAATCTAACCTTGTTCGTGAAACAATATGATTATTGTGTATAATAATCTTTTCATTTTCATTTGATCTTCTATGCATGCCTTAGACATTAAACAATTATTCAAAACCTATGCTAATGGTGTACAAGCAGTAAAAGGCATTGATTTAACCATAAATACCGGTGATTTTTTTGCTTTATTGGGTGCCAACGGTGCAGGGAAGTCAACAACCATTGGTCTAATCACTTCATTACTCAATAAAACCTCAGGTAGTATCAGCATTCATGGTTATGATTTGGAAAAAGAACCTGAGAAAGCCAAATCCTGTTTGGGTCTTGTGCCTCAAGAAATCAATCTTAATATTTTTGAAAATTGCGAACAAATCCTTCTAAATCAAGCAGGATACTATGGAATTTCACGAAAGAACGCACAGCCCCGAGTTGAAACCCTTTTGCAACAGTTGGGACTTTGGGAAAAAAGAAACTCCATCGCACGACACTTATCGGGCGGAATGAAACGTCGACTCATGATTGCCAGAGCTTTAGTGCATCAACCCAAAGTACTCATTCTCGATGAGCCTACAGCAGGAGTGGACATAGAAATTAGACACAGCATGTGGGAGTTTCTCACTCGAACCAATGCGGAAGGCACAACGATTATTCTCACCACCCACTATCTAGAAGAAGCAGAGCAATTATGTAAAAACATTGCCATCATAGATAAAGGGGAAATAATAAAAAATACATCGATGAAGGCTTTACTGCAAACACTGCGCCATCAAACTTTTATTTTCAATACAGAAAGCCGTATCGATACCTTACCCGATTTATTTCCCTTTCAGCCCACCCTGGTTGATAGTACTACCATAGAACTTCGGGTAGACAATAATTTGAATTTAAATGATGCATTTGCTCTGTTCACCAAACACGGAATAAAAATTCATAGTATGCGAAATAAAACCAATCGCTTGGAAGAACTCTTTTTGGATCTTATAAAAAATGGCCATTAAACAACAAGTTGTTGCATTATATACTTTGGTAAGACGCGAGTTGGTTCGTATGTTTCGCATAGCAAGCCAAGTATTTTTACCACCTGTTATTACGACCACGCTTTACTTCCTCATTTTTGGTAGTTTAATCGGTCCGCGTATTGGCTCTATTCAAGGAGTCAGCTATCCGATGTTCATTGCTCCTGGATTAATTATGATGTCCGTTATTGTTAACTCCTACGGTAATGTATCTTCTTCACTTTACAGTGTTCGCTTTCAAAAAAGTATCGAAGAAATGCTTGTAAGTCCGATGCGTAACAGTCTCTTGCTACTCGGCTATGTCTTGGGTGGCATATGTAGAGGATTTATTGTCGCGGTCTTGGTATACATCATTGCCAGTTTTTTCTTAGCCATTGAATTAAGTCACTTACCAATGACGTTACTTGTTGTATTGCTGGTATCTGCTGTATTTTCATTAGCTGGCTTCACCAATGCCATGGTGGCGAGAAATTTTGATGATATTATGATTGTTCCAACGTTTATACTCACGCCGCTCACCTACTTAGGTGGTGTATTTTACAGTATTAACATGCTGCCAGAGTTTTGGCAGAAGGTTTCTTTGCTCAATCCAATTTTGTATATGGTTAATGCCCTCCGACAAGCCATGATTGGCCAAAGCGAAGTCAATATTTCTTTAGCCATGGGAATTATTTGTCTTATGTTAGTGTTGCTGACATTTCTCAATATGTTTTTATTAAAAAAAGGCGTGGGATTTCGTGAGTAATCATCAGGAAAATGAATAAGTTTGGACGGAGCGAAGCAGAGTCTGGGTTTTCTTTAAGTTGATGCCATTCGTTTATTTACGCGTAAATCCCAAAGCCTGTAAACGTTGTTCAACTGAAGGATGGGTTGCAAACGCGCTACTTAACGATTTCACAGGATCAATATCGGATGGATCGAACAGATAGGATGCCTGCCTCACCTGTTCATGAGGAGTATTACCGTATTCCGCTGAGTACTGTTCGGCGTGTTGTTGATGATCCTCATTAATTTTAAGCAATGCCCGAGCTAAAGGTTCATTATCGCGCATTAATTCCACACAACCAGCATCCGCCATATATTCACGGGTTCGACTCAAAAATAAGGTTAATAAAATGGTCAGTAAAGGTAACACATAACGAAGAATTATAATCACCATTAACAAACGGTTGTCTTCTCGTTTACCATCACGCTTAAAGACTGCGGAATAAAATAGAATATCCACTGCGATCAAAAGGATATTACTTAAAATCGCCACGGTTAACGTTAATTTAATATCATAGTGACGAATGTGACTTAGTTCATGAGCCATTACTGCTTGCAGTTCTGCCCTGTCCAGTTTTTCCATTAAACCCCGAGTAATTGCAACCATTGCTGATTTTTCACTATAACCACTCGCAAACGCATTCATATAATCTGCTTCGATAATAAAAACTCTAGGCATGTACTGTAAACCGGCGGCAACTTTCATTTCTTCAACGACATTATACAATTGTTGTTCCCGCAAATTTTGAGCTGTTTGCGGGGTGATTTCATGATAGTCCGTACCTAATAACATAATGCGATCATAAAATGCATACGTTATTAATAACGACACTGTAGCAATACCCACCATAACAAGAGTGGCATAGGGAACCACGCGTAGATGAACCAACGCAGTAAAACATTGCTGCAAAGTCAACTGAGGATAGGTCGATTGCAAAACGAATAAATCAGCAATTAAACCCACAACAAAAAAAATTGCAACAAAAAAAGCGATTACTCCATAGGTCTTACGCTGATTCAACCGTATTTGTTCGCGCCAATTCCCTACGCCACCATGATAGTCTTCAAGTCCCATGTTCTAAACTCAAAATTTTACGGTATAGTCTTCTTTAGCTTGAATCTGTTCTTCAGGAAGCCCCCAGTAAACAAAATCCTTATCTAATGCAGAGGCAAAAAAAGACACCACCATCGATTCAAAGAACGATTTCTTTTTAGCATTATAACGTTCTATACCATCGTTATAAGCCTGCTTGGAATATGCCAACTTATTTTCAGTGTTAACAATTTCTTCCTGCAATTGCATGACATTTTGACTTGCTTTCAAATCGGGATAATTTTCAAATACTACATTCAGCCCTGAAGCAATTTGAGAAATTTGGTTCTCCGCAGCCATACGACCTTCTTCATCTCCCGCAGCTTTAGCAGCTTGCGCTTGATTACGTAAGGCAACTACATCTTTTAAAGTAGTTTTCTCGTAATCCATATATTTCTTAACCGCCTCAATGAGCGATTCAAAAACTTTAAATCGACGGTCCAACTGGATATCTATTTGCTTTTTGTCGTTATTAATCGCCTCAATTAAGCGAATTAAAGTGTTATAAACACTAATAGCCCATAAGAATAAAAGTACTACAATAATAATAAGGGCAATAAAAAAAGTACTCATTTTTCATCCTATGTAAAATTTTCTACAATTTAGTTATAGATCGAAAATTACAAAAAAAATAGTGGAATGACTGAGGATTTTTTTCTAAACCAGAACATACGGGTAAAAGTTAATGAATAAAAGTCAAATTGGATGGTGTGTTCACTTTTTAGCATATTATCTGTGTTGGATAGCCTGTTTCTATTTTGCAGCACAAAATGATGTATTGCTTGGAACAACAATTGGCCTCGTCATCATTGCCGTGCAAATTGCCTGGCAATCAATGAATCGATTGCCTTATTTAAATGCTCTTTATTTTGCACTTCTTATTGGGGTTATTGGCTCACTCACTGATACTATTTGGCTGCATCAAAATTATATTTATTTTAAAGCAAATCCCTTCAGCTCTTATTTTACTGCTCCATGGATGATTTGTATTTGGTTAAGTTTCGGATTGAATCTTATTATTCTTAATGAAAAATTGACTCGTTATTATCTCATTTGGTTCCTACTCATCCTTTTTATGATGCCTTTTGCGTATAAAATTGGTGAAGCTTGTAACATAGTAGTGATCGAAAAAAGTTATCCCTTTTATTTTTTCGTAGGAATTACTTGGGCATTCCTTTTGCCAGCGAGTTTTTATCTATATCATTATTTAAATAAACCCAATATGTTGAACCCATAATTTCAACTAGAAAAAAATTATCGCACCTTCAAAATAGGCTTCAAAAATTGTCCTGTATAAGAACGCTCACAAACTGCGACTTGCTCCGGTGTTCCGGTTGCCACAATACGGCCACCTTTGCTTCCTCCTTCAGGTCCCAGATCAATAATCCAATCTGCAGTCTTAATGACGTCCAGATTATGTTCAATAATCACCACCGTATTCCCTTGCTCCCGTAAACGAAATAATACAGCTAATAACTGTTTGGTGTCGTGAAAATGCAATCCTGTAGTGGGTTCATCAAGAATATAGAGAGTGCTTCCTGTATCTCGTTTTGACAATTCTCGAGATAATTTAATGCGCTGAGCTTCTCCTCCAGAAAGAGTCGTCGCACTTTGCCCCAATTTAATGTAAGACAAACCAACATCCATCAAAGTCTGACATTTTCTTGCCAAAACAGGAATCGCTGCAAAAAACTGGCTTGCGTCTTCAACAGTCATTTCTAAAACTTCATGAATATTTTTGCCTTTATACTGAATATCCAGGGTTTCTCGATTATAACGTTTTCCTTTGCATACATCGCATGAAACATAAATATCAGGTAAAAAGTGCATTTCAACTTTAATCAAACCATCCCCCTGACACGCTTCACAACGCCCACCACGCACGTTAAAACTAAATCGTCCTGGTTGATAACCTCTTGCTCGAGACTCCGGAGTTGCTGCAAATAATTCGCGGATATGAGTAAAAATGCCTGTATATGTGGCTGGATTAGAGCGAGGTGTCCTGCCAATCGGACTCTGATCAATATCAATTACTTTATCGCATAGATTCAAACCCACAATTTCTTTGGCTGAGCCTGGAGTAAATAAACTTGCCCTATTTAATAGGTTAGCCGCACTCGGATATAAAGTATCGTTTATCAAACTCGATTTCCCCGAGCCTGAAACTCCGGTGATACAAGTAAGTAAACCCAAGGGAATACTGACATCGACATCCACTAAATTATTGCAAACCACTCCTTTTAGATGAATCATTTTTTCGGAGTTAACGGGTAAGCGGGTAGTGGGAATTGCAATGGATTGCTTTCCAGATAAATACTGCCCCGTTAACGACGCGGGTGATTGCATGATTTCTTGCGGTGTCCCGCTTGCTACAATTTCACCACCATGTACCCCAGCCCCAGGACCTATATCCAGGACAAAATCAGCACTGCGAATTGCATCCTCATCATGTTCCACCACAATAACTGTGTTACCCAGATTTCGTAAGTGCATCAATGTTTGTAATAACCGATCATTATCTCTTTGGTGCAATCCAATGGAAGGCTCATCCAAAATATACATAACCCCAACCAACCCGGAACCAATCTGGCTGGCTAAACGAATACGCTGCGCCTCTCCCCCAGATAAAGTTTCAGCACTGCGGGCTAATGAAAGGTAATCCAAACCAACATTGACCAGGAATCCTAATCGCTCAACAATTTCTTTATTAATTTTGGCCGCAATTTCACCTTTATATCCCGTCATCCGCAGATTTTTAAAAAACAGATACGCTTTTTCGATCGAATAGGCGGTAATTTCGGGCAAATTTTTATCATCAATAAATACATGCCGTGCTTCTTCTCGTAATCGTGCACCATGACAAATTTGGCACGGGCGAGAGGACAAATACTTCGCGAGCTCCTCACGAATCATTCCTGAATCAGATTCACGATAACGCCGTTGCATATTAGGAATAATTCCTTCAAAAGAATGTCGCTTTACCGTATATCCACCATTAGGGCGATGATAATGAAAGTCTATCACCTCACGTCCACTACCGTACAAAACAATCTGACGAATCTCTTCTGACAAATCACAAAATGCGGTATGGACATCAAAATCATAATGCCCAGCAAGCGACTCAAGCATCGAAAAATAATAAGTAGTTTTTTTATCCCAACCTCGAATAGCACCTTCAGCCAAGCTGGCGGTTTGATCGTGCACAACCCGATCTGGATCAAAAAACTGATCAACACCCAATCCATCGCACGCAGGACAAGCACCAACTGGATTATTAAATGAAAAAAGTCTGGGCTCTAACTCACTGAGACTGTATCCGCATTCGGGACATGCAAATTTGGAAGAAAAAACAAGATCATCAAATTGATTATCCATTGAAGCCACTATGGCGAGGCCTTCGGCTAAATTTAACGCATTTTCAAAGGACTCACTTAAACGCTGAGCAATGTCGGGTCTCACCTTAAAACGATCTACTACGACTTCAATCGTATGTTTCGTGCGCAAACCCAGCTTAGGCGGGGAATCCAATTCACACAACTCCCCATCAATACGAGCGCGTACATAGCCTTGGGCTTGCAACTGTTGTAAAAGCTGGACCTGCTCTCCTTTGCGCTCACGCACTACCGGAGCCAAAATCATTACTTTACTGTCGGTAGGTAAAGCCAAAACATGATCTACCATTTGACTGATGGTTTGCGCATGCAAGCTAACATGATGTGTAGGACAACGTGGCTCCCCCACCCGAGCATAGAGTAATCGCAAATAATCATATATTTCGGTAATAGTTCCTACTGTAGAACGAGGATTATGAGATGTTGCTTTTTGCTCAATAGAAATAGCCGGTGATAAGCCCTCTATCGAATCAACATCAGGTTTCTCCATCATTGCCAAAAATTGACGTGCATAAGCAGATAAAGACTCAACATAGCGACGTTGACCCTCTGCATATAATGTATCAAAGGCTAAAGAGGATTTGCCAGAACCAGATAAACCCGTAATTACAATTAATTTATCACGCGGTAAATCCAAGTCTAGATTTTTTAGATTGTGGGTTCTTGCACCACGTATGGTGATAGTATGCATAAAACTCGATAATTTGGTTTAAATACTAGGTTTGCGTTTTATATTTTGCGGTTACAAAGTATACAATTATACGTCAAAAAAAAGACGCGTGCAGCATAAGAAAACGCAATTTTTCAGTACACATTTTTAATTTACAGATTATACTACAATAAAAGATTTAAGTTCTTCATTTTAAAACATTAAAAGGATTTTAAAGATGAAAGCTCTTTTGCCAAGGATCCTCTTATGGCTCGTACTTTTCATATCACCATTGACTCTTTATGCTCAAAATGATGAGCAAATCAGCCGGTGGGTAAAACAAATTCTATTGAATACTTTGTCCGTAGATTACACCTATAAAGCAAGTGATGATTCAGAATTACGTAAAAATTATACTGAAAATGCCTGGGACGCTCTAACCAATTTCTTAGGCAATTACCTCGATGTCATCCGAGTAAACCAACTTACACTCCATCCTACCTTTATTACCGAGCCTTACGTCGTTGAACAAGGTAAAGCTCTTGGAGTCTATTATTGGCGCGTTAATGAAGTTGTTTCAATTCCTGAATTAAATCTTACAATTGCATTTTCGCTTATAGTTATCGAAGCCAATCCACAAGCCGATGGAGGTGGGCGTTTACTCATACAGAGTATGGATATGATTAAAAAGGAAAATTCATGAATGTCTTAACTCGTTTTAAATTGTTTCTCTGGAAATTTAGCCATTTTAAAGTTCGCATGATCGGCTATTTAAAACCCCGGTTACTTCAACTTACCGACAATGAAATTATTATTTGCCTGCCTTTGAATCAACGTAGTCGTAATCATTTAAATTCCATGTATTTTGGTGCGCTGTGCGTCGGGGCTGACTTAGCTGGAGGCTTACATGGTTTTTATCATGCGGCGCAGAAACAGCTTAAGGTTTCCCTTGTTTTTAAATCATTTCAAGCACAATTTTTGCATCGCCCAGAATCTGATGTTTATTTTGTTTGTCGTGACGGAGCAAAAGTCGAAGCAATGTTAGAAGAATCGAAGCAAACTGGAGAACGCATAACGCAGCCCATCCAGATTAAAGCCTATACCGATTATCCTGACCTTAAAGAATCAGTTGCAGAGTTTGTTTTAGAGTTGTCGTTAAAAATACGTTCTTAATCAATCTACTTTTTTAATTAGGAAGGACTAAAGTAATCATTGATTTATCTCCCAGAACAGACGAAAATATTGCCAAACTGTGGTATTATTAGTTCCGACTTATATTGACAGTAAACGATTTATGAATTCATTAGGCTATCTGTAATGATATTTGAAGAATATGTAAAATTATTAGAGTCATTCAAGCAAAACCAGATATCTAAGATACTGGAGCAAATTGACACTAAAATTTTTGAAATTCTCTATAGCAAGAACGTTAGTCCTCGAATAATTCCTTATTTCCCCCGCTACGAACTTTGTTTCATGTCCGATGAAACAGAATTACAACCCGGAAAGTTATATATAAGAGAACACGAAGGTAAAATAGCCTATTCAGTACTCACTCCAGACAACAAAACCATCAAGGATGTTGTTTTGGAAGAACTGGCTGCACCTTCACCTTTTAAATATACCATCGCATCTATGACTGGGGTAGTTAAACCTCAAGCAGGCATTTTTTATGCCCGCATGGTCGCAACAGGTCTTGAATATACGGTTATAGACCCTTCTGGCAAATTGGTAATCGCTGTAATTAAGAAAGAAGAATTAAAAATTAATTTAGGCTCAAATTTTACACCTAAAGATCTAGAGCCTTTTATGCCTGAAATTCTTAATATTACATCGAAAAGAAATCATACTCTTCCCTATACACTGGACACCTTTAGAGCGCGGGTACTGTCAGCGACCTCGAGGAAAGGTCATACGAAGTGGGTTCCTTTTACTAATTACTCTCTCGATCCTGATAATATTTCCCAAATTAAGAAACTAATCAATGCCCTTTACTACGCTCGTCTGACTTTTTTAGATTTGGAAAACATCGATGTCAGAAACGTAAAACGAAGTTTTTCGGATCTGACATTACTCTACGGTAAAACAATAGATTTAGCTTATGAAGCAAGTTACTTACTCACTCATTTAGATGTTGACCTAAGAGATATGTTTCAAGAGGAACTCTCTCTTATTCTGCCCTTATTCAATCAAATACAAGTTTTTGCAGAGAAATATGCTAAAGAGAATAAATCATTTGTACAAGCACTAACCCCCTTACCTTTAGCTTACAAAGCGGGGACCGTAGCAGGAATTGCCGTAGATCAAATGCGTCCAGTTGATGGTGATGTAGATTATAACTTCCTTGCTCAATTCAGTGCCGTTTTGCCAAGTTATATTGATACATTAACCAACTACATAAAACAATTTTCCTCTGAAATTAAAGAATCAGAAGAAAAACTTAATAAAGAAAAACTGGACGAATTACAAAATGCAGCGCTTAACTTATTAAATGAGATCGAAAATTTAAAGGGAAACAGTATTTTTGTTTCACTTAAGTTTTTAAATTACATTCATATAATCCGCAATGTAATCACTTTATCCATGAGCTCATTAGAACAAATAGGCGAGCTCAGTGAATCATCTCAAGACTTGCTCCGTGATAAATTAGCCCAACTTAAATACAACGTATTACCAGGTCTATTTAGTTTGGTTGATAAAATTGAAGACAATGCCATGCTTAAGCCTGGAACTTTGTCTGTTCCTTTAATGGAAAAAGTCAAAGTTTTGTATGAGCAACTTCTTTATCTACCTAAAAAAGCAATTGACTTTAAAGCTAAAGGAGAAGAATTACTCGAGATAGAAGATCACCGATTTATCGAATTAAGATTAGAAATGGTCTATAAAAGGATCGATAAGGCCAATAAAGCATTATATAAAATCCAAAAAGCGCAGGACGCGTGCAAGAGTTTTTTTGAAATATTAAATAGCCCTGATTATAGAGATCTTCGTTTATATCAACTCCCTCCAGAGGTAAAGCAAGAGCTTATAAAACACTATAAGCTTCTTAAGCCTTATATGAATCAACTGGATATTGATTTAAATGAACTCATCATCTCGAAATTGACTGGACCGGAAAGAGAGGAATGGTCCTCTTATCTTATAGGAAAACCTTTACGTTTTATAAGAAGAAAACTTCCCGCAGACCATTTAAGCTTTGTTTTGGCAAAAAGAGACGCGTTAACAGATTTAATTACCAAAGATGAAAACAGCCAGCTCTTTCATATTAATTTAAATAAGGATTTAGTTGATTCGGTACATAAAAAAGCAAATTTAGCTTTATTCCCATTTAGGGAAAAGAGAAATGTATATTCTCTTGATGAATCAATGCCCTTACAAGTCGAACAAGAAAAAGATAAAAAATCCAGGCTCTCAAAAGCAGAGTATCAACAAGTCCAAGATGCTTATTTGCGTTTTGCACAGATAATAAAAAAACAAATAAAAGCAAAACCTGAATGCTATGAAAAAGATCTGGATTTAAACTTATTGGATGATAGAGTAAAAGCAGAATGCCAGCAGTTATTTCTGACATTCCAACCTTACTTAACATCAATCATCTTACCTGAATTTAATGACGCAGAAAAAAAGAAGGTATTTCAACCTTATTTAAGTTCAATCATCGCTTCTGAACTTAAAAAATCGGCAAAAAATCTTGAACGCTATTTATCGGCTGTATTTGCAAACAAGCCAGTGAAAGATATTCCATCTACAGAACTCTTTCTAAAACTGGATCAAAATATTCAAACCTTCTTCGATCATATTAATTTCGAATGGTTCAATAAAGATGAGTTTCAAAAAATCCTAGCGGCATACTCCCGTTTTGCTCAGATCATAAAGAAGCAGATCGAGGAAAAACCGCAGCTCTACGGTAATAGCTTATTATTAACGAGTATGGATGAGCGTGCTAAAGAGGAATGTCGTGACTTATATCCAATCTTCCAGCCGTTCTTCAAGTTTGCCATCCCACCACATCTTCGAGAATCCGCTAAAAGTTTTGAGAAGTATTTGGCTGCTTTACTTGCAAATAAGCCAGTTGAAATTTTAGAAACTCCTCCCCCATCTTTATTTCTAGAATTAGATAAGCACGTTCAAGAGGTTTTTGCTAAATGGCGAGATAAAAATACATCGTATTATGATTTTGCAAAAGTTAGATTTCTTGATGAAAGGGAATCAACAGCTCTGAGGTGCAAACGCGAGGAAGACAAGAAACTGCATTTTAAAAATGTAGATGGCGATAATTTGCTGCAAAACCCCGAGCAACTAAGTGCGGACCAGGCGCTTGAGGTCTACCAATGGTATCGAAATAAACATACCAAGTTCCTGGTGGTTCAAAATGCATATATTCAATTTATCACCTTGCTCAGAAGAGAAATCCGTACGAAGCCACAGATCCAAGGAAATATGCTCCTTCTAAATCGTCTTGATCCCAAAGTAATCGATCAATGTCGTAATTTATATAACATTTTCCAACCATTCTTTATTTGTGCCGCACCTCCTGAAATGAAAAAGGATGCTCTAAAGTTTGATAAGTATTTGATTGCCATCTTATCGAATAAAAAAATCGCTATGAAGAAAGCACCTTCAGTGAGAATGTTCTTGGATTTCGATATGCACTTCCAAGAGTTTTTTGCTGGCATCACTAATAAATGGAATCAAAAGACTCAACGGTTTTATAACTTAGCACAGAAAAAATTCACTCTGGAAAATAATTCAACGGAACTCAAAGCCAATCCCAAAACGGGAAGAGAACACTATGTCATCCAACATACCAATTATTCCAAGTGCATTCATGAATTTAGACAATCCTTGTTTGGGGTAACTCAAATATTTAACAAGGCAATGCAAGCTGCATTAACACCCCATGATTCAAATAAATCATCGAACGTAATCGATATTTCACCCACCGGGATGTTGAACCAAGCCATTCAAGCTGTATTTCCACCCTCATCGCTACCATTCCCGGAAATGGAGGATAATAACCAGAGATTGGCTCAAAGCGTACAAGTTTGTGCTTTAAAAGACATATTTAATAGTTTATTTCATTTAGAAGGGATTGTTCTTGAATTAGAAAATTTAAATAATCAAAGTGCTAAAAGCCGCTATGTTTATTATTTATTACAAGCGTATGGACATCTCAATGAAATTATTAAGTCGTCTAAGCGCTTAGCGGCTGATCCACATTTAGGATTTATAGCTCGTGATTTACTTAAGAAGGCACAAGATCTTTATGCCACGTTTCAAGAACACTCTGATGCATATCAGGTGAGTCCCGAACAAGTTCCATACGGGGAGACAACAGTACAATTCAACTCCCTCTGGTATGTTCTAAATGCCTTTTATATTAGCCCTAAACATATTCGAGCTTTAAAAAATACCAATTTTCTAACCACTGATGAACTTAATGAACTACATCTGCGAGCCAGAAAAGCAACCTCATTTATAGAAGGCCTGATTAATAACTCGAACTCATATTTTAAATTGTTCTTGCAAACCCCTCGTATGATTTACCTGTACCAGGAACTTACAACCAAACTCAATGAATTTACGGTTACTTCTCACGATGGAATAATGGATAATCTTGAGAAGATTCAATCTACTGTATTTACTCCCATGCTTCTTGAAGCAGATCGCTGGGAAGATAAATTAGGACTCACTCCAGGAACATTATCAGGCCCATTAAGACGAATTATTGATGAATTCTTCAAGGGCCTATTACACCCACTGGATTTAAAATCCCAAAAACGGATCGCTCTAGTTTGTGATGAAGAACCACTGAAACGAAGGACGGAGATAACAAGAAAAAAGGTCAAAAATGTAACCAGATTTCTTAAAAAAATAGATGAAGAATATCAAGATATTGAAAATCTATATTATTGGTATCGTATCGTTATCACCCCAGTTGAAACGTTTGACCTAACTACACCAACCCGATCAGCAGAGGATTTGAAGAAAGCGAAAATTGAGTTACATGCTGCTTATAAAAAAGCTCTTCCCAAACTGACAAAACTAAAGCTAGATAAAAAAGTTGAAATTGCGCCAAGCCAATATCCTGAAGACCATAAACTTGATGAACTATGTAATTATGGACTTAAAGCCTATGACCCACATCATACAGAAATCGAGGCATTAATTGCAGCAAGCCATCATTACTATCTGGGTCTAAAAGCAACACATCAAATGCGATTAGACACTTTAAAAGAGAAATTAGGCTATCTTCAGAGTTTGGAACCAATCCAGAAAGACGAGAAACTGACTTTTATTAAACAATACACCACAGAGTCATTTGATAAACATATGGAAGCAATGTGCAATGACCATGTGGGCTTACAATATACTGATAAAGAATATAGAACCGAACTGAAGGCTTATTTACTTAAACTAAAAACTGAAATAATTGCCAAGTCAGAAACAGTTGAAGATATTGATCAGAGCATTAAAAAATTATTGCGAACTGAAATCAGCAAATTTGAGACAAAATACTATGTGGACTATTATCAACTTGATGAAGTGCTTATAGCCTTGGCTCAATTTAAAATTTATTTCAAGAACTCGAGAATTGCAATAAGAAACGAAGAATCCTTATTTGAAAGTAATGAAACTTTAAATAATAAGTCCAAGCGTATTAATAAATTAGATGAAATTGCGACTAATACAACATTGGAAGTTAAAGACCGTTTGCGACAAATAAGAGACCAAGTAGTTAAATATCCTGATTTTAAAACAGTTGTCCTAGCACATAAGCGAGTAAATACCTTTAGTTTTGAATACTTAAAAATGTGCTTTTTCTCACTACTTGAAGCATTAAATATATATACCCCTACTTCGCAGAAACTTCTTGATCAGATCAATGAAGCGGTAAAAAACCCACCTGATATGGCTGAACTAACCAAACGTTTCGGCTTATTTTCCTCTACTCAGACAGTCAAAGAGGTCGAAGCTAAAAGATATGCTGCACCGGCTATGCCAGTTAACCTTCCCTAATCTTATTCGCGACTTATTCTTTTCTAACTAAAAATTATCACCCTAAAGACTCTTCCTCATTCAAGTGTTCCGCTTCAGCTTTTTTTGTATGATCTGCTGCTAACCAAAGATACATTGAAGGAACCACAAAAAGAGTAAATAAAGTACCAATTGAAATACCCATTGCAATCACTAAACCGATGTTATAGCGACTCGCAGCACCAGCGCCAGTAGCAAAAATTAAAGGGATAACTCCTAAAACCATAGCCGCTGTAGTCATTAAAATAGGACGCAGTCGAATTGCAGCAGCCGCTTTAATCGCATCCAGCTTCTTTTGTCCATTGGCTTGCAAGTCATTGGCAAATTGTACAATCAAAATCCCATGCTTGCTGATAAGGCCAATTAAAGTAACCAAACCTACTTCGCTATAGATATTAAGGTTCGCCTCGCCAATACCTAAACTAACAAAAATCATCGCGCCGCAAATCGACATAGGCACACTAATTAAAACAATAAGTGGATCACGAAAACTTTCAAACAAGGCTGCTAATGATAAAAAGATAATAATGAGCGCGAAGAAAAAAGTGACAACTAGATTAGATCCTTCTTGAATAAATTGTCGGGATTGTGACGCATAATCTATATAATACCCCTGCGGCAAGACCTCCTTGGCAATATTTGCAAAAGTTTCCAACGCCTTACCCATGGATACTCCAGGAAATGCAACGGCCGAAATTGTTGCAGAGTTGAGCTGTTGAAAATGATTTAACGACTCAGGAACAATTTGACGTTGCAAGCTAGCAACGGTGGAAAGAGGAATTGAGTCTCCTGAAGCGGTTTTAATATAATAATTTAATATTTGCTCCGGATTTAATCGAGTGTCTCTCATTACTTGTGGAATAACTTGATAAGAACGACCTGCATAATTAAAATAATTAATATATCCCTCACTGAGCGCCGACCCAAACACATTACCAATATCTTGCATGGTCAAACCAAACTGGGATATTTTCTCGCGATCTAAATTAATCTTTGTCTGAATTTGATCGATTTTGAGATCCGGATCAATATAAGCAAAAATACCCGAGGCATACGCTTTCTCCAAGATCCGGTCTAACACATCGTTTAATTTATCAAAAGTTTCAGTTGTATTAATAACAAATTGAATAGGCAGACCACTTCCGCCCCCGGGCAACGAAGGTAACTGGAATGCAGCTACTTTAGCGCCAGCTATTTTATCAAGTTCCGCTTGAACTAACGGCTGTAATTCATTCGAGGTCCTCTGACGTTGGTCCCATGGTTTTAAAACCATACCAATAATAGAGGTATTCAACCCTTGAGCTCCATCAACTTGAAAGATGTGATCCGTTTCCGGATATTTTTTAAAAATCTCATTCACTGCATTTGCATATAGTTTGGTTTGAGCTAAAGATGCGTTTGCTGGAGCAGTAACCTGGGCAATAATAATACCTAAATCTTCTTGCGGTGCTAGCTCGGAATCTGATGAAATAAAGAGGAAGTAATTACTAAACAAAATGATCGCCGCAAAGACAATAACGACCGGCAGATGATTTAATGTTGTGGATAATATTCGCTCATAAGATTTCTCTAGTTTTGCAAACGCATTATCAACATAGGTCATAAAACGTCCTTTAGTCTCCCCATCTCCTACCTTAAGAAATTTAGAACACATCATTGGAGATAAAGTTAATGCAATTACAGCAGAAACAGTGACTGCACCTGCAAGTGAGAAAGCAAACTCAGTGAATAAAGCTCCAGTCAAACCCCCCATAAATCCCACTGGTAAATAAACTGCAATTAAAACCACTGTAATTGCAATAATTGGATTTGCTAATTCCCGGGCACCCAATAAAGCGGCTTTATATCGAGTTTTGCCCTCCTCGATATGCCGTTGTACGTTTTCTACAACAATAATCGCATCATCAACTACCAAACCTATTGCAAGCACTAAAGCCAATAAAGTGAGTAAGTTAATTGAAAAACCCAGAATAAGCATAATCCAAAAGGCACCAACGAGAGATAAGGGAATAGTAACCATTGGAATCACAACGGATCGAATCGAACCAAGAAAGATAAAAATAACAGCAGTTACAATAAAAAATGCTTCTAATAAAGAAACAATAACTTCATGAATAGAAGAATTAACAAATAAACTGGCATCATATACAATTTTTCCTTGTAATCCTTGAGGTAATTGCTCCTGAATTGTTGGAAATATTTTTTTAATATCATCAATTACTGTTAAAAGGTTAGCAGAAGGTGCCACCACAATCCCAATATAAACTGCTGTTCGCCCATCAAAACTGACTGAAGTATTATAATTTTGAGCTCCTAAATTCACTGTAGCCACATCTTCCAAACGGATAATTGCGCCGTTTTGGGCTTTAATGATCATCTTCTTGAATTGATTAACATCCGTTAGATCGGTACTTGCAGTAAGATTTTGAACGAACATTTGTCCATCGGTACGACCTACTGCCGAAATAAAATCATTATTTGCAAGAGCTGCTCCAACTTCTGCTGCTGAAATTCCATATCCAGCCAGCTTTACCGGATCCAGCCAGGCACGCAAAGCAAACGTTTGATTCCCAAGGATCTCTGCTTTTTGTACACCATTAACTGCCTGTAATTTAGGTTGCACGACACGAATCAAATAATCGGTAATTTTATTGATTGGCAATTCATCGCTGTAAAATCCTATGTACATTGAATCAATTGTTTGTCCCACCGACACAGTAATCACTGGTTGCTGTGAATTTTTAGGTAACTGATTCAGTACTGCATTCACTTTGGTAGTGATATCGGACAAAGCTTTTAAGGGATCATAATTTAGTAACAGATTTACTGTTATTGTGCTGGTACTTGGAGAGCTAACGGATGTCATATAATCAATACCATTAGCTTGTGCTATGGAATTCTCTAAGGGAGTAGTAATAAAACCGGCAATAACATCGGGATCAGCTCCAGTATAGACTGTAGTAACAGTCACTATTGCATTTTGGGTAAATGGATACTGCATGATAGGCAACGAACTAATAGAGCGTAAGCCCATTGCTAAAAGCATCAAACTAATCACTGTAGCAAGTACAGGTCTTTTAATAAAAATATCCGTAAACCGCATTCTTACAATCCTTAGATTATTCTTTATCCTCTTTGTTCATCGTAAACCTGGATGAACACAGGCTAGATAACTTTCATTACTCTTCTGTTATTTCTCAGGCACTTTTGGAGATGCCTCATTACTCGGTTGTATTTTATTGTTTATGATGATCTGGCTACCATTTTTAAGCTTTAATTGGCCGCTGGTCACAACAACATCTCCTGGACTCAACCCTTTTAAAACAGCAATCTGATCGCCTCGAGTATCTCCCACGGCCACGAAAATCTGTTTTACCACCAGAATTGGTTGATTATTTTTGTCTTTTTTTCCACTATCTTTAACAAGAAATACAATATCACCATAAGGATTAAAGCTAATCGCCGATTGCGGTAATGTTAGATAGTTTTGTTTCCCTCCTGTTAGAACCTCTACGCGAGTAAACATACCTGGTTTTAATTTAAAATCAGGATTAGGGAGCGTCGCTTCCACTCGAACATTTCGCGTAGCGTTATCTACAATAGGTTCTATTGTAGTAATTTTTCCTTGAAAAATTTTATCGGGGAACGTGTCAGTTACCACTTTTACTGTTTGTCCAAGTTCTAACTTTGCCAAAACTTGTTGGGGTAAATAAAAATCCACATAAATTGGATCTAAAGACTGCAATGTAGTCACTGCATCCCCTACATTAAGATACTGTCCTGGATTAATATTATTTATCCCTAATTGTCCAGAAAAAGGAGCTCGTATCGTCTTTTTTTCCACGGTTGCGGCTTGTTGTGCAACTTGGGCCTGTAAATTTTTCAGATTCCATTCATCAGCATCTACTGTCTGTTTACTTACTGCATGGACCATATATTGGGCTTTATCACGTTTATAGGTAATTTTTGCCAATTCAACTTGCGCCTGTAATGAGTGCAATAATCCAAGTTCTGTACCCGCATTTAATTGCACTAAAACAGTGCCTTCCTTAATCGTTGTACCAGGAGTGAAATAGATTGTTTGGACCATACCCGCAAGTTCTGTAGTGACGTTCACACCTAAACGTGCCCGTATGCTCCCTACTGCTTTTAAGGCGGGTTGCCATGAGGAAGGTTCGACTTTCATGGTCGATACCGTCACAGGAGGTGACTTCATTTGGAGAAAAAATTGGTTCCTCATGTAATTAACAAAAGCTTTCCAGCCAAAAATCAGGCCAAAAAGAATCCCCACCGTAATTAACATTATGATCATCTGTTTTTTCAAAAAAATTTCTTTCATCATAGACACTCTTTGACACACCAAGGTTTATGCCACCAGCCCCCACCTAAGGCCTGGAATAATGCGGCCGTATCACTATAACGCACAGCTTGCGCTTGAATACGACTAATTCGCGTCTGTTGGTACTGCTGTTGTGCATTTAATAAATTGATATAACTTACACCGCCTAAACGATATTGTTGCAGGGTAAGATTCAAAGCAGCTCGAGCCGCGTCTTCAGCTTTTATTTGTGCTTGCAGAGTACGGGCGTCGACTTCTAATCCTCTTAAAACATCCGCCACATTTTGAAAAGCTTGCAATAAGGTTTGTCTGTATTGAGCAGCCGTCTGTTGATAAGCAGCCATTGCTGCACGTCGTTGCGCCAATAAAGCACCGCCATGGAATAAGGGCTGCACCACCTGACCAGTCAGCGCCCAAACTTCATTTCTTTTGGTAAAAAGGTTTGTAAACGTGGTATTCAACCACCCCTCATTCGCAGTAATCGTAAATTGCGGGAATAAATTAGCCGTTGCTACGCCAATTTGTGCACATGCTTGGTGTAGTAATGCTTCAGAAGCGCGCACATCCGGACGTTGACGAACAAGATTTGAAGGCAAGCTCACCGGTAACTCAGTGGGTAATTTTAAACGATCTAATCGAATAACGGGTAAAGGAGCATCTGGAAAAACTCCTACAAGCGTAGCTAAAGCGTGTCTGGCTTGTGCTAAGTTTTTTTGAAGTGGTGGCAAAGTTGCTTTTGTTTGTTCGAGTAGAGTTTGTTGTGTTAATACATTTTCTTTGGAAACGCCTCCCAAACGATACTGTTGATTTAAAATATTAAGAATCCCTTGTTCAGCCTTGATTAAGTCCACTGTTACATCAATTTGAGCTTGATAAGATGCAACTGCTACTGCTGTTGTAACAATATTAGATGTCAACGTCAAATAAGCAGCAATTACTTGAAATTGCTGATAATCCACCTGTGCTTTTAAACCCTCAATTTGACGCCTTGCGCCACCAAAAACATCCAAGGTGTAGGATAAATTAAATGAAGTATAAACAAGATTAAACGTGACGCTGTCACTTGGAATTCCTATTTGTAGCCCTGAATAACGTTGTCTTTGAACCATCTGAGATGCATCAATTGCCGGCCACATTGAGTTACCAATTTGGGCTTTTAGATTTTCTTGTGCTTGACGCAAAGCAGCTGAAGCAGCCGCTAAATTCGGACTATTGGTTAAGCCCGTATGAATTAATTCATTGATTTCGGGTGAATGATAAAGCTCCCACCACAATAAAGGGATATCTTTATTCGTAATAAACGTTTGTGCTTGTCCACCAGCCCCTGAAGTATTTACGGTTTTTTTCGGTAGCGGTTTTTCAGTATATTTTTTGACTTTTGGTGGTCTAGGTGTATGAAAATTGGGCCCTACCATACAAGAAGTTTGCAACACTGCGCTCAGCGAAACCAGTATAAAAACTTTTATATGACGTTTAAAATCAAACACTAACCACAATCCTTTGCCAATCATCCAATGAATAGTTATTAATTTATCATGGATCAGTGTGGGTTGACAGTTTTAGTGAGCAGAATTGTTGTTTTCAGCAGATGTAGTGTAGTTTAATTTGATTGAGCAATAAATGATCATACAGTATAATGAACACCACTTTAAGGGTGCGATTCAATGAGCAACGAAGGAATTAAATATGCCTGCTGTAAAAATAACAGGAATGGGATGTTATTTACCTAGAAACAAAGTACTTTCCACTGAACTTGATTTACAACTTAATTTACCTCAAGGCAGTGTCCAAAAAAAATCCGGCCTGATTTCACGACACTTTGCATCCTCCGATGAAACAACTTCTTATATGGGAGCCCAAGCAGCATTAATTGCAGTCCAAAAGGCAAATATTCAATTAACAGATATTGATGCCATTATCAGTGCCTGCGGTGTAGGTGAACAGCCAATTCCATGTACTGCTGCATTAATCCAAAAAGAATTGGGGTTGGAGCAATCCGGAACAGCTTGTTTTGACATAAATAGTACGTGTTTAAGTTTTATTAGCGCCTTAGACATTGCATCGTATTTAATCGAAGGCGGACGCTTTAAACGTATTCTCATTATTTCTAGTGATATCGCTTCGGCAGGATTGAATTGGGAGGATATGGAAACCTGTACTATTTTCGGCGATGGTGCTGCGGCCTGTGTACTTGAAAAAAGTAAAGGAACACACCGTACTCTCTCGTCACATCACGAAACGCATAGTATTGGCTCTACGTTCTGTCAAATAGAGGCTGGGGGGACACGCCTTCCCCCTAAAAATCCATTACAACATATAGAACAAGGCCTCTTTTATATGGAAGGTAAAAAAGTATTCAAATTAGCGTCCAAATTATTGGACAATCTCATGGACAACCTCTTGAGTAAAGCCAATCTTAACTTAAGTGACATTAATTGGTTCGTACCGCATCAAGCAAGCCTGCTCGCGATGAATCACATACAGAAAAGATTAAATATTCCAACTGAAAAACTTGTTTCTATTTATCCCTATCATGGAAATCAAATTGCAGCATCTATTCCTACGGCATTATGTACTTTAATTAATAGCGGCCAGTTACAACGTGGACAATTAGTGTTATTAATCGGTACTGGAGCTGGTCTAGCAGCTGGTGGCCTCATCTTGGAGTACTAATATGGTTTGCGTTGTGACAGGAGCAACAGGTTGTCTCGGATTGAATTTGACTCAACGATTGATCAAAGAGGGCCATGAGGTAATTGCCTTAGGACGCAATGAGCGGCTTGGCAAAATCATTACGGAATCTGGTGCCCAATTCATAGCAGTCGATTTGCTTAATCAAGATAAGTTAAAAAAAATAACTCTGAATGCTCAAACTATTTTTCATTGTGCGGCCCTATCTAGTCCTTGGGGACGGTATAAAGATTTTTATGATGCCAATGTGCTGGGCACCCAAAATATTATTGAAGCAACGCCCCCAAATACGCGGTTAGTTCATGTTTCATCGCCAAGTATTTATTGTGATTTCACAGAACAACATAATATTAGAGAGGATTCACCCTTACCCGCAAAACCAGCCAACTATTATGTAAAAACCAAATTACTTGCTGAAGCGCTGATTGATAAAGCCTTTCAAGAAAAAAATCTTAATGTGATTACGATACGTCCACGAGCTATTTTTGGTCCTTATGATCGAGCTATTTTACCGCGTATACTCCAAAATGAAAAAAAGGGGATCCTGCCTATTATTGGGAATGGAACTAATGTAATTGACATTACTTATGTTGAAAATGTAGTAGAAAGTCTGCTTTTAGCAGCCCAAGCAAAGCAGCAATTTTGCGGTAACAAATATAATATCACCAACGATGAACCACGAACTTTAATCACCATTATTTCTGAACTTTTTAGAGTCTTAGAAAAGCCATTTATACCTAAATACATCCCCTACTCGATAGCGAAAATATATGCTGCATGTATGGAAGGACTCTATAGTTTCCCACTTATTCAAAAAGAACCACGTTTAACCCGATACAGTGCAGCCGTTTTATGTATGGGACAAACATTAAATATTGAAGCGGCCCAAAAAGACTTGAGTTATCAACCAAAGATCCCCATTAATCAAGGAATAGAACGTTTTACGGAGTGGTATCAAAAATCATGATAGAGTATCAATTATTTGAAGTTGGTTTTTGCAAATATTGTGCGCGAATGACCTTAAAGAATGCCCATTGGAAACAAAGCGAATACCCAGCCCTCTGTACTTTAATCAAACATCCAACTTACGGTTATATCTTATTCGATACGGGTTATACCAACCGGTTCTTCCAATTAACCCAAAAATTTCCCTTTTCCCTTTATAGACACCTAACCCCAGTAATGCTAAAAAAATCGCTTAAAGAACAATTAGCGGAAAATAATATCCAGGCTTCAGAAATTAAAGGAATTGTGATCTCACATTTTCATGCAGATCACATAGGCGGTTTAAAGGATTTTCCCAATGCCCAATTTTTCTGCCACCCTGATGCCATAAACGACATTCATCAAAAAACCGGAATAAAAGCATTAATACAAGGATTCTTACCCGGATTACTTCCTAAAGACTTTTATGAGCGCCTGGTTTTATTAAAAAACGAAATTGAGCTGAAGCCCAGCCTATTCCCCTTTACAACTGGATTCGATCTCTTTAATGATGGACAGATCATTGCCATCCCCTTACCAGGACATGCAAAGGGACAAATAGGTTTATACTTTAAAGCCGAGCAAGATACTTTTTT
The DNA here is from genome assembly GCF_977063405.2 of Legionella stuttgartensis. NCBI lineage: Bacteria > Pseudomonadati > Pseudomonadota > Gammaproteobacteria > Legionellales > Legionellaceae > Legionella > Legionella stuttgartensis. Next base: position 245,342 of record NZ_CDRUHA020000058.1, read on the forward strand.
AATTGCAGACAGTTGTTGGCACCAAGAAACGTTTAAAGAATTGATTTTTCCAAGTAATCTAACCTACTTGATTCACGATAATAAAGAAAGCTATCAGCAAACAATCCAGAAATTACACCAACTTTTTAAAAATAATAAAGAAATCGATATGATTCCTTCCCATTGTCAGCACATTCGCGCTCGTCTTTCAGGAAATCAATCATGATACTTAGACTCCTTTATTATTATTTTAAGACACACTATCTGCGAAAACGATTTAAATCACGAGCCCAACTGTCTACTTACCAGGAAAAAAAATTTAGAAAGCTCGTTAAAACAACTTTATATAAATCCCCTTTTTATCAACCCTATTTGGATAAACCCCTGAGTGAATGGCCCATTATTAATAAAAAAATAATGATGCAACACTTTGATGAAATAAATACGATGAATATAAAAAAGGACCAGGCGCTAGAATTGGCTTTAAAAGCGGAAAAGACCCGCGATTTTTCCCCCTTAATCGATGGTATTGCTGTGGGACTTTCTTCTGGCACATCAGGAAATCGGGGTTTATTTCTTGCCGATGAAAAAGAGAGGGATGCCTGGGCGGGGATTTTATTGGCTAAAGCCTTACCCCAAGGATTAAAACGAAAGGAGCGCATTGCTTTTTTCCTTAGAGCAAATAGTAAACTCTACACAACCCTCAACAAAAGCAAAAAAATTCAATTCCATTTTTTTGATTTACTCGAAAATTTCCAAACTCATATTGATCGTTTAAATCAAATACAACCTACCATTTTATCAGCACCCACCTCAGTATTACTTGCTTTAACAAAGGAAAAACATCGTTTATCCATAACCCCTGGAAAAATATTTGCTGTGGCTGAAGTTTTAGAGAAACGTGATGAAGCAATTATAAGGAATGCTTTTAATTGCCAGGTCGCACAAATCTATCAATGCACCGAGGGATTTTTAGCCATTAGTAATAAAGACAGTAATCATTTATTAATGAATGAAGAATATTTGATTATTGAAAAAGAATGGCTAGATGAAAAACGCTTTGTACCTATAATCACGGATTTAATGCGAACAACACAACCCATCATCCGCTATCGTTTAGATGATGTACTTGTTGAAGAACAATCAAATGGTGTTTTTACACGATTGGCAGGAATTGAAGGACGTGTGGGTGATATTTGTTATGCAACCCAAAATAATAAAGTATTTCCCCTCTTTGCCGATCTGATACGCCAGAAAATGGCATCCTTCACTTTTGAATTCGATGATTACACCATCCAACAACATGCCTTAAACCAATTTACCATTCAAATCACTCCTGATTTACCCGAGAAAGATGCCTTAATCGCTCACTTAAACGAATTATTTCAAGCACTAGATTTCGATATTCCTGCATGGCAATGGCAACCTTTTATAAAAAAAGAGCTTGGTGCTAAAAACCGAAGAATCCAAACACTACCCGAAATCGTGCAGTTTTTTTAAACTCATCATAGAACGAGTACTCAAAGAATAAGACTTCTGAATTTTGTTCCTGTACAATGATGTTTTTTTACACAAAAGATACAAAGTAATCATGCGCTCTAGATCATTTTTTACTAGCCCCAAAATATTCACTAAAAAGACTGTTGAGATGGATGAGCATGCATTCACAAATAATGGATCCACCGCATTGATTACCGAAGGGGTTTGTACTTGCATTGCTTTTGTAATTAAGGGTACATATTTAGATAATGAGCTTGAGAAAATCAATTTTTGTGGGTTATATCATTGGTCAGGTTTTAGAATTTCAAATAAAAACCAAGACCAGTTAGCTCAAGAAACCTTGGAATGTTTCTTAAAAAATCTTCGTATTGCATTTAAATTATCCCATCTTACTCCGATTGAAATAGCATCACTTCAATTTATCGGTGGAGAAAAAAAAGAAATTGACGGTGATGAACTAATCCTGAAGGGGACGGAAGCTGAAGTTATGTCTTTAACAAAAATAGTCCAACAATTTGATTTTAAGGGGCATTATTTTATTCTTCATCCTGAGGCAATTGAACATCATCACTTTTTAACCCGGGGCGATCAATCCATTACAATAAAAGCCACCCCCCACACGTGTAATTTTTATATTGATTCAGGCATAACCGAATATTTATCCTGCAACACAACAGGTGGGAACTCCCCCTAGGGGGAGTCGTAAAGAAATTATCGTGATGCTCTTTGAATATCTTTACCCACATGAGATACGTCTTGCCCAAAACCATGAACAGTACCACAAGAACTTAATGCCCCAAGTGTTGCAAAACATACGCCAATAATCATTATTTTTTTCAGAATGTTCATCTTTTTCCCCTATTTTTATTTTTAAAATGATTTCTGCATGTCTATTATTTTAGACCATATTTTTATAAGTTAGAAATTAATAAATGATTTTTAACTGATAGATCATTAATGTATTTTCTAAAAAATATTGCTACAGTATTTCGATCTTCCGCTATAAAAAAGAGATATAAATTTTGCGTTCACTCTTTGTAATTTATGTTTTAATCGCGCTCACATTAACGGGTTGCTCTTTTTTTGGTGAGCTACATACGAATACAAAGCCAATCAACGCCCCTGATTTAGCAATACAACACATTTATAAAAAACCTAAAGAAAGCAAATCAGCACCTTATTTTAAACGGTTTAATGATCCACAGTTAGAGCAACTCGTCTCTGTAGCTCTTGCTGATGCCCCTGATATGCGCAGCGCCAAAGCACGAGTTGTCCGTGCCAAACAACTTGCAAAAATTGCCTATTCATCACTTTGGCCATTTATAGACTCCAGTGGTTATTTGGACAAAGCCTATTTCCCAATACACGGAAAAATACCACCACCTGTAAACTCAATAAAAATTGACCAAGCGAATATTGCAAATATTGGCTTAAAATTTAATTATGAGCTGGATTTTTGGGGCAAAAATAGAGAAACCTTAGCCAGTAGATTAAGTGAAACATTTGCAGCACAGATGGATCTCGCCGAAACCCAACTTGTTTTGAGCGCAGCGATTGCTACCGCTTATTTTGAAGTACAAAATAACATTATCCAACAGCGTTTGGCCAAAGAAAATGCACGCCTGTTAAAGCAACTTGCTGATATCATCGTGGACCGAGAACGCCAAGGTATTGAATCGAATATTCCTGTAAAAACAGCTGTAGCCGATGCTCAGGAAGCCATATTATCCATAGAAAATTACAAACGCGCTGAAATGCAATCGCGACATCAATTAGCCGTTTTAATAGGTAAAAATCCCTTAAATACACAAATTGAACCCGCTGCTTTTGTTTATAACAAAAAACAACTCCAGTTACCTGCAATAATTCCTGCAAATATACTGGCCCAAAGACCCGATATTGCTTCAGCTCGCGCCCTTACTGAAGCTGCAGCCCATCAAGTGAATGTTGCAAAAACCGCTTTTTTCCCCAATATTAATTTGAAAGGATTGCTCAGTTTACAAAGTCTGTACTTTAGCAAAGCGTTTAATGTATGGCTCCAAAACGATCATGCCTCTGCTGCAGTTGATCTACCGATTTTTGATGCGGGTGCACGAAAAGCGAATCTTGGAGTTAACTATGCTGAATTTGAACTTGCAGTAAACCAGTACAATCAAACTATTTTAAATTCATTGCAACAAGTCAGCGATCAACTTTCTACCTTAAAAACCCTTAATACTCAAATTACAGCCCAGAACCAAGCATTAATTAATATCCAATCCAATTACAAATTACTCCAGGCGCGTTATACTCAGGGAATTATTGATTACACTCAACTAATTGAAATCAAACAGTTATTAATCCAACAAAAAGCCATTTTGAATAATTTGCAAACACGTCAAAAACAAGCTTTTGTAGCCTTATTAGCAGCCTTAGGTGGAGAGCTATAGAATTATGGCAGAACAAACAGAAACTGAAGCCGACTCGAAAAAAGTAGGTGCAACACCTGAAACATTACGTAAACGTAAATTTGCTATACTCCTCCTCGGCGGTATTTTTTTACTAACTGCATTTTTATGGTTTTTCTATTGGCTCATTTGGGGACGATTTGCACTCTATACCGATGATGCCTATGTAAACGGAAACATGGTGCAACTGATGCCTCAAATCCCAGGCACCGTTATCACGATTAACACCGATGAAACCCAATTAGTTACTGAAGGCCAAATCATAATTAAATTGGATCCTACCGATTATGCAATAGCCCTACAAAGAGCTAAAGCCGATCTAGCACAAACCGTCAGGCAAGTACGTCAGTATTTTGAAAATGCGGCTCAGGCACAACAAAATGTGAATGTGAGCAAAGCAAATCTAATAAAAGCGAAATTAGATTTAAAACGTCGCGAAGGTCTGGTTGGTAATCGAGCAGTATCCCGGGAAGAGATGCAACATTATAAAACGACATTAGAGACAGCTCAGGCAACGTATGATAGTTCAGTGCACCAACTAGATGCAGCTCTTGCTTTAGTTGAAAATGCACATTTGTACACTCATCCACTTGTTGAAACGGCCAAAGCAAATCTAAAAACAGCTTATCTGAATTTGCAAAGAACAACGATTGCAGCCCCCATCACCGGTTACGTGGCAAAACGCAGTGTGCAACCCGGACAGCAAGTCTCGCTAAACTCCGTCATGTTAGCTATTATCCCACTGCACGATACCTGGGTAGATGCTAACTACAAAGAGTCCTCTCTAAATGATATTCGTATTGGGCAGCCAGTTACTCTTTATGCCGATGCGTACCCCGAAATGACATATCATGGAACCGTTGTTGGTTTAAATGCAGGAACAGGGTCTGCCTTTTCTTTACTCCCGCCACAAAATGCAACTGGAAACTGGATTAAAATCGTACAAAGACTTCCTGTGCGTATTAGTTTAAACCCCGATGAGTTGAAAAAAATTCCATTGCAACTTGGATTATCCATGCGCGTGACTGTTGATATTCATAACTTAGACGGCCATCGACTTCCACAAACTGCTGAATCTAAATTTAAATATCAAACAACGGTTTATAAAAAACAGCTTGCTGAAGTAAAATCGCTGATTGACGAAATTTTACATGCTAACTCACCCGACATGTTCCTCCCAAGGACAAATCATAATGGCTGAGCGTCCTCCTCTAGTTGGCAGTAGATTGGCTCTGATGACCATTTCTTTATCATTGGCCATCTTTATGAATGTCCTCGATATCTCTATAGCTAATGTTGCCATTCCAACCATTGCAGGCGATTTAGGTGTGAGTCCAGATAATGGCACTTGGGTAATTACCTCTTTTGCCGTAAGTCAAGCCATTATGCTGCCGTTAACAGGATGGCTAGCCAAGCGTTTTGGTGAAGTTCGTTTATTCATCTTCTCTACAAGCTTATTTACCATTGCCTCCGTGCTTTGTGGATTATCAATAAGTTTGGAGATGTTGGTTTTTTTCCGAGTAATTCAAGGTGCTGTTTCAGGACCGATGATTCCTTTATCACAAAGCATCCTCCTTGCTAATTATCCTCCTGAAAAGAGAGGATTGGCAACCGGAATATGGACTATGACTGCGGTTGTGGGACCGATATTTGGTCCAATCCTAGGTGGTGTGATTACCGATAATTATACCTGGCCCTGGATCTTTTATATTAACGTCCCCGTGGGCATCTTCTCAGTAATATTTACGCTCATTACTCTTAGTGGGCGAGAAACACCAATTACTAAATTTCCTATTGACTTTATTGGCCTGATATTATTATCAATAGGCATCGGCAGTTTGCAAATTTTATTAGATAAAGGTCAAGATTTAGATTGGTTTCACTCACCATTCATTATGACTTTAGCAATTATCTCGACGGTTACGCTTAGCTTTTTAATTATTTGGCTTTTAACGCAAAAACACCCGATCATTGATTTATATTTATTCACTAATCGCAATTTTTCTATTGGAACAATCAGTCTAACTTTAGGTTTTATGGTCTATTTTTCCACCGTAGTTATTTTTCCCTTATGGCTACAAACGCAAATGGGTTACACGCCAACTTGGGCAGGGTTTGCAGTTGCCCCGGTGGGAATTTTACCCTTTTTTTTAACACCTCTTGTAGGTAATTATATGGGTAAATTTGATCTACGCATTATTATCAGCCTTGGGTTTATTGTGTTTGCAGGGACATGCATATGGCAATCTACCTTTTACACTGAAATGAGTTTTAATCAACTTATTATGCCGCGCTTTATTCAAGGCATTGGCCTTGCTTTTTTCTTTACCCCATTAATCACGCTCATTTTGACTGAACTCCCTCCTGATCGCCTGGCGAGTGCATCGGGCCTTGTCAACTTTTGTCGAATTTTGGGTAGCAGTTTTGGCACATCCATCAGTGTCACGTTATGGAATCATAGAGAAGCGTTACATCAAAGCCATCTGGTGGAACAAATAACCGCGTACAATCCTTTAGTGCAACAATCACTCAATCAACTTCATTCATTGGGAATATCGGGCCTCAAAGGGTTCGGGGTTCTCTATGCAACAATCATCAATCAAGCATTTATGCTGGCTACAAATGACATTTTCAGACTCGCGGCCTGGATTTTCATTTTTTTGCTGGCCATGATTTGGCTTGCTGAACCTACCTATGTACGCTCGTCCGTAAGGATTGCAACAGAGTGATTGTTTTTGAGCCAATTCTTCCCTATAATCGCCATCGGCTTTAAATAATAAAAATAATAATAAAGGTGTTCTGAAATGAAAAAATGGATTCTACTGGCAACAACCAGCTTAATGATGATGAGTGCTCATGCAGATAAATCTTGGTGTGGATATAAAGATTATTTCCGCTTAAGCGATACATCCCACCCTGGTATCTATGTGGTTAGCGGATTTAATGATGCAGATGTCATGCTTCACCTAATTGGACCACGTAGTTTTGAGATTTTAGACGGCTTTGCATGTCGTTCAGGTTACGCTCATGTTACTGTTGCTTATGACTCAGAGAATTGGTGTGTTCTTGATATTAAAGACGGTCCATTAATGAACCATCCAGTTGTTAATGCTTCTTGTAACGGAATTCGCTACATTGATACAGTATACGATGGCATGGGAAGTTACTCCTATACGATTAATCTTGATTAACAAAGTTACCCCTTGTCCTGAAGAATTAAGGCAAGAGAGACTCCTATAATATTAAGATAAATATTAATCTGGACTCCTTGCCTTTATCCAAGTTTCCCCCGATGGCCCAGCACGTCTTATCTTTTCTTGCCCATATCTAAAGACCAACCACCACCTAAAGCTTTAATTAACTGAATACTCGCAATTTGACGACGAGTGTGGATATTAACTAATGCAAGTTTTGATTGTAGTGCGGTATTTTCAGCGACAACAACTTGCAGAAACGTAACCAATCCTCCTTCGTATCGGTATAACTCTTGATCCCAAGCGCGTTGTGCTGCACGAGCTGCGGCATTTTGGCTTCGATACTCCTTATCGAGCTGATGAATCGCAATCAGATTATCTTCCACTTCTTGGAATGCAGTTAAGACCGTTTGCCGATAAGTAGCAACGGTCTCAAAATATTGAGCTTTGGCTTGATTTAATAAGCCTCGCAATCGACCACCATCAAAAATCGTTACTTGTGCTACAGGTTGCGTTAAGGTCAATAAACTCAACGGACCAAGTGCCCAAAAAAGGCTGGGTTTTGAAATGAGATTCGCAAGACTTTTGCTCTGAAAACCAGCACTTCCACTTAAGTCAATCTCAGGGAAAAAAGCAGCTCGTGCGACGCCAATATTTGCATTTGCCGCTTGAACCCGAGATTCAGCAGCAACAATATCAGGTCTTCTTTCTAGAAGAGTTGAAGGAATGTTGGGGGCTATTTCCAGAAAAATCTTAGGTGATTTGGCTGGAGGCACAGAAAAATTACTAGGTATTTCCCCAACCAATACTGCAATTGCATGTTCAAACTGAGCGCGCTGTAATCGCATGTCTGCTGCCATGGTTTTTGCATTCTCAAGCTGAGTTTCAGCTTCATCCACATCGGCTATAGGTGCAGCCCCACCTCGATAACGATTTTTTGTTAAATAAAGAGCTTTTTGATACGCGATAACGGTAGTATCCAAGATACGTTGTGCCTCATCGCTTCCTCTTAATGCAAAATAATCATTCGCAAGTTCTGCTTGTAGACTCAAACGAACCGAAGCAACATCAGCAGCACTCGCCGTAGCAGTGCGCTCACTAGCAATGACCGAATTGCGAACGCTACCCCATGCATCAAGCTCATAAGAGAGAAAACCGCCCACTAAAAATTGGTTAAATACAGGAGGAGTTACAGGATTCGCTACCGTTCGTGAGTTTTGCTGGCGATCCGCATTGAACAATCCCTGCATGAAGGGGAAAAAATACGATCGAGCTACTTGTACTAATGAAGTTGCTTCTTGAAAATGAGCATAGGCCAATTTCAAATTTTGGTTTGCTCCATTCAGCTGGTTTTCTAAATCATTTAAAACAGGGTCATTAAACGCTTGCCACCAAGCATCGGGTGAAACAATTTTTGGTGTCGATTTAATTTCCACCCATTTTCCTGGTTCCTTAAAGTGTTCAGGGATAGGCATAATCGGGCGATGATATGTTGGAGCCAAAGAACAACCCATTAATGCAAAAACAAGTGCTCCAGCACCAAGCAATTTTTTCATGAAACAACTCGCACAGTTTCACCATTCATAATGGCATCAGGAGGATTAAGTACAACGCGATCACCGGGCAAAACTCCTGTGGCAATTTCAACTGTTGCACCAAAATCGCGTCGTAGCGTAACCGATTTTAAGACAATCTTGTTGTCTTTATCCAAAGTCGCGACTTGTAATCCTTGAGCCTGAAAAAGCAAGGTATTAACAGGAAGAATCACCGTTTTGGGAGGAATAGCTAAAGTAAACCAAACTTCAGTATACCCACCTGGCAATAACTCCTTATTTTTATTGGGAGAAATAAATTGAGCGAGCAAAGTACGGGTATTTGGATCAATCGCTTGCGCTGTTTCAAATAATTTGGCCGAAAAAACTTGCTTGGGGTGCTCCGCAAAATGGAGATCTACTGTCATATTGGGTTTAATTCGTGAAGAGTAATACTGAGGAATTTTGACATAAATTCGCAAAGGACTTGTTTGGGCAATACGAAACAAGGGTTGCGCTGTTGAACTACTTCCTGCGTCAATTAAATCACCAATATCGGTGGCGCGATCTGTAATAACACCATCAAAAGGAGCGATAACACGTTCAAAACCGACTAATTCTTGTAATCGTTGCAAATTAGCTTTAGCAGCAAACATCGCAGCCTCTAAAGCCGCAGCTGTACTCACTTTTTCGTCAGTCTCTTGTTGAGATACCGATTCTGTTTTTACTAAATGAAGCCAACGCTTTGCAGTAATCTGCGCCAATTGATTATTTGCAATTGCAGTCTTCAAATCAGCCCTTGCCTGACGTTCCTGCGCATCAAGCTCCGGTGTTTCAATAACGGCAAGCAAATCACCTTTTTTAACCTGACTGCCAATATCTACATACCATTTTTTTATATAACCATTAGTCCGTGCATAAATAGGTGACTCGTGCCAAGCTTGAACATTGCCTGGTAAAATAATTTTATCAACCCCTTTTTCTTGTTTGGCTTCCATCACTCGGACCACAGGAACAGCATCTGCAAGAGTCTCATTACGTAAGTTTATCGCTGCATAAATACGTAAAACAATTATCACTAAAATGAAGAGTAAAAAAACTGTTATCGCGATAACAAGTCGTCTATGTTTATGGTTCTGTACATATGATCGAATGGATTTAAGCATGGTCCTTCCTTTGCTTCTTCTTCAACTTGCGTTCGTGAATTACGTAAAAAATTGAAGGGACAAAAAAGAGAGTAGCCATCGTTGCAAAAGATAACCCTCCAATTACCGCCCGTCCTAATGGAGCATTTTGCTCCCCTCCATCTCCCAAGCCTAAGGCCATAGGAAACATACCGATTATCATGGCTAATGCAGTCATCATAACAGGTCGTAAACGCGTCTGTCCTGCCTCAAGCGCTGCTTTCATGGGATCATTTTCAGTTGCAAGATGATCGCGAGCAAAACTAATAATAAGGATACTATTTGATGTTGCAACTCCCATACACATTATTGCTCCTGTGAGTGCAGGCACGCTTAATGCGGTATGAGTAATAAATAACATCCAGGCAATTCCTGCAATCGCAGCAGGCAAGGCAGTAATAATAATAAATGGATCAACCCATGATTGAAAGTTAATAACAATCAGCAGATAGACTAACAAAATCGAAAAAGCCAAACCCCAATACAAACCATTAAATGCATGCTCCTTAGTATCAATTTGCCCACGAATCGCTACCGAGGATCCTCTGGGCAACTTGTTTTGCGTATCATTAATAATTTTCTGGATGTCTTTAGTTATCGACCCTAAATCTCTATCTTGGATTGAAGCAAAAATATCAATCACTGGTTGAACATTATAATGAGACTCAACAACAGAGGTCCAAGTACGTTTCAATTTTGCAAAAGAACCTAAAATTTGCAGTTGACTGGGCAGAGTTAAACTTCCAATTGGGATATTAAGCAAATCATTTAATGAGGTCATGACGTATTGGGGTGCTTGAGTGACAATTGGATAAGACACCCCATTTTTAGGATCTAACCAAAATGTGGGGGTCGTCTGAAAACTACCTGATAAGGTCACTAATAAATCAGAGGCGACATTGAATTGAGTAAATCCAAGTTCATTTGCCAAACTACGGTCAACCTCCACAAAAAACTCAGGATAATTGTTAGATTGTCTTATTCGCACATCTGTGAGACCAGGAACACGCTTTAACTGCTTCATCAAGTTATTGGCATAACGCGCATTGTCATCTTTTTTTAAGCCAATAACCTGAATATTAATAGGTGATGGCAAACCAAAATTGATAATTTGGTTTACGATATCAGCCGGTAAAAATGCGAACGTCACAGCAGGAAAATGTTCTCTTAGGACTGATCTTAATTGATGCACATAATCAGAACTGGGGCGATGCCCGTCTTTTAAAGAAATTAAGATGTCAGCATCTTCTGGTCCATTCGTTGCTGAATTGCTGTATGATAAATTAATACCGCTAACGGGTAACCCAATATTATCAACAATACTCCCCATATCTTTAGGGGGTATCACTTGGCGAATCACAGTATCAATATTATCTACAATTCGTGCAGTTTCCTCTACTCGGGTTCCCGTGGGAGCACTAATATGTAATTTAATTTGTCCTGCGTCCACATCAGGAAAGAAATTCGAACCAAGCCATGGCCAAAGCAATAATATTGAAATGGCAACAAAACCTAAAAAGTAACAAATAAAAACTTTTGCATTGTTTAATACCCAAGATAATGATTTGGAATATTGGCCGCGCAATCGTGCAAATTGTTCTTCAAATGATTGGTGTAGGCGCGCAAATCGTCCCTTATCTTGCGCTTCCCCGCTCAAATCGTGTTTATGCAACCAATATTTTGCCAGGGTAGCGACCAGAGTACGTGATAAAATATAAGACATGAGCATGGCAAAAATTACCGCCTCAGCTAAAGGCACAAATAAATATTGAGCCACGCCCCCTAAATAAAACATAGGGACAAACACGATACAAATACATAAAGTTGAGACTAAGGCAGGTATTGCAATCTGTTTGGCACCGTCAAGAATTGCTTGTTCTACTTCTTTACCCTGTTCCAAATTCCAGTTAATGTTTTCAATAGCAACCGTCGCATCGTCAACTAAAATACCCACAGCAAGTGCCAAACCACCTAGGGTCATGATATTGATTGTCTCTCCCAACGCAGAAAGAATAGTAATCGATGCAATAATGGATAAAGGAATGGACAAAGTAATTATAAGCGTACTCCGTAAACTTCCTAAAAAGAGTAAAATCATAAGCCCGGTTAATGCCGCTGCAATCACTCCCTCCGTAATAACTCCGTGAATCGCGGCGGTAACAAAGATTGATTGATCTGCAAAATTGGACAAATTAAGTCCTTCTGGAAGCATGTTCTTAACTTTAGGCAATAAATCCTTAACTCGATTCACGATATCTAAAGTAGATGCATTACCGGTTTTTTGGATTGACATCATCACAGCCCGTTTTCCATCCACTCGTACTATATTGGTTTGGGGTGCAAATCCATCACGCACATGTGCCACATCACGGATATATAAAACCCGACCAGGGGTTGATTTAACCGGCACATCATTTAAATCAACGGCTGAAAGCGGACTACCATTTAATTTAACAATGTATTCATACTCACCTATTTTTTGTGTACCTGCAGGGATAATCAGGTTTTGCGCAAGAATTGCACTATTAACTTCTTGTGCGGAAATACCATAGGTTTGCATGGCTGGAAGATCTAAATCGACCTGGATTTGACGTATTTTACCCCCATAGGGATACGGTAATGCGGCTCCTTGTACGGTTGCAAGTTGAGTACGCAGAAAGTTATTGCCCAAATCATTTAATTTTTGTTCTGGGATGGTTGCACTCGATAATACCAGTTGTAAAACAGGAACTGTTGAGGCTTTATAGCTTAAAACCAATGGCGGTAGTGTCCCAGGTGGTAAGTTACGGAGCATCGTTTGTGCGATTGCTGTGACTTGGCTTAAAGCCAAATCAACATTCACATTGGGTTGAAAAAATAATTTGATTACACTGACACCAATCAGCGACGATGATTCAATATGTTCAATATCATTTACGGTGGTAGTAACGGCCCGCTCAAAAACACTCGCAATGCGATTACCCATTTCATCAGGAGGCAAGCCTGAGTAATTCCATACAACGCTCACAACCGGGATATTAATGTCAGGAAAAATATCTGTAGGAGTACGCATTATTGCTAGTGGCCCAATAATAAGGAGCATTAAGGCCATTACAATAAACGTGTAAGGTCGCGAAAGTGCAATCCATACAATCCACATAAATATCCATATTAACGATTTGAAAAGTAGACCATTATATCCATGAAATACATCAAATATTAAGAATAAACTTGAGTTTTTATTGGGAAATTATGCCTAAACTCATTTAGATAATCCTCTTTTTTGAAAAAGAGGAATTATTTATAATAAGATTTCAACAAGTCAGCTGCAAATGAGATTTTGTTTTGGATTGAACTTACCCACTTTTAACTGAGATCAAATTCCTGACCACAACGAACAAAACCAGCAAAACCTTGAGTTTGTGCATCAGGTAGCGCTCCATCATTATAATGATACAACCAACACTTGGCTTTAATTTCAGGCTCTAAGGTGACTAACTGATCAAAATGAGCATGAACTCCACTAGGAGTTTCCATGGTTTCACAATCATGAAAAATTACAGATGCATCATGATAATAGGGCGAAAAGTGTTCAGGGGTAAACCGCGCATCCGTTGTAATGAAGATTTTTTTCCCTTTGTAACCAATATTCAAACCATAACTGGGCATTAATTCTTTATTAGAATAAATATGGAAAGTTTGTACTGGGTTCAATGTTAAGCCCTCCCAGTTAAAAGGGTGACCAGTACGAACTAATTGAACTTTAAAATAATCGCTTAAAGTCGCTTCTTTATCATCGAGTGTTTTTAACCCTCCACTTAGACTGCCATTCCATAAGAGATCAACTAAATCCTCATGGATAATTAAACGAGGCATTCCCATCGGTTGGGAGGCAAATTTTCGTTGAAAAGCGAACCACTCGATCCCGCCGATATGATCGGCATGTAAATGACTAATATAGAGTGCATCAATATCTTGAGATTGATATCCGGCTTTAGTTAAAGAAAAACGAATATCTGTACCACAATCTATCAGAAGTTTTTTACCACTATCTGTTAAAAGTAGCATATTTGATTGAAAATTTCCGAAATCCGTTCCTATACCGCTACCGGCTCCTAAAAATAACAATTTCATTAAATAATCCTTGAACTGTTTAAGGATCAAGTCTGGCTCGTCCTGGAATTCCCTAATTAACAGACCTCTCTTCTATAAAGAATAGCATTTAAAATAAGTTATTAGAAATAGCCTCCATTATTATATAAATAAGCTATTCTTGAAGGTAGGTTAATGGAAAAAAGAGTCAAACGTGCTCAGAAAGCTCCATCTTAAAAACACACGTCTTTTATACTACTTTTTCTTCTTCTTAGCGCTCACGTTAATGAGCCTTATCATTTGTTTATTTGCCTTAAAACACATCGCAGTTCAAGAGGTTATTGATGGAAATGAGCGTTATCAATTGTATATGTTAGCTAATAAACTTCGACAAAGTTCTGATGATTTAACCGAGATGGCCCGCCTTTATATAGTAACGGGCGAGAAAAAATACCGTACTTACTATAATGAAATTTTAAGCATACGCAATGGAACTTCGCCCCTACCTTTAGACTATGATGAATTGTATTGGGATTTGGTTATTAAAAACAAACGACCCCAATCTTATGGCCCAGCAAAATCATTATCCTCAATGATGTTGGAGCATCATTTTACTCTCAAAGAATTTTCATTACTAACTAAAGCAGAAAACCAAAGTAATAAACTATCAGAAACTGAAATTAAAGCCATGAATTTATTTGAGGGGAAATATCCAGATAAATCAGGGAACTACACGATAATTGGCAAACCTAACCCTCAATTAGCGCAACAAATGGTTTTTGGCGATGATTATACGAGTGCCAAATTACAAGTGGTAAAACCCTTACAAGAATTTTTTAAACTGGTAGATAGCCGTACATTCATAACCAATGAAAAAATTGATCTCAAGATGTCAAAAATTATTGCCTTGGCTCTTGCGCTTTCACTTCTGTCAACAATACTCATGCTCTTTTTTATTATTCATGCATTAAAAACATTATCGAGAGTAAATGAGGCAAATGACTTATTACTCTTGAATATTTTGCCAGAAGCAATCGCCTCACGCTTGAAAATGGGAGAGGAAGATATTGCCGATGAATTTTCTCAAGCCAGTGTTATGTTTGCAGATATTATTAATTTTACGCAACTAACGGAACAATTGGGTGCTAAAAAAACGGTAAATATCCTCAATCGCTTGTTTGCTGAGCTTGATAAACTCACAGAAAAATATTATGTAGAAAAAGTTAAAACCATTGGTGATAACTATATGGCAGTCTCAGGTGTTCCCGAACAAACCACCCGGCATGCAATAAATATAGCGAATTATGCGTTGGCTATTCTGGATCGAATGATGACTTTTAATCAAGAACATAAGATGGAACTTCAGTTTAGGATTGGTATCACCTATGGTACGGTAATCGCCGGAATCATTGGTCATAAAAAATTTGTTTATGATATATGGGGTAATGTGGTCAACTTAGCCAGTCGTCTAGAAGAAACCTCCCTTCCTAATAAAATCCATATCTCGGAAAAAATGGCCTTTATGCTTCAAGATGAATTCATTATTGAGCCACGAGGAACTCTAGAAATGAAAGGAATTGGCAAGGTAAACACTTTTTTCCTGTTGGGAAAAAAAGAAGTATAAACCACCGTTAGCGTTTATTTATCCTTATGGCAACGTGGACAAATTCCATAAATATTCAATGCATGATCCGTCATGTGAAAATTGGCGCGTTCGGCAATAGTTTTCTGTCTTTGTTCAATGACTTCATCAACAAACTCTTCAACACAACCACATTTAATACAAACCAGGTGATCATGATGTGCCCCCTGACTCAATTCAAATACAGAGTGTCCTCCTTCAAAATTATGTCGATTCACTAATCCTGCAGCTTCGAATTGCGTTAACACACGATAAACAGTTGCAAGACCAACGTCTTCTCCTGTCTCTAATAGCGCCTTATAAACACCTTCCGCGCTCAAATGATGATTAAGAGATTGCTCCAATATTTGTAATACTTTTAAACGGGGTAAAGTAATCTTCAATCCAGCATCTTTTAGCTGCTTACTCTCTTCCATCAATTCTCCTTCGCAGTAAAGAACTTGTCTTATCGAAACCTGAAAAAATTCCAGTAGATCCGGTACCCTTAGCTTGCACAGTAAGGTTTATCTGCTTTTCTAGGTTAAAGGTGTCTTTCATTAAATGACGTGTTATTATGGCGAAATTTTTCACGATAGGCAAAAAAATGAGAATAATAATTTTTCTACTAGGAATTGTATGCACCTTAACTCTTACTCAATGCTCATCATTTGATCTGTCTCGACGAGTAGCACAGCAAGGAAATTTGTTACCAAAATCGAAAATTGACCGACTCAAAATAGGGATGAGTAAAAATGATGTTGCTATATTAATGGGGACTAGTTTGTTAAGTCCTACGTTTAATGAAAACCGCTGGGACTACGCATACACTTGGCGTAGAGGCCGAGGATATATGACTATGTCCACAGTGAGCTTATACTTCCAAAACGGTGCTCTGGCTCGTATCGAACGTGGTAAACTAAAACCAGGGGTAGCATCACTTAATCAACCACCAGACATTAATCAAGAATAAGCAGGACATAAAGCGGTGCTGTATCGTAGCCTGGGTGTAGCGAAGCGAAACCCGGGTTTCGCTTCGCTAAGGACACACTATATACTCAAACTCTGAAAATTATCGGGCACGAATCGCTTTTTGACGACGCTTCTCTTTTGGATCTAAAAGCAAGGGTCTATATATCTCGACCCTATCACCTTCTTGCAATACTTGTTCTAAAGTAACCTGCTTTGCATAAATTCCAACAGACATCCCTCGTGTTTCTGGATGAATATTATATATTCCTGATGCATTAAGCGCATCAAGAACTGTTGCTCCTTGTTTGAGCTCTAAAGTCATATGTTCTGTGGTCTTGTCTAAAGCCACATAAACCAGCTCAACCTTGACCATAAATTGCCTTGGCTCTCTCACAAAATGAATCCACCATCTTATCCGTGACTTGTTCAAATACAGGACCAAGCAGCATGGAAAACATGCGTCCTGCAAATTCAAACTCTAGATCAAAAGAGATTTTGCATCCCTCTTCAACTTCATCAAAGCGCCAAAACCCCTCTAAATGACTGAATGGACCATCAACAAGACGAATTTCTATCATTTTATTAACTTGTAACATGTTGCGTGTGGTAAATGACTTACTCATACCGGCAGCACCAATAACTAAGGTCGCTTGTACTTCATCTTCATCACGATGATGTACCATGCTTTCTGCGCAATAAGGTAGAAATTCCGCATAACGTTCTACTTCATTCACCAATGAAAACATTTGCTCACAGGTATAATTAACCGTACGTGACTTTTTCACTATGGGCATTTATGCTTCTCCCCTAATTTTATTTCTAAACCAAAGACTTAAGTCTTTAATTTCCTCAAAACAAATTGAATGTTCCATAGGATACTTATAATAAGAAATATGTTCATATCCTTTATTCAATAACCAATCTTTACTTGATTCAGTCCATTGAGGCAAAACCAAGGGATCAAATTGTCCTGCTCCCATAAAAAAAGGTGTGCTCTTATCCAACTTTGGTCTGGTATGCGCAGCTAAAGGTAAATAAGCAGATAAAGCAACAACTCCCGCTAAACGAGCTGTTGTATGAAGAGCGGTATGCAATGCCATCGCTCCACCTTGTGAAAATCCTGCTAAAAATATCTGATTGTACGCTAAACCATGGTTTAATTGTTCATCCATGACTTTACGAATCAGCAATTCGGATTGTTCAATTCCCTCTTTATCTTCTCTGTCAATTAGTTTCATGCCCATAATATCATACCAAGCAGGCATGACCATGCCACCATTTAAAGTCACTGGACGCTGGGGGGCATTAATAAATACATGACGTACCGCGAGATCTGCAAGCGTTAACTGATCAACTAAACCCATCATATCGGAAGCATCAGCACCTAAACCATGCATCCAAATAACACATGCTTGTGTTGTTTGAGCCTGTGACTCATTTATAATTACATTCAAAACAAATCCCCTCACAGACAAAAAAGAGAAATTATCGCTAATGCAACAATACAGTGCAAGTTATATGCGATCGATATTTGATAAAAGTCAATTTATTGCAAAATAATATCAACCTGTATTATTTATCAACAAATAAAGAGCCCTGGCTATTCCATTATTAGCCAACATGAATTATAGTTCGCTAGTCTGAATCAAGAAGCGGCAATAGCATGTTTAAGAAAGTAGAATCCAAGTCATTTACCCTTACGATGTTAGGGACAGATACAGAATACACGCCTACTCTAAAAGATAAGAAAAAAACACCTTTGAAAGTCGGAACTATAATACGGAACTTCTACCCGAAGGGAGAAACTTTAAGTATTGTTTCTACGTTGATTAAAACAGAAGAAAAGCCGACGATTGCTCCCAAACAACTTGTTCCTTATCAGTCCTCAGAGGTTGCTGTTGTTAATGGTCCCAAAACAGACGGCGGCAATGTTGGCGAAAAAATTGGAATTGGACTGGGTATCGCTTTAAATGCGCTTGTTCGTGGACAAACAGAACTTAATGAAATTGCGCACAGTAGAGGTGGCGTTGAATCCATTCTGATTGCTCATGAAATAAATGCAATCAAAGAAGCCATTAATTCTTGCGATAATTTTGAGCAGTTAATAAAACTACTCTCATTGCAACAAACCGAGCGCCAACAAGCAAAACAAAAAGATAAACCGTTTAATAATACTCCTGACATTATTAAACCATTACTAACCCAACTGCCTAAAGATAGAGAAGCCCAGGAACTATGGTTTAATTCATTAAAAACGAATATCTCTAACGTATCAATGAATCTTTTTATCATTGATCCGGTTCCTGGAGATTGTTGGCCTGTTACCTGGTACGATCAAAGATTTTTTACTCTTCCACCTGTTGTAAAACATGCGGAATTTGTCTATTACGAAAATGAACGTTCTGATTGGGGCTTTACACCAATCTACCCAGAAGCGTCTACAGCTGATCAAATAATAGTTCGCAACACCCTCCCTGGACATCATGGTACAGGCTCGGCTGGAACTAATGCATCTCAACAAAACATTGTCGTTTCGCCTGAAACAACTAAAGCGACTCACGTGCAAAAATTGATGATTTTTAAGCTACTTAAATTTTTAACCGTACATGGAGTTGAGTTTAATAATGCTCAAGAGATTTTTCGTGAGCCTACAGGTTTAGGTAGAAAAAATATCCCTTTTCTTGAAAACTTAAAAGGGGACATTGATGTAGCAAAACTTGATTTTCAAGCCATATTCCGCAAGCTTTATGATAAAATTTATGCAAATAGAGCGGCCTATGAAGCATTTAATTCCACCCATTATACCCTTATGGGTGTGGCCCCTCAAAGAAAAATGCTTCGAACTGGTCATAAATATGGTCTTTTAACAGAAGTTTTCCCTAAAAATATCGGGTATGTAAATGATGAGCATAGCCTATTAATGAAAGAGTATTTCTTCAAAATATTCCAAGTTAATTCCACGGAAACAAATTTAGCACGCTTGATTGACTCAGCCAAAAAATTGCTCTCTGGAAACATTAAAAAAATAACAAATCTTTCAACTTCTCTTTCATCATCCCTTACTGAGCACTCGATTACATCCACAACGATACTTGACAGTGAAAGTGCGCGCAAAGATGTTTTAGATTCATTTGGGTCATTAATTCAACGAGTAAGCCAACAATACCTGACAGATGACTGGAGTGAAGAGAGTAAGCAACGAGAAAAGCAAGACCTTTTTGTGGCCATCATTGCTACATTTGAAGAGTTTGAAAAATTACTACAAATAAACAATAACACCATTCAAGAATTTGTCCACTCCCTCTATACCTTGAGTTTAAAAGGAATTACACAAACAGTAGGACAACAGCATGCAAACTTGCAAGATGAATTTAACCGTTTGCAAACATCAACCGATACAAATTTGAAATGCTTTTTTAATGCTTTATTAACCCAAATCAATAAAGATGATCGTTATTCAGATGGAGAGATTAATCCGGATATCAAAGAGATCATGGAAAGTCCTAGGTTTGCTGAGTTAGCGAATCATCCAATAAGAATAAAAATAGAATACATCTGCCAGCAACTGGGGGAAAAACTACCTAAAAGCAATACTGAAGAAAGTTTAGTTGACCAACTTACACAACGATTTGAGGAGCAATATAGTATTTCTTTTGATGAGTTTGAAAAACTGTATCATCAAATTGGAGTCTTCACTGATGACATAGCAGCATTAGCTCGGGTACGAGAACTTGCAACTGAGGTGGCTGTTTTCAATACGCATGAGCTGCATCTCCGAAAAAAAGCAGAAGCGTTAATTGATGTTGCGGCGCAAAAATTTTATCGAGACCGCCCTGATGCTTTGCCTGAACTCGCAGAAAAAGGAACGTTCAAGGAGTTAGTAGAACGCCATGCTATTAACAAATATGGAGTAGTTGACAGACTTAAGCTAGAAAAGACTACTTTAGAAGAGGAAAAGGAATCTCTAGTTGCACGCATTGATAAAATACAGAAAAACCTAGAGAAAAAAAATCAACAACTGAAAGAAAATAACACAGCCTTAAGAGCGGAACAACGCAAAAAAACCGAATATCATAAAGCATTGAACGATGAGAAAGAGGCTGAGCATTTATTACTCATTAATAAAAAACTCATTCCATTAACCGAAGAATATTTGGCCTCACTCAAATCTCAATTATCACATAGGCCTAAAGACTTAGAACAAGATGATGAAATAAAAGAAGCCGATGATAAAATAAACGTCAAAATTGAAGAAGTATCTAAACTACTTAATATTTTGCGCAATAAAAAGGAAATTCCTCATCCTAAAGAGAGAGTCCGCCAATTTTACAACTATTTAGATAGAGTAGAAAAGACACTGACCAAACATCGTGATTCGCAATTAAAACGGTATATCAGAAATGTCGTAATTGCAGGAGGAATTCTTTTTGCTGGCCTTGGATTAATTGCACTTGCAGTTTATGCCCATGTAGGCTATTCCTCTGTTAAATCACTTTTATTTTGGCAATCCTCTGGAGACAATGTGGTTTCGGCATTGAATGAATATAGAAAAGAGCTTGATATATCGATTGATGATGTCGATGTCGATGTCGATGTCGATGTCGATGTCGATGATGAAAGAACAGAAAAAGCACTGGAGCTCAACGTTTAAGCGGCAGAACCCGGGGTTTTTATTAAAATTTTCCCGGGTTACTTCAAAAACATTGTATATTGCTTGAATTTTTACTCAAATAAATAGATAGTTATCCTTTAATCGCTAACTTGCTTATTGCTAATGAAACGAATTTGCTTTTTATTTATAGCTTGTCTTGTACTATTCTTATCGGCTTGTGGGCAAAAAGGACCTCTTTATTTGCCACAACCAACAAAAAATGCCACGAAAAGCAACTCTTAACGCGACAGAAAAACTTATGAACATTAAATTTACAAAAATGCATGGCTTAGGCAATGATTTCATTGTGATCGATGGGATCCATCAGAATATTAATCTAAGTACCCAGCAAATCGCGACTATGGCTCACCGAAATACCGGGATTGGCTTTGATCAATGCTTGCTGATTGAATCTAGCCAGCAAGAGGGTATTGACTTTAATTATCGAATTTTTAATGCCGATGGTCAGGAAGTTGGTCAATGCGGTAATGGAGCACGTTGCCTTGCTTTATTTGCTAAATACTACGGTTTAACCGACAAAAATCACTTGACCGTTGCGACCAAAACGACACAGATGAATTTACATATCAATCCAGACTCTAGTGTGAGCGTTGATATGGGAGTTCCTCAATTAGAGCCATCGTCTATTCCGTTTAAAGCGGAGCAACAAGCTATTGAGTACTCTTTAGAACTTCCATCCAAAAAAATGGTCAGCTTCCATGCCTTAAGCGTTGGAAATCCACACGCAGTGTTATTGGTAACCGATACAGAAACAGCACCAGTTGATACTCTGGGAAAACAAATCAGTTTGCATCCGTGTTTTCCTGCTCAAGCCAACGTTGGATTTATGCAAATTATGAGTCCACAGCATATTAACTTACGTGTTTATGAACGCGGCTGTGGAGAAACACAAGCTTGTGGAAGTGGTGCTGTTGCAGCGGCGGCTATTGGTCGTTTATACCATCAATTGGATAAACAAATAAAAGTTACATTACCTGGTGGCGATTTGTTTATTGAATGGCCTGAATTTAATCAGGCCATCACCCTCACTGGTCCGGCCGTTTTTGTTTATGAAGGGAGCTTGTTTTAAAAATAGAGAATTGAATCCTCTTCGTACCCATTTAACTTTTTATACAAAATTAACACAAGTATTGAATTTTATTTACAAAGAGTTATCCTGAAAGAACGACCTCACACTCGCACTGACTCATTAGACTTCCATCGCAACTCGCTGCGGCGAGCATGTATGAGAAGTAATAGAGCGCGTAGAACCGGAGTGTACTGGAGTACATGAGGATTCAAGCACCACATCGACGAAGTAATTTGCCACCACAGTAGGTTTCGAAAGAAAGCTATTTTGGAAACCGGTGCTTGACTAAAAGGAGAGTGCCATGACAGGAAGCAAAATACAAAGTTTTGATTTATTCAAAGCGGCTATGGGGAACTCTGAGTACTTAAAAGAGATCAATAAGGATATAAGAAGCCAAACTCAATTTTTAACTACTCTTGAAGAGGGGCAATTGACCGCCTCAAACATTCTTGAGTCCATCAAAATAGTGCAAAGTCGCACAGTAAAATCCCTTTTAATTATTCACTTGTTAAGTCAAAAAGAATTCCTATCTTGTTTAAGAGGAGATTCATTATTAAATCGATTAACGCAACAAGATCATCATATCCCCTCACGCCTTAACCCCTTGATTCATCAACTTGATTTGACAACGCTCTCAACTCCATTAATTGGCAAATTGGAACCCGAGGCTGCAATAAGTATTCTTTGCTCAGTCCCTCATTTTCATCAATTAACCAAAACGCAGATTGAAGCGTTAATTGAACGATATCCCCTCTATGAGAGACACCGCGTTCTAACCTATTGGCTCAGCCATTTTTCATCCATGCCTAATGCCCATTACGTCTTGGCGCATTTAATGCACATTGCAGGCCCCAATGTCATCGATGAACTAAGCAAAATGGAGTTGAATCAAAAAGAAACAATCCTCATCAATATTATTGAACATTTAGGATTATTTAATAACCTCCCTCTTAAATTTTTAGAGCATGCGAATAAAGAATCTCATTTGATTTTAGCGATGCGTCTATATCTCAACGGCCACTATAATAAGGCATATGCAAGTTATATCAATCAACTAACAAAAAAATTATTAGATAAAAATCATCCTTTTTCACTTGAAGCTATTGAATTACTTTTTTATTTAAATGATAAACTCGCATTTAAGGAATTAGCAAAAAGCACCGCTTTTTTAACTAATCGCTACTTAAGAAATCATGCATTAAACGGAGATGTTTCATTATTTTATCAAAATAAGCGAATCAACACTCAAAGAGTTATGCAAACAGTTTATTTAAATCCACTTATTCCTGGGGTCTCAAAAGAGCAAAAACAATTATTAAATGCCGATGAAAACCCCTTTATAGAAGGATTGATTAAGCATGATAAGTCGATTAATTTTTTTGAGTATTTTTTAATACACTATAAAGGGGACCCTGAGCCCATTACGAAACTAATCAATGACTACATGGAGTTCTTCGCAGGCTCAGAACATTTAAAATCACGAAACCAAGCCATACATCACATTGGGTTTATGTTAAGGCGTCCTGAATTAGATAAAACAATTAAGGAAGTACTATTTACTGCTTTTTTAAATCATCCCATGTTCTTTGACGAACAAATCAGCTATCAATTATTTCTGTTTGATGCAAAGAGGATCGTCCGGTATTTTGGTTTACGTGGAGGGAAGGAAAATTATCAACACGTGATTAATTTATGTACCTTAGCGTTAAAAAATCTTAATTCCGAAAAAAATCAGGAAATCATCCAGGTAGCTCAACAAGGGCTTTCAGAAGCACGACAAGAGTTAATTTGGACCCAAAATCAAGGATTTTTTGCATCTCTCATTAAATGGATTAAACGATGTTGGACTTATGGATGGAGTGGTTTTTTTAAACCAAACCCGCCTGATTATGTTGCTCCTGAGTCATTGGGCCCAGTGGAAAACAATAAAAAAAAAGCTACAAATCCAGCAAAAAAAGCAATTTCAGCTCCAGAACAAGAAAAAGATCTTTTGATTTTGTTAAACAAAATTCGATTGCCATTAACACAGGAAAAATTTGAAGCCATTATTAAAGCATTCGATAGTTATTCGTTACAGATAATGCCTAAAGAAGAGCTCAAAACAAGACAAAAACTCCATAAATTATATCATTACGTAATGATCCATAAAGAACACAACGAAGAGCTTTATCGCTGGTTAAAAGAAAACCAAACTCCATTTATTGTCAATCGATTCCATTTGTTGGAATTAACCTTAAAAGAAAAACAACGTAGTGAGGTGGATTCCTTGCTTGCGGAGGTCAATGACGATTCCGATCACCTCCAATATGTTTCTGATGAATTGGATTGCCCTATGCCAGAACTAATAATCAAATCTCCCCCAAAACCTTCAAAAACAGAGGCATCTTCTGACTTTGTTACGAACGCCTCGAAAGTATTTTCAGAATATGCTTGTGAGGCAACGGGATATGCACAAAGCGCATTCCATTGGGCGGAAAGTTTTTTTTCTAAAATGAAAGAACCAACACAAGAAGAGGAAGATACCTTTGAGGTGGAACATATTGAATCGTTTAAAAATGTAATCAGTAGTAGTGAAACGATTAGGCCTTGAGCTTCCAACGTTTATGCATCCAGTTCCATTGCTCAGGATGAGCCAAAATAATACGTTCTAAAGCTTGGTTGTAAGCCAATGTATTATGGTACAGGGATTCTTGAGCATTTCCATAATCGTTCCAAGGAATAGGATCATAAAATTCTAAAACATGTTTCCCATTGGGTAATCTATAGCCTGCAGCAGGAATTACTGGGACTCCCGTATAACGAGATAACGTTGCTAAACTTCGGTAAGTCCCTGCCTTCGTACCAAAAAATTCTACAGCGATACCATCACGATTCGCTAAAGAAGCATGTTGATCCAGAACAAAAATGACTGCATGGTTTTGCTCTAAAGCAGCGCAAACCTTATCTAGAGAATTTTTTTTAGGAATAACGTTTAAACCGACTTGGTAGTATTGCTTAAACAAACTGCGCTCAATAAATTTGATTGATAAAGTACGACGGATAAAATGAAACTGTCCTTGAAATTCTTTAAAATTTAAAACACCGCCGATTGGTGCAACTTCCCAATTGCCAAAATGCCCTGTTAGAACTAAAACACCTTTTTGTTGTGCGACAACCGCCAGCATGTTTTCGTGACCGCGAACCTCGACCTGATTGCGTAAATCATCTTCTGACATAAAACGCAATTGAATGGCTTCTTTAAAGGATTTAAGCAAATGTGAATAATAGGACATAGCAAGCCGCTTTTTTTGCGCTTGACTTAATTGATCACCGAAAACACGATCGATATTGGCCATAACTATTTGCCGCTTATAGGGTAAAAATTTATGGACGAATCGACCTAACCAGCTCACGGGCAATTCATTAACTTTTTGCTCTAATTTAGTCACAAGCTTTGATCACCAAACACGCATTCATACTGGCAAATCCTCGATTAATCGTTAGTGCATAGGGTTTTCTTTTTAAAGTCTTATGCTCTGAACTTACGAATAAACCATCACAACTGGATGCAATATTTTGCAAATTAGCTATCCCTGGCACACATTTAGATGAAAGTGCATAGGTTGTCATTACTGCGTCAATCAATCCAGAAGCGCATAGAGTATGTCCCATAGACCACTTGAATGCTGTTACTGGAATTTCCTCTTCGGCAAACACATTTTGTATTGCCTGAGATTCACTATAATCTGATTTACTATTACCATTTCCATGTGCAACGATAAATCCTAAATCATTAGAACTTAGTTTTACAAGATCCAAAGTACGCTGCATCAATTCAGTAAGCTTTTGCCCACTTGTATCCAGAGAAAACAGGCCTTCTGCTTCACTAGTAGATAAACCACCGATAATCTCACCATAACCCGTTGCTGAGCGTGCACGCATGCTGGCTTCACTTTCCAATACCAAAGCCGCAGCACCTTCAGCTAAAATTGTGCCGTCATGGCTCTCATCAAAAGGTTTTAAATGTTGATTACTCAATACCCCTAATTGGTCATAATAAAATAGCGCTTGTGGTTCAATACCCATATCATAGGCAACAACGACCGCTCGCTCTGCCTGACCGGTGCGAATAGCATGATATGCTTCCAATAGAGCTTGGGTTCCACCCACAGCATGATTGGTTACATTATGATTAGGGCCTTTAAATTCATAGGTAATCCCTGTATATGCAAGAACATTATTAGGTAATATTCGTAATAACCACATTGGATGGACTGTTTCAAACAAATGCTGCGCAAATTGCTGCATATTGCCGTGGGTTTTTGCTAACAACGGTAAAAAATCATATTGTTGAAAATATTTATTCCCCGGCGAACCCACAAAGACCGCTGTTTGCTCATTAAATGAATTGGGATCTTCAAGAGTATCGCGATAAGCAATCATTTGACTGTGTTCGATTGCTTGTACTGCAGCATTAATTCCCATCACATCCTGACGTGAAATGACTTTCATCAACTTACGGTCCGGTAGCATTTTTGCAGGATTGAACTCTTTTAGTTCCCCTCCCAAACGATGAGACCATTGTGACAAATCCCACTGGGTTATTTCAGCAATGCCACTTTTACCAGAAAGAATTGAATCCCAAGTTGCATCCGCAGTAGCACCTGATGCAGTTAATACACTGCGCCCCGTGATAAATACTCTATTGTCCTGACTCATAAATCTGCTCCTCCAAACTCAGGATGCTTAAACAATAAGCAACTATTGGAGCCACCAAATCCAAAAGAATTGGATAAAACCACGCCCAAAGATCGTTCCCGTGGCCCATCAACCACATAATCCAAATCACATTCTGGATCAGGGTTAGTTAAATTGGCCGTTTTAGGTATCTGTGCCTGTTCTATTGATTTAACGGATAATACAGCCTCAAGTGCCCCTGCCGCAGCAATCAAATGCCCCGTTTGACCTTTAGTCGAACTTACTGGCAAAGTTGCAACAGACTCTCCAAAAACAGCTTTAATCGCATTCGTTTCGCTTAAGTCATTCATTTTGGTTGAGGTGCCATGTGCATTAATGTAATCCACATCGGAAGCCTGTACTCCTGCATCCTGAAGCGCACGCTCAATTGCTTGAATCGCACCATCACCATTTGGATGAGAATCAGTAATTCGATAAGAACTTAAGGAATTCCCCTCGCCAGCCAATTCGGCATAAATGCGAGCACCACGGGCTTTTGCTTTGCTCCATTCTTCAAGAATTAAAAAAGCAGCCCCTTCTCCCAAAACAAAACCATTACGTGTCGCATCAAAAGGTCGACTTGCTGCTTCCGGTGTACTGTTGTACGTTGATAAGGCACCTAATAGGCAAAAACTAGACAATCCCAATGGATTAATCATTGAATCAAATCCGCCAGCCAACATAAAATCGGCTTCACCCCGCCGAATGACTTGCATTGCTAATCCTAATGCTTGGCCACCTGAAGCGCATGCGGTATGAACTGAGGAAGCATAACCTCTAATTCCGTATTGTTGAATCAATAAAGACAATCCTGAGTTTGGTGTCGTTTTACCAAAATCAGATAATTTATAAAATTCTTGTGTGTTATCCAGCAAGCGTCCCCAATCTGCTTCACCATCTTGGGCACAAATTTGTTGAAATCGAGATAGATAATCAAATTCAGCAGTCATCATACCACTGCCTGTAACTACTCCCCACTGGCCTGCTGTTTGTTCGGTAGGCACAATACCAGCATCATCAAAAGCTTGTTGAGCGGCTGCAAGAGCATAGCGGGTAAAATGCACTGAAAAGCGACTACGTTTGGTAATTAATTTGGGATCAAGCGTAAAGTCTTTTACTTCAGCCGCAATATATGTCGGAAAAGCACTGGCATCAAATTGCTTAATTTCAGCAATTCCGGAGTGTCCTGCCAATAAATTAGACCATGTGGACTGTACATCAAGTCCTAAAGGGGAAACTGCACCCAAACCTGTAATAGCCACTCGTCTTTTTTTCACTTTATTTACCCTCTGGGAATAAGTACCACATCTACAACACAAACACGTTTCCCGGCAACCTCGCTGCGGTAGGCCAGGATCAACTCGTCTTCTGTTTGCTTTTTAACTGTTACATTACATTCAAGAACATCGCCGGGATAGACAAATTCATTCATTTTTATTTTGCGAAACTCGCTCACTTGATAATGCGTTGTATATCCTGCGCGCTGAACAAATTCATAAGCTAAATTAAGCTTGCATTCCAATAATACCGTCAAAGGTAATACAGGTTTTTTGGGGAAATGATCTGCAAAATAAGGGGCTGCTCGTGATATTCTTTTTTCAGCGATTAAACTAACCCCTGGTTCACTGGAACGAATTCTATCAAATGTCATGGGCATTACGGATAACTCCGAACCCATTAGCAGATAATCGTCTACCTCGGGCCCACTTTCTTTACTAATAACCGACCAGTCACCAGGGCGGTTAATTTCAGAAAATTGCTGTTTCACTTCATCCAAATTGATAAAATCATCCATAGGCAGCAAAGGGCCTAAAGCGCCGTCAAGACTGAAGACAAGCTCACTACCCACCCGGGCTTCACTATGATATTGCATGACTGAATCATCTATGTGCTCTATAAATGACTCCAGCAATAAAGTCTCCCCGACATATGCCCTCCGATGCATGGAGGCACGTGCGACGATACCAGCCACAGGCCTACGAGTAAATTCTTGCAGCGCCATTACATTCCATGCAGCCAATTGCCCTAGTGTTTCACCGATTAAAGAAGGAATAAAACAAGGCCGCCCTTGTTCATCAACTGTGAGGAACGTATCATTTGAGGTAATATGCTTGATCCCCCGGATTAACTCTCCAGGAGATGACTCTACTATACGATCAACGAATAAGAATCTCATCAGTATTTATTAAACCCTATTTAATCTTTAAAAGTAAACCGAAACTAAGCCCCTGCTCCGGCAGTTTGTTGCTCTTTGATCGCAACAACAACTAATTTACAAAAAGTTTCAATGGTAAATAACAAGGGTATTTCATTGACTTTCATGTTGGGTTTGAATTGATCTGCAGGAACCTCGCTTAAATAGTTTTGCAATGCCTTCAAACCGCGCTCAGAAATAACGCCACCTTTTTCAAATTCGTCTTCCGCCAAATCACCACGTGCATTTTTTTCCAATTGACCACGAGGAATTTTAATTTTGAATTCTTTTTCTAACTGGAAAACCAAATCAAGAAAATCAATAGATTCAGCGCCTAGATCTGCTATCAATCGACTGTTAAGAGATACTTCTTCTGCATCAATTACTAACACATCAGCAACAATTTCCCTAACCTTAGGATAAACGTCTGCTACATTCATATTTTGTTCCTCAGAGATCAGCTAATTTAAAAAGCCCGGAATTATACCATATATTTTTTTAAAGACACAAAATTAAAGTGATGAGGTATTAGCCAACCTGACTATACCCTGCATCAACAAATAAAGTATGCGCATTAATCATAGCCGCTTCCGGCAAGCATAAGAGATAAATTGCATTGGCGACATCTTGTGTTGTCAATGGTCTATCGGTCAAAGAGTGAGCTTGATATTCATCAAGTAATTGTTCTCTGTTAGGAAAATGCTTTAATGCGTCTGTATCAACTACTCCAGCAGAAACAGTATTCACAGTAATCCCATCAGCAGCTAACTCAAGACTCAAAGAGCGAACTAATGCTTCAAGAGCCGCTTTAGAAGCACCGATAAAGGCATAATTAGGAATTGCTCGAGATGCGCCAAGACTGGATAAAGCAATAATGCGACCTCCTTTGGGCATTAATGAACGAGCCTCTGTCGCTAAATGATTTAATGCCAAGGCATTCGTTTCTAAACACCAACGCCAATGTTTCGTTGACATCTTAAGTGCCGACTTTAAAACACCACTGGCCGCGTTACTAATTAAGAAATCAAGTCGATTAAAGTGTTCTCGGAATTGAGCAAACATTTCTTTCACAGACTGATGGTCGGCCACATTAGCTTGAAGGGCAATTGCCTTGCGCCCCATAGCATGAATTTCTTTAACTAAAGCTTGGGCTTCATCAGAGCTGTTGTAATAAACTATAGCAATATCACATCCTGCCTGTGCTAACTTTAATGCAGTCGCCTTACCGATACCTCGTGCACCGCCAGTAATCAATCCAACTTTATCTGCAAAAACCAAACTCATGGAATATTCCTCATCAACTTCAATTTATTAAAAATAAAAGCAACTGTTGATAAAACAATGGTACCACTTAAGAAATCATGTCCATGTAGAGGCTGGGTGAACACGAAGCGACCCGGGAATTTGTTCCCTACAAAAACCCAGGTTCCGCTTCGCTCCGCCTAGGCTACGATTTCAAGATACCAAGCGCTCATATATCGACACCCTTGGAAGAACAGTTACAAAAAAACTACATTTTCATTTTTATTTATCGATAAAGCAATGATTAGATCATTAAATTTTTAAATATCTTGTTTCTAGAGGGCTAACTTTGTACTATCGGCACACGATTAAGTTAAACATATAATAATGAATGAAGCATTCTTGGTTTAAAACTGTATTTCCTATAGCTGCAATTTTTTCTTTTCGCATGCTTGGTTTGTTTTTACTCATTCCTGTATTTAGTATTTATGCAGAAAATTTGCAAAACGCGACTCCTGCATTGGTAGGTTTCGCGCTTGGAGTTTATGGGTTGGCTCAAGGCGTCCTTCAAATGCCTTTTGGTATGCTTTCTGATAAAATAGGTAGAAAACCCATGATTACTTTGGGCTTACTCCTTTTTGCTTGTGGAAGCTTACTTGGCGCTATGACGGATTCTATTTATGGAATGATCCTCGCCAGAACATTACAAGGTACTGGGGCAATTGGAAGCGTTTTAATCGCATTACTTGCTGATCTTACCCCTGATGAGCAACGCACTAAAGCAATGGCTGTCATTGGTATGACCATCGGCACATCTTTTAGTCTGGCTATGGTTGTGAGCCCAGCTATTACGCATCATTTCGGCCTAGCCGGTATTTTTTACCTCACTACGTTATTAGCAATAACCGGAATCATTTTGCTTCATTTGGTCATTCCTAAACCGGTAAGTGAACGTTTTCATATTGACAGTGAAACAAATCCCGCTTTATTGAAACAAGTTGTTTCTAACATGCAACTACAACGGCTTAATGTAGGCATTTTCTGCCAACACTTTATTCTAACAGCAACTTTTTTTGCCATCCCCTATATCTTAAGAAAGCAAGTAGAACTAGGGCATTTATCCCAACAATGGCATTTTTACCTGCCACTTATGCTTATATCATTTATACTGATGATCCCCTTTATTGTGCTTGCAGAAAAGAAAAGGCGCATGAAAAGCGTTTTTGTTTCCTCAGTTCTTACAATGACCGTGGCACAATTATTATTGGCCTATACGTTTCAAAATTGGTTTAGTTTGTGCACCCTCATGTTAATTTACTTTGTTGCTTTTAATATCCTCGAAGCAGCATTACCTTCTCTTGTATCGAAACAGGCAAATCCCAACAGTAAAGGGACAGCCATGGGTATTTATTCAACCAGTCAATTTTTAGGTCTTTTTATTGGTGGCGCACTATCTGGTGTGTTGTATCAGTGGAACAGTAGCGAAGGGATCTTTATTACTAATGCCATTATGGGTGTTTTTTGGTTAATTACTTCAATTTCAATGAATTCAAACGTCTCTGTTGCAACACTTATTTTACCCTATCCATGGTCCGAGAAAAAAGAGAACATTATTGCTCAACTATTAAGTATTAAAGGAGTGATTGAAGTCGCACTTGCAGAAAAAGAGCAGGTTGTCTATTTGCGCGTTAATAGAGAGAACTACCCCGAAGGAAGTGCAGAAAAAATTCTATCAACTCTATCCTCCTGAAAAGGGAAATTTTTATAACAGCGTCAATAATATCAAAGGATCTTTGACGAATAATGTGATGAATCGCACTTTTATGGCATTCACTTTAAATTATTTTATTTTTTTGATTTTCTGAAATTTCAGATTTTTCAGGAGCAATTCCTAATTCCTTTAAATAAAGCTTAAGAATTTCCTTATTAATATTAAATTCAAGTTTCACACTCTTACCAGTAAATTTTGTCGAACCCACCATATAACTTTTTATATTGCGAGGTAAAAGAGATAATAACTCATCAATAATATTATCTTGATTCTTTGATAATAATTTATCAGACTGTATTATTCTGACAAATTTTTTAGCCAACTCTTTTAGAATAGGGTGCGAATACTCAGGATATTCTACTTTTTTGTGTTGTAGCGGCCTGCCAAAGAATCGTGCTGATAATAGACAAGAAGACGGAGCGCTTACTGATGTTTGTTCATTTAGCCCATGTCTAAACATTTTAGCCTTTCCTACAAGACAAGTTAAGTTAAAGTCAAAGACATCATTGCTCATGTGGAGTACTTTAACAGCTCCCTTCGCTCCCGCAAACAAGCTCTGCGCCTCTATTCCGGGGACAGTTAGACTCACCTTTGAATAATACTCGATCTCCATCTTTTGGAGTGCTTCACCTAATTGTTTACGAAATTGCTCCGCCATACAGCGAGACTTATTCTCTAGTCGGTATTCATCACAAAAGAATAGCTTAATGACGTTTTTATCACTAAAGTTTGGTATCACCAAATCAGTTATAAAATTCTTTGCAACGCTCTCTATCGTAAGTTCTCGATAAGTATCATCATCAACTGTTTGGTTACATACTATGAGTTGAGACGTATCCATACCATGGCTTAAAATATAAATGTGACATTCCCCATTTTGCAAAGCCTTATGAATATTGTCTTGGTTGGTGACTTTATCGCTATCGTGATAAATAATGAATACTTCTTTATTCTTCTTTTTAGAGCGCTCATACCAAACCTTGGCTTTCCTTTGCAAATCATATAAAGCATCCTCAAATGAAAATGGTATGTATAATATATTCATTAGATAAGCATCAAGATCAAATATGAAGCATATTATAGCCAGTAATTATTTACATCGCACTAAACATTTAGTTCCTGAGTTGAGCAAATTGCCATAAATCACCTGTTGCCTTCTATATGATGAAATCGATAAAAAGTCGCAGTTCATCAACATTAATCACACTTACTTTGGGTTTATCATACGCTCAGCAGGAACAAGACTCACTGAGTCCTTATCACTTATATGAGAAAAAATACTTGGTTTTCTTTGGGCTTCTTTTTCTTCACAATACCTTTTAATCACTGTAAATTTATCTGTATCATTCAATAGATTGTAATGAACTAAATAATCCAGTAATCGGATAACATCCTTAATAGATATTTTTCCTTTATCTTTTCGTTCAAAATGATAATGACCTTCATCACTATAATCTGGATTAATTCCTTCGTGGTACTTCAGTTTATTAGTTTCTTCTGTATCATGGTCAACTACATATGTAAAAACAGAATGTTCATCTTTATCAAGTTCAATAACCAATTCCATTAAATTCAGTAATTCATTAAATCCATTGTAATAAATTGTTATATTATCTTTTTTAAAAACAATACATTTTATATTCTTGAAAAGTTGGATAACTATATTCATCACATTATTATGATTTTTATTGGTCAATTTGTTTATTTTATCACACGCCACTGGCTCTAGGGCCAGGTCTTGTCGTTTTCATTCCTAAAATTTAAATTCAATGAATAGGATCAAAAATAAATTTGGATTGTCTAATTTGAGTTATCTTTATTGATAACTCAAATTAGGTATGCATTTAATTATTGACGAATCAATCGCAAATTTTTATCGATAAAGGGAGTCTTTTCTGTAGAACGGTATGGATTGATATCCAAGCCTCCCCGTCTGGTATAACGACCATATACAGTTAACTGTTCTGGTTTGCAGTAGTTCATAATATCAACAAATATCCGTTCAATACATTGCTCATGAAACTCATTATGATTTCGGAATGATACAAGATATTTCAATAAGCCTTCACGGTTAATTTTCTTTCCTTTATAAGCAATTTGTACACTTCCCCAATCAGGCTGGTTAGTGACCAGGCAATTTGATTTCAATAGATTGGAGTATAAGGTTTCTTCCAGTAGTTCATCACCTGTAAAAAGAAACGAAGGTTCAACAAGATACACAGAACATTCTATATCAAGATGATCGAGTGACTCCCCTGTAAAAGATGGTTGTATCGCAAACTGATTGGCTGCTTCTAAAGGATGAACCTTCACCCAAACTTCTGCACCAACACGTTCTTGCAAGTCTTTTTTAATCGTATGCTCCAAGTCATCGACATTTTGTATTCGCGTGTTGTTGAACGAATTAAAATAAAGTTTTAATGATTTTGATTCGATTAAGTTAGGTGAGCTGCAGTCATAAAATAATTCAGCAATTGCGACCATAGGTTTACCCTTCGCATTAAGCCAGGAAACTTCATAATGATTCCAGCAATCAAAGCCATAAAAAGGTAATTGCATGGGATCAACGCCGATTTCCTGTCGCTTCCCCGCTCTCGGAATTGGGAATAATCGATCCGGATTATACGTATCATCATAGGCAGACTTTTTACCTAATTCGGATTTTTCAGCTTCAGTTTTATATTTCTGCAGAACTTGATCATTCATTGTATTTAACTCCAATATTTCTATAATTTTTGCAGTACTTTTCCAATTCACTGGTTGCTTCATTTCCATTTGACTGGAAATGTAAGTAAGCAAAGAAGCCGCCTCATTAATCCGATTTGCTTTCTCAGTTAATTCACGTGCTTGTATGCTAATGGATGCCATCACATCAAAATTTGGACTTTCTATAATCTTTTTGATTGTCGACAAAGAAAAACCCAAAAACTTTAAAGTAGTGATCTGTTGTAATCTTATTAAATCCATTTCAGAATAAAGACGATAGCCACTATCAGAACGTTTTGTTGGTTTCAATAAACCGATTTCATCATAATACTGTAATGACCTAATTGTTAATGAGGTCATTTGGCTAATCTCTTTAATTTGGTAATATTTCATTCAACTTTCTCCTGGAGAGCTGATTCTAAACTATCACGTAACGTGAGAGTCAATACTGAAAATGAAAGAAAATACACAGGGATTATACACTATGCCTAAAATTGATTTTAATTGGCTAAAATACATTACTGAAATTCAAGCAATTGCTCAAAATGGGCTATGTTACTCAAATAATGAGTTTGATAAAGAACGCTACCTAAGACTTCGGGAGATTGCGTTTGAGTTTATGGCAAACTATTCGGATACACCACTTAAAGAGATAAAGCAGATTTTTTCATTAGAAAAAGGATATGCAACACCTAAAATAGATGTTCGTGCTTTTGTTTTAAAAAATAATAAAGTCTTATTAGTTAAGGAACGCTCTGATGAACTCTGGACCTTACCTGGTGGATGGGCGGAAACAAATGAATCTGCCTCAGAATCAGTAATAAGAGAGGCTAAAGAAGAAACTGGATTTGATGTTTCAGTAATCCGACTACTTGCATTATGGGATAAACAAAAACATGATCATCCACTACAATGGCCCCATACTTATAAATGTTTCTTTCATTGCGACATTTTGTCGGGAACAGCAACAGAAAATCTAGAAATTTCTGAAATTGATTTTTTTGACATAACCAGCTTACCGCCACTTTCAACGCATCGGGTGACCCAAAAACAAATTACGCGTCTGTATGAACTTGTTTCCAGTTCGGACAAAACTCTTTTTGATTAACCTGCTTGACTCTAACCTTACGTCATACATTAGCCTTGGTAACAAGGAGGAAAAACGATGAAACAATGGTATGCAAAAGAGTTTAGCCAACTTACACAAATTTCAGTAAGGACGCTACATCACTATGACAAAATTGGTTTACTTAAACCCAGTTTACGTCTAAGCAATCGTTATCGTTTGTACTCTGAACAAGACTTATTAAAGCTGCAACAGATTATTGCGCTGAAATTTTTTGGTTTTGAATTAGCGCAAATCAAACAATTACTTGCCCACAATACAGAGGTGCTAGAGCACTTCAGCCTACAAGCAAAGTTTTTGCAAGAAAAAGCAGAAACACTCATGCAAGCAAGTAGTATTCTAAAGCAAGTAACTGAAAACTGTGGCCGAGAAAAGTCTATTCCTTGGGAACAAATAATACAGCTAATAGAGGTTTATCGTATGACACAACAACTTGAAAGTTCTTGGATTAAAGAAGTATTTAATCCCAAAGAGTTAGAGCAATATGCGCAATTTGAAGCAAATCTGCAATCTCGTTTTAACGAAAAAGAAAAGAAACAGTTTGAGGATAATTGGTTTAATTTGGTAAACGAAATTCAGAATAATTTACATAATGCTCCTCAATCAACAATTGGTATTTCCTTAGCAAAACAATGCATGACTTTAATCAATAATCTATATGGTAAGGAGCATGCACATCTGCGAACCACCAAATGGGAAAAAGGTTTTAAGGAAGGAAAAGGTCTTGAAGATCATGGACTAACAACCGAAATTGTGGACTGGCTCGATCGTGCTATAGATGCATATTGGTTTGAATGCATTCATGAAGTACTCGCAAAAGCGAATAAAATGCACTTTGCTGAATCAATAACCGCTTGGAATGAACTCATGGAAAACATCTGTGGAAATTCAAGTGAGTTAAGAACAGCTGTTTACGATAAGATAATGCATGATGAACACGTGAGTAGCGAAGCAAAAGATTGGCTTAAAAAAATTTCCGAATTATAAGCTAATAACAAGCATACGAGATGGGTATGCTTGTTCCTTTTTCTAGCGAATTTCTATTGCAACTCATCCGTGCAAGGGATATATAAATTAGGTATACTCTTCTCCTAACTTTCGCATACAGGAGATCAGAAATGGCACGAGGTATAAATAAAGTCATCCTCATTGGTAATGTGGGTGTTGACCCTGACGTACGTTATTTACCAAATGGAAATGCTGTAACCACACTATCAATTGCCACTAGTGAGGCGTGGAAAGATAAAGTGTCCGGTGAAAAGCAAGAACGAACTGAATGGCACCGTGTAGTATGTTTTAACCGCTTAGGAGAGATAGCCGGCGAATATGTGCGCAAAGGCTCTAAGCTCTACATCGAAGGCAGTTTAAGAACCAGAAAATGGCAGGATCAGCAGGGCCAAGATAGATACACTACTGAGATTGTAGCAAATGACATTCAAATGCTAGACAGTAAAGGAACGGCCTCATCAAGTTTCGATGAGATACCGCAAGCTCAATTTGCACCAAGCAATCAAAATTCTGGCAGACAACAATCTCCACAAGTACCACAAGATGCTTTTGATCAGTTGGATGATGATGTTCCATTCTAAACATGTAAATATACGTTGTTTCAACTAATTGTAGCCTGGGTGCAGCGAAGCGAAACCCAGGAATACTATTCTCGCCAAATACTTCTCCTCCGTACCGAAACTACATGGAATTCACTATACTAAACAATCATTTCTTCCAATAGTACAAAATAATTAAGCAATGTCTACATAACTAATACAATGAGGTAATTATGGATAAAGTGAATTTAACAGAAAAATTTAAACTCTTTAATGAGTACTGGTCTCCACGTATTGCGGGGGAGTTAAACGGTCAGTATGTCAAGCTTGCTAAATTCAAAGGTGAATTTATATGGCACACCCATGCCACAGAAGATGAGCTTTTTTTAGTATTGAAAGGAACACTCAAACTCGAGCTTAGAGATAAAATAATTACTTTAAAAGAAGGAGAGTTTTATATTGTCCCCAAAGGTGTGGAACATAAACCGGTAGCCGATGAAGAAGTGCACGTCATGTTGTTAGAGCCAAAATCAACAGAACAAACAGGTGGTATTGAAAGTAATTTACTGGTGTATCAACAGCCGTGGATTTAACTTTTATTAAAACACTTTAAAGCATAAGGTGCGAAAAGTTATAACTATATTGCCAAATTCGAAGGGCACTATAAATTACCTAGATACAACTTTGATCCGTATATAAATAAAAAACCCGCATAGTGCGGGTTTTAGAATAATAAAAATAGTACGTTATTCTTCAGTTTCGTCACTGACGGTAGGTCTGTCTAATAGTTCAACGATAGCCATAGGTGCATTATCACCTTCTCTGAATCCGCATTTGATGATACGCACATAACCACCAGGACGCTCAACAAAACGTGGACCTAAATCTTTGAATAATTTACCCACAGCTGATTTGGATCTTAGAATATCAAACGCATGACGACGAGTAGCCACTGAATCAACCTTTGATACAGTAATTAAAGGTTCAATGTAACGTCGCAGGTCCTTAGCTTTAGGCAAAGTTGTTTTTATCAACTCATGCTCAATCAAAGAACAACACATGTTTGCAAACATAGCCTTTCTGTGGCTACTTGTACGGCCAAAACTTCGGCCAGAATTACGGTGACGCATAACCAAAACTCCTAAACATTATTCGCCAAGATTTGCTGGCGGCCAATTCTCAAGTTTCATACCTAGCGATAATGAACGTGAAGCTAAAACATCCTTAATTTCAGTTAAAGATTTCTTACCTAAATTAGGTGTTTTTAAGAGTTCATTCTCAGTTCTTTGTACTAAATCGCCGATATAATGAATATTTTCTGCTTTCAAACAATTTGCAGATCGCACAGTTAACTCTAAATCGTCAACGGAACGTAATAGAATAGGATCAAAATCATTGCGTTCTTTATTATCAGATCGAGATTCTTCAAATTTCATATCAACAAATGCATGAAGTTGTCTTTGAAGAATACTAGCAGAAATTCTTATTGATTCTTCAGCATCAATAGTTCCATTCGTTTCTAATTCGATAGTTAACTTATCAAGGTCAGTACGATTTTCTACACGAGCACTATCAACATAATAAGCCACTTTCTTAACTGGAGAGAAGCTATTATCAATTTTAAGCTTCCCAACAGATTTTCTTTCTACTTCATCATCGAAATGTCTAATGAATGAATCAGTACTGTGGAAACCAATTCCTCGTTCAACTTTCAATGTCATATTTAATTTGCCTTTTTCATTCAAATTAGCAATAACAAGCTCTGGATTAACAATCTCTAATCCATGAGTCAGTTGAATATCTCCAGCTGTAACCTGACAAGGACCTTGCTTGTTCAGTGTTATCATAGCTTCTTCACCGACTGTCATTTTTATCGCAACTAATTTTAGGTTCAGTAATATGTCAACGACATCTTCCTGCACACCTTCAATTGTGCTGTATTCATGTAGAACACCGTCAATTGAGGCTTCAGTAATTGCACTTCCAGGCATTGATGATAGTAAAATACGTCTCAAAGCATTGCCGAGAGTATGACCAAAGCCACGCTCCAAAGGCTCTAAAACTATTCTAGCTTTATAGGGCGATTCTGCCTGGACCTTAAGAACATTAGGTGTCAACATTTCATTGATTTCAGTATACATTCAGCTATTTCTCCGAGCTTACTTAGAGTAAAGTTCTACAACTAAGTTTACGTTGTAGTCTGAAGATAAGTCAGTTAACGTTGGTGCTGTAGAGAAAGTTCCTTTAAAAGAAGAAGTATCTACAGTAATCCAATCACATGGAGCTCTTTGTTCAGACAAAGTTAAAGCTGCTTGGATGCGACCTTGACTTCTAGCTCTTTGTCGAACAGATACAACATCACCAGGTTTTACTAAAAACGATGGGACGTTAACTATTTTATCATTAACAAGTATGGCTTTATGCGTAACCAATTGACGTGCTTCAGCGCGTGTGGTTGCAAAACCCATACGATACACAACATTATCCAAACGTCTTTCAAGTAAAGACATTAGGTTTTCACCTGTTGAGCCTTTCATACGAGCAGCCATTTTGTAATAGCCACGGAATTGCTTTTCAAGAACACCATACAATCTTCTGATCTTTTGCTTCTCTCTAAGCTGGATTCCATAACCATTCAGGCGTGGTTTCTTATCGCCATGTTGTCCAGGTAATTTTTCTGATTTACATTTGGACTTGTGATCACGGACACCACTTTTAAGTAATAAATCACAACCTTCACGACGTGATAACTTACATTTTGGACCAAGATATCTAGCCATTAATTACTCCTGAGTCTTATACACGACGTTTTTTAGGTGATTTACACCCGTTATGAGGTATACCCGTAACATCGGTAATTTCAACAATTTTAAAATCTTGTGATATCAATTCACGAATAGTGGACTCTCTTCCAGGGCCAGGGCCATGAACAAATACAGCCACAGATTTCATACCGTATTCTTTAGCAACAGCAGCAGCACGCTCAGTAGCAACTTGCGCAGCATAAGGTGTGCTTTTTCTTGAGCCTCTAAATCCTGAACCACCAGATGTTGCCCAGCACAGAGCATTACCTTGCCTGTCAGTAAAGGTCACTATAGTATTGTTAAAAGAAGCATGTACGTGAACGATACCATCAGATACGACACGTTTTGCCTTCTTGCGTACTTTTTGTTGTTTTGACTTAGTTATTGCCATCTTACTTTCCTACATGAAAAATCAAACGGTAGTGCCCTTTCTGCGGCCTTTTCGAGTACGAGCATTAGTTTTCGTACGTTGACCCCGCAATGGCAACCCTCTTCTGTGTCTTAGACCACGATAACATCCTAGATCCATAAGGCGTTTAATGTTCATTGTCACAACACGACGCAAATCACCTTCCACTGTTATTTTTGCAATTTCTGTTCTCAAAGACTCAAGTTGAGCATCAGTTAGTTCTGATACCTTTTTAGAAGGTTCAATCCCAACAGTAGAACATAATTTTAAGGATGTAGGTTTACCAATACCATATATAGCTGTTAAAGCAATCACAACATGTTTGTGATCAGGTATATTTACTCCTGCAATACGAGCCATTAACTTCTCCGAACGTTATTTGTTCTGTCGAAAGGGACAGAAGAATACTATTTTTATAAAATTAAATCAAGCAGATATTAACCTTGCTTTTGTTTGTGTCTGGCATCTTTACAAATAACCCGTATAGTGCCACTTCTTTTAATAATCTTGCAATTGCGACAAATTCGCTTTACAGATGCTCTTACTTTCATTCCAAACTCCGATAAAAATCATAAAAGACCAGGTAATTTTGTACCTTTGAAATTAGCCTTTTTCATTAAAGAATCATATTGCTGAGTCATTAAGTGAGCTTGTACCTGAGCTACAAAATCCATAATAACAACTACGATAATCAGCAAAGACGTTCCTCCGAAATAAA
Source organism: Legionella stuttgartensis (assembly GCF_977063405.2). NCBI lineage: Bacteria > Pseudomonadati > Pseudomonadota > Gammaproteobacteria > Legionellales > Legionellaceae > Legionella > Legionella stuttgartensis. The sequence continues at coordinate 286,813 of NZ_CDRUHA020000058.1, forward strand.
AAGGGACATGCCATGTATACATCAAGATCTGAGGCAAAAGACAGACCAAAACTAAATAAATTGCTCCGATTAATGTCAAACGAGTCATTACACCATCAATGTACTTAGTTGTTTGTTCTCCTGGTCTAATTCCAGGAATGTATGCACCAGATTTTTTTAAATTATCAGCAGTATCTTTGGGATTAAACACCAGAGCGGCATAAAAGAACGCAAAGAATATAATTGCTACTGCATAAACAATTAAATATAAAGGTTGTCCAGGAGATAAAGCCATTCCAACATCAGCAAGCCAACCTAAACCTTTAGTATGAGAGAAAAACTGTGCTAAGGTTGCTGGTAATAATATGATACTGGATGCAAAAATTGGAGGAATTACCCCAGACATATTTATCTTTAAAGGTAAATGGCTGGTTTGTGCAGCATATACCTTTCTACCTTGTGTCCTTTGCGCATAATTAACTCTTATACGTCTCTGCGCACGCTCCATAAATACTACAAATCCTGTTACTACAACAACCACTACAGCAACAATGATTAAAGTTAATGCTTGCATTTGTCCTTCTTTAACTTGTTGAAGAACTGAAGCAATTGCAGTAGGCATACTTGATACAATACCCGAAAAAATAATCAGTGAAATACCATTACCAACACCTTTTTCAGTAATTTGTTCGCCTAACCACATTAAAAACATCGTACCCGTAACTAAGGTAGCAACTGCAGTAAAATAGAATGAAAAGTCAGCTTGAAGTGCAATTTGTTGTCCAGCTAACCAACGTGCCATTCCTAAAGACTGAAACACTGAAAGCACTAAAGTTAGATATCGAGTATATTGGTTTATTTTTCTACGCCCTGATTCACCTTCTTTTTTAAGTTGCTCAAGTTTGGGAGAGACAACTGTAAAAAGCTGAAGAATAATAGACGCTGAAATGTATGGCATAATACCAATTGCAAAAACCGTCACACGCGATAGAGCACCACCAGAAAACATATTAAATAAGCCAAAAATTGTATTCTGTTGCTCATTAAAGAAATTCGCTAACCGTGCAGGATCCAAACCCGGAACAGGAATATGGGCGCCTAAACGATAAAACAGAATAGCGAGAACAACAAACAATAATCTTGATTTTAGTTCAGCCAATCCTCCACGTGATTGGCTTGCATTATGTTTTTGGTTTTTCATAGTCACTCTTCTATGCTGCCGCCTAAACCTTCAATGGCCAAACGAGCTCCTTTAGTGACCCTTAAACCTTTAAGTTTGATGGCTGTAGTTAACTCACCGGATAAAATAACTTTTACATCTTTAATAGAACTATTGATTAGACCAGCTTCGCGTAAGACATTTAAATCAATTACATCAGCAGATAATTTTGCAAGTTCACTAAGGCAAACTTGATCTATAGTTCTACCAACTCGTGACTTAAAGCCCATTTTTGGTAAACGTCTTTGAATTGGCATTTGACCGCCTTCAAAGTTAATTTTATGAAAACCACCAGCTCTAGCCTTTTGACCTTTATGCCCTTTACCACTAGTTTTACCTAACCCGGATCCTATACCACGTCCTAAGCGTCTTTTTGGACGTTTTGAACCAGGATCTGGTGATAGTGAATTTAAATTCATTATACACTCTCCTCAACCAGCAATAGGTAGTCAACTTTATTAATAAGGCCACGGATCGCTGGGGTATCATTATGTGATACGCTAGAATTAGTTTTACCAAGACCTAATTGTTTTACGATAGAAATATGCTTTGGTTTTCTGCCAATAATGCTCTTAACCAAAGTTATTTTAATTTTCTTTTCCATAATTAGCCCGCCATAACTTCTTCAACAGTTTTACCACGCTTGGCCGCAACATAATCTGGGGTACCAATATTAGTTAAAGCTGCGATCGTTGCTCTTACAATATTGCTTGGATTGGTAGAACCAATACTCTTAGCTAATATATTTTGTACGCCTAAAACTTCTAATACAGCTCTCATCGCACCGCCAGCAATAATTCCAGTACCTTCACTTGCAGGCTTCATAAATACCTTAGAAGCGCCATAGTTCCAAGTAATCTCGTGGAAAATAGTTGATCCAGAAAGTGGAATATAAACCATGTTTTTCTTTGCTTGTTCCATTGCTTTTTGAATAGCAATTGGAACTTCTCTAGCCTTACCTCTACCAAAGCCAACTTTACCCTTGCCGTCACCAACAACAACAAGCACTGCAAAACCAAAAACACGGCCTCCCTTAACAACTTTAGCTGTACGATTAACCGATACTAGCTTTTCTTGGTAGCCATCTGATTTAGGTGATGATTCATCGAATGCCATAATCGTTCCTTAAAAATCCAATCCAGCTTCGCGAGCACCTTCTGCAAGGGCTTTCACTCGGCCATGATATTTATAACCAGCACGATCAAATGCAACTTGAGTAACGCCTTGCTCGCTCGCACGCTTACCAAGCAGTTTGCCAACTAAGGTGGCTTGTTCTACTTTACATTTACCGGTCAGACTGGCGCGTAATTCTTTATCGTTAGTTGAACATGAAGCGATTACTTTATCACCCAGCTTATCTGCTTGAATGATTTGTGAGTAAATATGCAAACCACTTCTAAAAACGACAAGTCTTGCTCTGCCTGATTTACGAATCAGTGCTTTTGCTTTTAATCCACGTCGATCACGTGAGTTGTGTTTATTCATAACTTAAACCTTATTTCTTTTTCGCTTCTTTACGAGCAATATACTCGCCAGCTAGTTTAACACCTTTACCTTTATAAGGCTCTGGTGGTCTAAATGCTCTTATTTCAGAAGCTACTTGGCCCAAAATTTGTTTATCCACTCCTTTTAGCAATATAACTGTATTGCTTGGAGTTTCAACTAAAACACCTTTAGGCAATTGGTATTCAATAGGATGAGAGAAACCTAATGATAATGTAATAGACTTATCTTTAGATTGTGCTCTATAACCTACCCCGACCAATTCCAAGGTAACAACAAAACCTTCAGTTACACCCTTAACCATATTATTTACTAATGCTCTCGCCGTTCCAGCTTGTGCCCAAGCTTTTGGATCATTTGCAGCAGGAGCAAACTCAACATGGTTAGAATCTTTATTTTTAGTTACTTTTACTAACCTATTAATTTTTTGGGTTAGTGTTCCTTTAGGCCCTTTTACAGTAACCTCACCATCACCTATTGTTATTTCAACATTTGCTGGTTGAACTACTGGGGCTTTTGCTACTCTAGACATATTATTCCTCGCAAGTATTAAGCCACTTCACAAATGACTTCGCCACCAACGCCTTTCATCTTTGCAGATATATGGGTCATTATACCTTGTGATGTAGACAATATAGCCACACCAAAACCAGGAATAGAAGTCAAATCTTTATAAGACTTATATACTCGCAATCCAGGTCTGCTAATTCTCTTAATCAGTTCGATAACAGGTCTGCCATGATAATATTTCAGCTTTATCGTCATCAATTTAAGATTATTATCTAGTGATTCTACAAAGAAGTTTTCGATATAACCTTCTTCCTTTAAAACTCGAGCAATTTCTTCTTTCAACTTAGAAGAAGTTAACGTTATTTGCTGATGTTTTGCTTGTTGACCATTTCTAATTCGGGTCAGCATATCAGCAACTGGATCATGCATACTCACAATCGTTCTCCAATTAAAAAATTACCAGCTAGATTTTCTTCCGCCTGGTATATTACCAACCATTAGTTGTTGTCTTAAGCAAATTCTGCAAAGAGCAAATTTACGATAAACACCATGTGGACGACCACATTGTTGACATCGTTCTTTAAAACGAACAGGATTTGAATTAACAGGCAATTTAGCTAACTTTAACTGACTATCCATAATTACCTGAAAATCATCAGATGATTTAATCAATTTTTTCAATTCGTTTCTACGCTTACTGTACTTATTTACAAGCTTGCTACGCTTTAACTCTCTCATAAGCATTGATTTTTTAGCCACAATTTCACCCTTATTTTTTATCTCTATCTTTTAATGGAAGGTTAAAGGCTTCTAATAAAGCTTTAGCTTCTTCATTTGTCTTAGCAGTCGTAGTAATACAAATATCTAAACCACGAATACCATCTGTTTTATCGTAATCAATTTCTGGGAATACGATTTGCTCATGTATACCCATACTATAATTACCAGTTCCATCAAAAGATTTAGGATTTAAACCACGAAAATCTCTTACACGCGGTAAAGTTACGGAAATCAATCGGTCTAAAAACTCATACATACGTTGACGTCTTAGAGTTACTTTACAGCCTATTGGCCATCCTTCCCTAATCTTAAAACCAGCAATAGATTTTCTTGCTTTAGTAACAACCGGCTTTTGTCCCGCTATTAAAGTCATATCTTCAACAGCATGGTTCATTACCTTTTTATCACCAACAGCTTCGCCAACACCCATGTTTAAGGTGATTTTTAGCAGCTTTGGAACTTCCATAACGCTGGAATAGTTGAACCGTTTCATCATCATAGGGATGATTTCTTTTTTATAAAATTCATTAAGTCTTGCCATTTGAATCACCTAATTAAACACGGTCAATTATTTCATTGTCAGATTTAAAATATCTAACTTTTTTACTCTCACCGTTACTCTCGATGAACTTAAATCCTACTTTATCTGCTTTTTTTGTATTGGGATTAAAATGAGCAACGTTTGAAACGTGAACTGGTGCTTCAAGAGTAACAATTCCACCCTTGTTTTCTGGCTTCTGTGGATTGGGCTTAACATGTTTCTTAATCAAGTTTCCGCCTTCTACAACAATGCCATTTTCAGTAACACGTAGGACTTTACCTCTATGACCTTTACTTTTTCCGGCAATTATAATTACTTCATCGCCTTTTTGAATACGTTTCATATCTAAATCCTTCTCACAAAACTTCTGCAGCCAGAGATATTATTTTCATAAATCTCTCTCGTAGCTCGCGAGTAACAGGGCCAAATATACGAGTACCTATTGGCTCGTTTTGGTTATTTAACAGTACTGCAGCGTTACCATCGAAACGGATCAAAGATCCATCATCTCTACGAACGCCTTGCGCTGTACGAACAACTACAGCCTTCATAACAGCACCTTTTTTTACTTTACTTCTGGGTATTGCATCTTTAATACTAACTTTGATTACATCACCTACACGTGCATATCTACGGTGCGACCCGCCAAGCACTTTAATACACATAACCTTACGTGCTCCGCTGTTGTCAGCCACTTCGAGCACTGTCTGCATTTGGATCATTTTTTACTCCAGCTCTGATTTCGACCAGAAAAAGGTTGCTGATTATATCAGGCCTTTTAGGGTTTTAAAAGTAAATCAACAGGGTTGATTAAGAAATTACTTCGACTAATACCCAGCTTTTTGTTTTAGAGAGTGGTCTTGACTCACGGATCTTTACTATATTGCCAATTTTGCATACTTGATTTTCATCATGAGCATGAAATTTAGCTCTACGTTTCATAATTTTTCCATATTTTGGATGCTTAACAGAACGTTCAATCATCACAACTATGGTTTTATCCATTTTGTCGCTAACTACTTTTCCAACCATTGTTCTGGCATTTGATTCACTATTAGACATGTCACTTACCTGCCTTTTCAGTCAACATTGTTTTTACTCTTGCCACTGACTTACGCACCATGGTGATGAGATGTGTTTTATCTAGTGAGCCACTTGCTTTCTTCATTCGCAAATTAAGTTGTTCTTTACGCAATGAAAGCAGTTCATTTTGCAGTTCTTCTACTGATAAACTGCGTAATTCATCAATCTTTTTCATTACATCACCTTCCTTTCTTCAAATATAACTTTGAAAGGAAGTTTCGCTTTAGCCAGATCAAAAGCTTCCATCGCAAGCTCTCTGGATACACCTTCCATTTCAAATAAAACCTTGCCAGGTTGTATTTGAGCAACCCAATATTCAACGCTACCTTTACCTTTACCCTGTCTTACTTCAAGAGGTTTTTGAGTAATAGGTTTGTCTGGGAATACTCTAATCCAAATTTTACCACCACGCTTAATATGACGTGTCATTGCTCTACGAGCTGCTTCAATTTGTCGTGCAGTTAGACGACCACGCTCGAGAGCTTTCAAACCAAATTCACCAAAGCTGATGTTGCTACCGCGCAAGGCTAAACCTCTGTTACGGCCTTTCATCTGTTTTCGGTATTTTGTACGTTTAGGTTGTAACATGATTCTTAATCCTCACTCACTGGGCACCGTCAGAAGATCTTTTCTTTTGTGGGAGAATTTCGCCCTTGAAGATCCAGACTTTTACACCAATAATACCGTAGGTAGTTTTAGACTCTGCTGTACCGTAATCAATATCTGCTCTGAAAGTATGTAAAGGCACACGTCCTTCTCTATACCATTCACTTCGCGCAATTTCAGCACCACCTAGTCGTCCACTAACACAAATTTTAATTCCTTTCGCCCCTGCTTTAAGAGCAGAAGTAACCGCACGCTTCATAGCACGTCTAAACATAACACGCTGTTCTAATTGTTGTGCAATTCCTTCGGCAACCAAAGTTGAATCGAGCTCAGGTTTTTTAATTTCTTCAATATTTAGATGAACTGGTACACCTAATTTGTTAGAAATTTCTGAACGTAATGTTTCAATACCACCACCTTTTTTACCGATGATAACACCAGGTCGTGCAGTCAATATTGTAACTACAGCATTATTAGCAGGTCGCTCAATTAAAATTTTACTTACAGCAGCTGCCATAAGTTTCTTTTTAAGCTCAGTACGTAATTTAATATCTTGAATTAAGAATTCAGCGTATTTTTTACCTGCGAACCATTTAGAGTTCCAGTCTTTAATAATACCAAGGCGTATACCTATAGGGTTAACTTTTTGTCCCATTGCTATTCCTCGTCAGACACTTTAATCGTGATATGGCAGGTACGTTTACAAATTCGATTTGCACGTCCTTTAGCTCTGGGACTAATACGTTTTAAAGTCATCGCTTCATCAACACAGACCATACCTACTTTTAAATCATCAATATCTGCTCCATTATTATTTTCAGCGTTTGCAATAGCTGATTCTAATAATTTAAGCATTAATTGAGCACCTTTTTTTGGTGTAAACTTGAGGACATCAAGTGCACCAGATACTTTCATGTTACGTATCATATCGGCTACCAATCTGCCCTTTTGAGCGGATAAGGGAGCACCTTTTAACTTTGCTGTAACTTCCATCATATCCTCTTATTTACCTTTAGCCTTTCTGTCACCAGAATGGCCTTTAAAAGTTCGAGTCATGGCAAACTCACCTAATTTATGACCAACCATATTATCTGTAATATATACAGGGATATGATCTTTGCCGTTATGAACAGCAATTGTTAAGTCAATCATTTCGGGAACGATTGTTGATCGTCTAGACCATGTTTTAATTGGTTTCTTAGATTTTGATTCAATTGCAGCCTCTACTTTGGCAATCAAATGATGGTCAATAAAAGGACCTTTTCTTATAGAACGAGCCACTTGATATCCTCTCAATAATTATTTCTTTTTACGTCTTCTGACAATAAAACCATCAGTACGCTTATTACTTCTGGTTTTGTAACCTTTAGTAGGCATACCCCATGGTGATACAGGATGACGTCCACCAGAAGTGCGGCCTTCACCACCACCATGTGGATGGTCAACTGGGTTCATAGCTACCCCACGAACTGTTGGGCGAATACCTCTCCAGCGTTTAGCTCCGGCTTTACCTAATGCGCGTAAACTATGCTCACTATTACTTACTTCACCAATTACCGCTCTGCAAAGAACATGTATTTTACGCATTTCGCCTGAGCGAAGTCTTAATGTTGCATAAATACCTTCTTTAGCAACAATTTGTCCACTTGCTCCAGCACTTCTTAAGACCTGCGCACCCTTTCCTGGTTTCATTTCAACACAGTGAATTGTGGTACCAACAGGAATATTTTTTAGTGGAAGACAATTACCTGTGCTAATAGGTGAATCAGCACCACTTACAACAGTATCACCCTCTTTTAAATTAGCTGGTGCGATAATATATCTTCTTTCACCATCTTTATAAACAATTAATGCAATTAAAGCGGTGCGATTTGGATCGTATTCAATACGTTCAACACGTGCTTCAATACCATCCTTATTACGTTTAAAGTCAATAATACGATATTGATTACGTTGACCACCACCAATATGTCTTACAGTGATTCTACCTTGGTTATTACGTCCACCAGTCTTCTTTAGTTTTTCAACTAAAGCAGCGTGTGGTTTTCCTTTATGAATATGGTGATGAACCACGCGTAACTCGCCACGTTTTCCTGGCGATGTAGGTTTAGATTTTAATAGTGCCATCTTAATCTGCCTTATTCGGTAGCTGTAAAGTCAATATCTTGATCAGCATGAAGAGTTACAAATGCCTTTTTCCAATCACTACGCTTTCCGCTTGTTTGTTTAAAACGCTTTGTTTTTCCCTTCACATTGATAACAGATACATTTTTAACTTTAACGTTAAATATATGCTCTACCGCCATTTTAATTTCATTTTTAGTTGCAGTTTTCAATACTTTGAAAGTGAACTGTTTCAGCTTATCAGCTATGACAGTAGCTTTTTCAGAAGTATGTGGTTCACGTAGAACCATCAACAATCTTTCAGCGTTCATTGTAACTGTTCCTCAATTTTTTTAATTGCAGCTTCTGTAACAACAACTTTCTCAAATTTGAGTAAAGAAACAGGATCTATAGTTGTAGCGTCGCAGATGTCATAATCAATTAAGTTTCTTGAACCAAAATATTCATTCTCGCCAACTTCACTCATTACGATAAGAGCATTATTAATGTTTAGTTGGTTCATTTTATTAACAAAATCTTTAGTTTTTTTGCTTTCGCATTGGAAATCACTCACTACAATGAGGTTACCAGTGCGGCAAAGTTCGGAGATTATACTACGTAATGCACGTTTGTACATTTTTTTATTAATTTTTTGTGAATAATCTCTTTTTTTAGAGGCAAACGTGACCCCACCGCTTCTCCAGAGTGGGCTTCGTATTGTACCAGCACGAGCACGACCGGTACCTTTTTGATTCCATGGCTTTTTACCACCACCTCTAACTTCAGACCGTGTTTTCTGAGCACTATTACCACTACGAGCGTTATTCATATAGGTTACTACTGCTTGATGGATTAATCCCTCATTGTAACCATATGCAAATACTTCTTGGTTCAGTATTAGTTTTGAATTTGTATCTATAGTAGTAATTTCCATCACTCACCTCGTTCTTGCTTTTTAACTGCAGGCTTAATCTCAACTTGTGAGCCAGGAGCACCAGGTATAGCACCTTTGATAAGAAGTAAGTTTCTTTCAGCATCTACGCGCACTAATTCAAGGCTTTGAACCGTACAACGGACATTACCCATGTGACCAGCCATTTTCTTACCTTTGAACACACGTCCTGGAGTTTGGTTTTGACCAATAGAACCAGGTACACGATGCGATCTGGAGTTACCATGAGTAGCATCTTGTGTTCTAAAATTATATCTCTTAACAGTACCAGCAAAACCTTTACCCTTTGTGGTTCCAGCAACATCAACAAACTGCCCAGCAGTGAATACATCTGCTACTGATATTACCTGGCCAGCTTTGAATGCATCTTCTGAGTCAATTAAGAACTCAACTCGCATGTCACCAGCTTCAATTTCAGCTTTTGCAAAGTGACCAGTTAAAGGTTTGTTAACTTTGCTTGCTTTTTTAGTACCACCAGTTAATTGAACAGCAGAGTAACCATCAGTTTCTTTGGTTTTAACTTGTGAGACTCTATTAGGGTGAACTTCAACAACAGACACTGGAACAGAAACTCCATCTGCCATGAAGACCCGCGTCATACCGATTTTACGGCCTAATAAACCGATCATCATTCTAACACCTCTTTAATATCCTTCACCCTAACATTTAGTCATCAAGGCTTATCTGAACATCAACCCCAGCAGCCAGATCTAACTTCATCAACGCATCAACTGTTTTTTCAGTTGGATGAACGATAACGACCAGACGTTTGTGAGTACGTAATTCATATTGATCTCGAGCATCTTTATTAACATGCGGTGAAGTCAATACAGTAAATTTTTCCTTACGGACTGGCAAAGGTATTGGCCCACGAACTTGTGCGCCAGTACGTTTTGCAGTCTCTACAATTTCTCGAGTTGATAAGTCAATCAACCGATGATCAAAGGATTTTAATCTTATTTTAATGTTTTGATTGCTACTCATTGTAATTACTCGATAATTTTAGCGACAACACCGGCGCCAACAGTACGGCCACCTTCCCGAATTGCGAAACGTAAACCTTCGTCCATCGCAATAGGTGCATGCAGGTTGATAGTCAATTGTACGTTATCACCAGGCATTACCATTTCTACTC
>NZ_CDRUHA020000059.1:0-250777 GCF_977063405.2 Legionella stuttgartensis
TCATTAGTCCCTTTATTTTAGATGAGTTTTCTGTCTTGGTCTTTTTGTAAACTTCTTGGGGTATTTTCTGGTGAAACTTTATTGATGGCCTGCGCCATTTACTAGCGGGTTATTAGCACTGTCTACACCATTTTATCCATTACTCATTGCCCTACTTTTCTTTGCCCTTTCCTGTTTCTATACCGCATACTTTAACGTAGATATTAATTTTAACCGTATTGCATTTTCACGAGGACTAGCCGGTATAGGCCTAGCATTATTTTTATCCCCCCTCTTTCATTTATCAGTATTCACTTTTCCTGAAACAAAGCTCGCTGAATGCATATGTTTTTTTCATGTGTCACGTTTGCTTGGTAGTGCGTTAGGCGTTTCATTATTTCTTATTTTATGGCATAGACGCGAAGTCTTTTTTCACCTTCGATTGGGCAGCAATTTGACTGCATTTTCCCCTGAAACACAAAATTTTTTACAACAGGCAAAACTATTCCATCTCCAAGGTAAACATGCTCTTGCTCAATTAAATAATTACCTTACGCGTCAGGCTATTGCTTTGGCACTTGATGATTGTTTTTATCTTATGGGTTGGATGGCGCTTTCTATGATGTTTTTGTTAATTTTTATAGCCGTAGCTCGTGCTAATAAAGATCAACCCCTTACAAGAATGGTATTAAATCATAGTGTTCCAAAAGTTAAGCAATCTTAAATATTTTTTGAACATATTATTCTATTTTCCATCAACAATTTGCAACAATTAAAAAGTTTTGTCCATTTATTACGCTTTTGAATTGATAATTTATCATTTTTACAAAATTTACATACTCCTGAAAGCTTAAATTTAGTTCCTCTTCAAATAAATATTCATATTCAAAAACAATTGGCATTTTATATTTTTCTATTGTTTTTACCGCCCCTTGCATTGCCAATAAATCACCGCCTTGAATATCGATTTTCATAAAGCTTACTGGTTTTTCAAAATCAAGATCATCTATCATTATTGATTTGACTGGACGCCCTTTCCCATAGACATAATCTATTCCGTAAGAACCATAAGTAGAAAATCGCTCGAAATCTTGGACAGGAAAAAACAGAGTCTCATCCCTACGATTATGGACTGCACCGAAATGACTTATGATGTTTTGGGCATTTTCTGCAATATTTTTCCTCAAAACAGAATAAACAAAATCATCAGCCTCAAATGCATGTACGACACCTTCATCACCCACTAATTGAGAAAACAAAACTGCCATTTGACCAAAATTAGAACCAATATCTAATACTGTAGTTCCGGGTTTAATATAACGCTTAGCTACTTCATAAATAGGCTCATCAAAAATATTCCCAGAAATGATGGCATTCGCAATAATGTCTTCATGCGCATCCGTTGGCAAAAAATAATTTCCTGTAGCAGTGATATGGTGTGTAAGGCTATCCGTTTTTTGACTTTTCTTAACAACTGTTTTGTTTATTGAGTCCATTCTTTTTTTAAATTCATCACAATGCCAAAAAGAATTTAACATTTCGATGAGTGATTGATGATGAGCATAATGAATATCCAATACTTCGATACTTTCTGGTTGGCGCCCCAAAAAGATATGGTACATGGTACATACATCTTCTTTAGTAAAATCTTTCACTGTCTTTCCCTAGATCAGTAGATCATATCCCCCGACCAATTTATGTAAATTAAATTTGAATCAATAATCTGAAACTCAAAGGCTTATAGCTACATAAAAGATAACGCTACATTTGCCCTATTAAAAACATCAATGAATTAATGCTAATTCTTCTGTAAAAAATGGACCATCCATAAGTTTTTCTGGCCATTTATAAAGCATTACGGTAAGAGTATTACGATGTTCACCAAATATAAAATCGACAGAGTTGGTGCGCGCAGGAATCATCTGATGTTGCGTGTTATATACTGTCTCTAAATGGTCCCTTATTTTTTTAATTACTGGCGAATCCTTTTTATTTAATAACAATAAGCAAACCCCTATTTCGGCAATAACATCATTCTCCGAGCGCTCTATTATTTGTTGCATATTACGCTCAAAATAATCGCTTATCCAGAGGAAGGATTCGTCATTTACTGAGTTTTGATAATAATGACTCGCTGCAGTGACAAAATACGTCATACCATAAAGTTTTGCTTCATACTCCAATTCGGATAGTTGACTATCCATATAATCGGGAAAAGTTTGCTGAAAAAGTTTGGTATAGGATTTCCTTAAATCAATAATATTTAAATCATGTAAATAATATACATAATTAACTAATTGAGCTCCATAAATCCTAATGTTTTCCTCATTGACGATAAACGCCTCCAAGCGAGGGATTTGAGTTTTTAAAATGTCTATAACCGTATTCGTCTGTGGAAACAAAGAAGTATTTTCCAAATGATAGGAAAAAATCTTATTAGTTGTCTCTAACAAATAAAGATAAAAAAAGTAATCATGGGTTAATTCAAAATAGCAATTGAAAGAAGGTTCCTATCACTGGAACTTTTTATAATTTGATGTACTATCGCGAAAGGAAACCTGGGAATTCTATTCTCTATAATCCCCGGGTTTCTCTGCATTAAACCCTGGCTACAAGACCTATTCAACCTTACGCCAAGTGGTTCCGTTGACCCCATCTTCTAACTCGATGCCACGACTTAGTAAGTCTGCTCTTATCTGGTCAGCACGCCCCCAATTCCTATCAGCACGTGCTTGAAGTCGCTCAGCAATTAATTGTTCTATTTCTACTCTATCCTCTTCAGCAAATCCTGATTGTAAAAATGAAGCCGGGTCTTCCTGCAATAGCCCCATAATACCTGCTAAATATTTCAAGGTAGCACCTAGAACCGGTGAGTTATTCTTATTTACTTCATGGCTAAGCTGAAACAAAACAGATAATGCCACGGGTGTATTAAAGTCGTCATTCATCGCCTGGTTAAATTCATTAATCCAATGATTATCTAATTCTCCGTCAGCAATAGTATGGCCGTCTTTTATGGTTTGATACAAACGAGTTAATGCTTTTTTTGAGTTGGCCAAATTTTCTTCAGAATAATTCAATGAACTACGATAATGACTGCTTAAAAGGAAATAACGCACCACTTCAGGATGATGATCAGCCAAAACATCAGCAATAGTGAAAAAATTGCCCAATGATTTTGACATTTTCTCGTTATTAACTTGCAACATTCCTACATGCAACCAATAATTTGCAAATGGCTTTTCGGTAGCCGCCTCACTCTGAGCGATCTCATTTTCATGATGAGGAAATTGTAAATCCAAACCGCCCCCATGAATATCGAATTGCTCACCTAACTCACTCATAGCCATTGCAGAACATTCAATATGCCAGCCTGGACGTCCTTCACCCCAAGGAGATGGCCAACTGGGCTCGCCTTGTTTTGCTTTTTTCCATAAAACAAAGTCCAATGGGGAGCGTTTTTCTTTCACAATTTCAACACGAGCTCCAGCGACTAATCCCTCTAAATCCTTGTGCGATAATTTACCATAGTCAGCGAATGAGTCGACTTGGTAACATACATCACCATTATCGCTAAGATAAGCATTTCCTTTCGCAAGCAAACGTTCAATTAATTGAATAATACTGTGTATATGCTCCGTAGCCCGTGGTTCTACATCCGGTGCTAAAATATTTAAGGCTTTTGTATCCTCATTCATTGCTGCAATATACTGAGCAGTCAATTCATCTATTGGTATAGCACGCTCATGTGCACGTGCGATAATTTTGTCATCAATATCCGTAATATTACGCACATATTTCACCTCATAACCTTGGGAACGCAAATAACGAACAATAACATCAAAAGCTACCATAGAGCGAGCATGGCCTATATGACAATGATCATAAACAGTAATACCACAAACATAGAGCCCGATTTTTCCAGGTGCAATTGAAACAAACGGTTCTTTTGTTCTGGTTAAAGAATTATATAAATGCAACATATCTGCCCCTTTAGCTTACCCTAGTTTTCCCCAAGTATCTTTCAAGTCAACGACACGATGAAATATGTTAACACGTCCATCTTTTAATTCATTAACACCATAGTATCCCAAACGCTCAAACTGAAACACTTCGCCTTCTTGCTGAGTTGCTAAAGCTGGTTCACAATAGGCTTGTTTTATTTGCAATGAGTTATGATTTAAAAATTGGAAAAAATCGTCCTCTCGGCCAGGGTTGGGATCATTAAATAAACGGTCATACTCTAATACAGTCACAGGATATGCATGTTCACATGATACCCAATGGATGACCCCTTTTACTTTTCTATCTTCAGGATTTCTTCCTAAAGTTTTTTCATCATAGGTACAGCGCAACTCAATAATATTGCCCTGTTCATCATGAATCACTTCATGACATTTAATTACATAAGCGTGACGTAAACGCACTTCAGCCCCGGGAGATAAACGGAAGTATTTTTTAGGTGGCTCTTCCATAAAATCTGAACGTTCAATAAAAAGCTCTCGCGTAAACGGTAAATCACGTCGCTCCGAATCTGGATCTTGCTGATTATAAGCTGGCTTTAATACTTCTACTTTACCTTCTGGATAGTTTTCTAGAACTACTTTTATAGGATCCATAACGCATAAAGCGCGTTTCGCTGTTCTATTTAACTCATCACGAACACATTCCTCAAGTATGGACATATCGATTACAGAATCACTACGTGATATTCCTATTATTTCACAAAACTGGCGGATTGCAGCTGCTGGATAACCGCGTTTTCTCATCCCACGTATCGTAGGCATTCGTGGATCATCCCATCCAGTAACAGCCTTTTTTTCGACCAGCTCACGTAATTTGCGCTTGGAAGTGACTGTATGTGATAAATTCAAACGTGCAAACTCTGTTTGTATCGGTTTTGCAGGTAACGGTAAATTGTCTACACACCAGTCATAGAGAGGACGGTGATCTTGAAACTCTAAGGTACACAATGAATGAGTAATTTTTTCTAAAGCATCGGAAATAGGATGAGCATAATCATACATCGGATAAATACACCATTCGTCACCAGTACGCTGGTGATGCGCATGTCGAATGCGGTAGATTACCGGATCACGCATGTTCAAGTTACCAGACTGCATATCAATTTTTGCTCTTAATACATGGGCACCATCAGAAAACTCCCCTGCTTTCATGCGTGTGAATAAATCCAAGCTTTCTTCGATGGGTCGATTTCTGTATGGACTTTCACGTCCAGGCTCTTGTAAGGTTCCGCGATAAGCACGAATTTCTTCCATGCTTAAACTATCCACATAAGCCAAATCTTTTTTAATAAGTAACACAGCAAAATCATACAACTCATGGTAATAGTCTGAAGAGTGCGTCATGTCATGCCATTCAAACCCTAACCAACGTACATCCTCAATAATGGCATTGACATACTCTTCCTCTTCTTTGATTGGATTAGTATCATCAAAACGTAGATAACAGATTCCTCCAAACTCTTGCGCCAAACCAAAATTCAAACAGATAGATTTAGCATGCCCTACGTGCAAATATCCGTTAGGTTCGGGAGGAAAACGAGTCACTACAGACTTATGTTTGCCACTCGCCAGTTCATCAGTAATCAGTTGTCTTATAAAATGAGCTCGTTTTTCAGTTAATTCTATCATTGGGATATTTCCGTCACTGTTATTACTATGTAGCTTCAGTAAAAATAAGCTATAACTCGATTAATCTTATATGCCGGTTATTGAATACCGGATTCCCAGGTTACGCTTGTGTTCATCAAACCAACCCAATAATGCATTTTTCTCTATATCTCATTAGTTGGAATAAGACTGGCGCAACTTTTGTTATCATTTTAAATTTTTATCCATAGCATGTCGCATAGAGTAAATTAAATCGGCTCCCGCTTCCAACATATCTTTATTCGCGTTGTACGCTTCCAGAACTCGTGTAATCAGGGCCGCTCCAACGATAACACCATCTGCAAATCTGGCAACTTCTGCAGCCATTTCTGGTGTTTTTATGCCAAAGCCTACCATTAAAGGAAGCTTGGTTTGTGCTTTACGGCGTTGATACTGCGCGTTTAAAGATGATACATCCAATGCATCTGAACCAGTAACACCTTTTAAAGACACATAGTACAAATAACCCTTGGCGAATTGGTTAATTAATGCCATTCGCTCATCGGATGTCGTAGGAGAACAAAGAAAGATACTGTATAAACCATATTTTTGCCAGATCTTAGCTACTTCTTCACTTTCCTCGGGAGGTAAATCTACTAAGATTGTTCCATCTACCCCGGATTCTATTGCCTGTTGTGCAAAAAGTTCATAGCCAAAATGCTCAATAGGATTTAAATAACCCATGATAACAATTGGCGTCTCCTGATCCTGCAAACGAAACTCTTTCACCATATTCAAAACCGTTTGGCAATGCACATCCTGAGCAAGCGCTCGTTCCATTGCTCTTTGGATAACAGGTCCTTCCGCCATGGGATCAGAAAAAGGAATACCCAGTTCTAAAATATCTGCCCCGGCTCTAACCAGTTCATGCATAAGCTTCACCGTGATTTCGGGATAAGGATCTCCGGCAGTAATGTAAGGACTAAGCATTTTTTTACCACTGGCGTTCAAGCGCATCAATGTTTTGTCGATTCGATTCATACGGTAATCCCATCAATTTGTGCCACAGTGTGCATATCTTTATCACCTCGACCTGATAAATTCACGATAATACTTTGATCCACTGACATCTTCTTGGCAAGCTTCATTGCATAAGCCACTGCATGGCTGGACTCAAGAGCAGGAATAATTCCCTCAACCCGTGTTAAAGTACGAAAAGCGTTCAATGCTTCATCATCATTAATTGCTTCATAAATAACGCGTCCTGTATCTTTTAAATAAGCATGTTCAGGACCTACTCCCGGGTAATCAAGACCTGCTGAGACGGAGTGAGTATCTTTGATTTGACCGTATTCATCACAGAGCAAATATGTCCGGTTACCATGTAACACCCCCGGTTTTCCCGCAATCAATGAAGCAGAATGTTCGCCACTTTCTAACCCCTTTCCTCCTGCCTCAACTCCATAGATTGCAACCGTTGAGTCACTTAGGAATGGGTAAAATAAACCGATTGCATTAGAGCCACCGCCTACGCAAGCAACTAATGCATCGGGTAAGCGTCCGGTTTTTTCCAGAAATTGAGCTTTTGCTTCTATGCCAATAACAGATTGAAAATCTCGAACCATCTGGGGATAAGGATGTGGGCCAGCCACTGTACCAATAATATAAAAGGTATCATCAACATGGCTTACCCAATCACGCATCGCTTCATTTAATGCATCTTTTAACGTTTGTGATCCTGATGTAACTGGGACAACTTCCGCACCTAACAATTTCATGCGATAAACATTAGATGACTGACGTTTTATATCCTCAGCCCCCATATACACCACGCATTCTAAACCTAATTTAGCCGCTACTGTTGCAGAAGCCACCCCATGCTGGCCAGCGCCTGTTTCGGCAATTACTCGAGTTTTTCCCATACGTGTGGCAAGGAGCGCTTGCCCTACTGTATTATTAATTTTGTGCGCCCCGGTATGGTTCAAATCCTCACGTTTTAAATAGATTTGTGCCCCCCCGATTTCTTTACTTAAACGTTGAGCATGATAAAGTGGATTAGGTCGTCCCACATAATCTTTTAATTCAGCATTTAGCTCTGCTAAAAAATTGGGATCTTTTCGATATTTTGCATAAGCTTCTTCTAATTGCTTTAATGCATACATCAGGGTATCTGCTACAAAAATACCACCGTAGGGACCAAAGTGCCCGTGCTCGTCAGGAAGTTCTTTTTTGTTCATCTCTACCTTCATTAACTTCTTAAAAATGAGCCTGGGTGAAGCGCAGCGTAACCCGAGATCAGCATTCCAATTTCCCGGGTTACGCTGCGCTTCACCCAGGCGACTATACTACCAATTTAACAATTTCTGCATAAACCGACTCATTTTGCCATGATCTTTAATCCCAGGTGATACCTCAATGCCACTGCACAGATCGACAGCATAAGGATGACAAGATTTAATTGCTTCGAGTACATTAAATTCATCCAATCCACCAGCCAATATGTAAGGCTTTTCCAGCTTTTGTGGAATAATTTTCCAATCAAAAGCACATCCAGTTCCACCGCGCGCTACCTCTGAAGGTGTGTCTAACAATAATGCGCGTGCTGTTGCAAAATCCTGTGCAGCCTGATGAATATATGTTGCTGAATTACAGTGTATTGCCTTAATAAAAGGCATATTAAATTGCTCGCAAAACTCAGCGGATTCATCACCATGAAACTGCAATAGCTGAATCGGTAATTCTTCTACTATTTGATGGACTAAATCACGTTCAGGATTCACCAAAACAGCAACGGAATTTACAAATGCAGGCAAATCTTTTAACAAGACTTTTGCCTGATCTATTGAAACATAACGTGCACTTTTCGGATAAAAAATCAAACCTATAGCATCAACACCCAGATTAATCGCATGCGCGACATCTTCGCTACGTGTCATACCACACATTTTGACTCGTATGCGTGCCAGATTCATTATTTCTCCATAAGAAAAGAAGGCCCCGGATTATTCTGTAATATAGAAAACGTCTGAGGGTAAGTCACTTGTACTAAATACAACCCATAAGCAGGTGCTGTTTCGGCACCGAGTCTTCTGTCTTTTGCTTTTAGCACTTCATCTACCCAAGATACAGGATGTTTTCCTGAACCTACTGCAATTAATACACCAGCAATATTTCGTACCATATGATGTAAAAAAGCATTAGCAGTAATATCTATTATCACCAAATCACCAGTACGACTCACCTGTAATTTATGAATATTCCGCATAGGCGTATTCGACTGACATTCAACAGAGCGAAATGAAGTAAAATCATTCTCTCCTAATAAAACCTGGGCCGCTTGATGCATCAAACGATGATCTAATTGCCGGTATTGCCAAGTTATATTGCTTCGAAATAAAGCAGGTCGAATAGCACCATTATAAATAACATAACGATATCTTCTCGCAGTGGCAGAATATCTCGCATGAAATTCTTCTGTTAATTCTTTTCCCCATTTAACGCAAATATCTTTAGGCAAAAAAGAGTTCGCGCCATGAATCCATGCACGAATACTACGCACTTTATCACAGTCGAAATGAATTACTTGGTTTGTAGCATGTACACCAGTATCTGTCCTACCTGCGCAAACTACAGAAATAGGACCATCTGCTACCTTTGATAAAGCATGTTCTACGGCTTGTTGCACAGTATGCAAGCCTGTTTGTGCTTGCCAGCCATGATACTGGCTACCATCGTACTCAAGCACTAAGGCGATACGCATTGAATATTCCTGATAAAAGGGTCAATTTATAATACAGTATATGTTTTGTCTATACCTTAATATAATTGATTTACAAGTTTATTAAATATTATAGTAATTTCTTTTATCTTGGTTCTGATTTTTAGTAATTAATGATTTTCGCCTATAAATTAATAGGTATTAAAAAGTGTCTTCGACTATTTTATTGATTTGATTCATTCAATTATGATACTTTCTCATTCCGCAATTAATTGGCGTCAATAATTGTGCATATCATTATAATCATTAATTGAGACTCATTATGAAAAGGAATTTATTTTACTTAGGTATTACCACTTTATTATTTGTCTGCCATAGTTCTTCTTTCTCTAAAAACATCGAAAACATTCAAAATTCCTTACATCAATCTATCTCCAACGCTCAAGGTAATTGGTTTTTATCAATTGGAGGAGGCGCGCAATTTCCGGAATTAAATTCCCATACCAAAGTAAATAATGGCTCGGGGTTTCCAGCCCCTTATGGTGCAGACCGCTACTCAATTACGAGTAATAATGGAGGAATTATTGCAGCATCTGCAGGCCGACGTTGGCAAAATGATGGCCTCTGGTTCCCTTCTTATTCATTGAGCATCTTTTGGCAGTATTTTTTCAAAACACATATCAGTGGGGAAATTACACAATATTCTTTACCTCAATTTACAAACTACAACTACAATCTGGACTTTACTTCCAATCTCTTATTAGCCTCTGGAAAAATAAATCTGATGAGATATGGAATATTTTCACCATTCATTAACGGAGGAATTGGCAGCTCTTTCAACAATGCCTCTAACTATAGTGAATCCGCATTATCAGGAGTTACCCCGCGAATTAGTCCTGAATTTAGAAACTCTAATACAAGTGAGTTCGCTTACAATATAGGTGCAGGTGTGGATGTACAACTCCTTCCGCAATTGTTCCTCTCAGTGGGTTATATTTACCAGGACTTAGGCCCACTCGCCTCTGGTAACGGAGTTAATGCTTGGACTGGAGAATCATTAACTCTTGGTTCCTATCGTTCAAACGAAGTTTTAATCACAGCCACCTATCTTTTTGGTAAAGAAAAGAACTTTGTTAAATAAAGAAATAAAACCCTCATAGATAAGCCTGGGTCTAGCGTAGCAAAGCCCAGGTTGTTTTTGCTAATGGAGCTCACGTTACGAGCAAAACCCTCATCCAGGTCATAATAAAAATTATGGTTTTCCTTGTATTTCATCAATTAAGCGTTGCGCTTCATCTTTTTGTGACTTAGTACCATGTTCCATAACTTCGTTTAAAGAATGCAATGCAGATTCTATATCTTCCATTCCTATATAAGTTCTTGCTAGAGCAAGCAGAGTATCTAGTGCCTTTTTGTTTTTTAACTGGGAAAGATCACTATTCTCATCGTTTTTCTGTGTTTGAATTACATCATCAGATGAAGGAGTAAAATCCAAACCATTGTCCTCATCGCCGTGCTCTTGAGAATTATTTTCTCCTAGAGTCGGCTTTGATGTAAGCATATGATGTAAACCCGATTCAAACTCAAGTAAATTATCTTCTTGAGATTTATCTTTTTTGCCATCATTAGTTCGCTCAGATGACTCAAATTTCTCTTCAGTAGGTATAATTTCCAACAAGTGCTCTTCATCTGTTGCCAATACTTGAGGCTCAGGAGCATTAGAAGTACCTTTTGTGAACTCACTTGCAGCCTCAAAATTAGGTTCTGTTTTTATCACAGGTCTAAACTCTAATTCCGGCTCAGCCTTTGGTTCAGGTTCTGGTTTTAATTCAGGTTCTGGTTTTAATTCAGGCTCAGGTTTTAACTCAGGCTCAGGTTTTAACTCGGGTTCAGGTTTTAACTCAGGTTCAGGTTTTAACTCAGGTTCAGGTTTTAACTCAGGCTCAGGTTTTAATTCAGGCTCAGGTTTTAATTCAGGCTCAGGTTTTAATTCAGGCTCAGGTTTTAATTCAGGTTCAGGTTTTAATTCAGGCTCAGGTTTTAATTCAGGTTCAGGTTTTAATTCAGGCTCAGGTTTTAATTCAGGCTCAGGTTTTAATTCAGACTCAGATTTTAATTCAGGCTCAGATTTTAATTCAGGCTCAGGTTTTAATTCAGGCTCAGGTTTTAATTCAGGCTCAGATTTTAACTCAGGCTCAGGTTTTAATTCAGGCTCAGGTTTTAATTCAGGCTCAGATTTTAACTCAGGCTCAGATTTTAACTCAGGCTCAGATTTTAATTCAGGTTCAGGTTTTAATTCAGGTTCAGATTTTAATTCAGGTTCAGATTTTAATTCAGGTACAGTTTTTTCATTAGACTCTGCTTTAAACTCTTGTACAGGTTCTTCCGTAATAAGCCCCTCATCAGAACAAATAATGGGTTTCTGTGAATCAGAATGTACAGTAATTGGAGCATTGGTCTTTGCTGTAACGGATCCTTTTTTTGCTTGATCACGCCATTTAAAATAAAAATATGCAGCAACCCCACTCGCCCCACCAGCAACAAGCAATAACAGAAATAAAATCCAAAAATCAGATGAGTGATCTGAATTGTTCATGGAGTTGGCTTGTCCTGCAATGGCTATCCGCTCTTTCATCATCGTTTGAATTTGATTACGGATTAATTGAAGCTCGTGATCGCGTATATCTAATTGTTTTTGTAATCTTTTATTTTGTGTTTGTAATAAACTGAGTTGTTCTGTTAATAGAGCATTAGACTCCCGCAAAGAATCTACTGCAGCAGTTGTAATTGATATTTCAGCTTTCAGTGTCCTATTTTGCTCAGGACTCACTTGTTTCTTGGTCTCCAAAGACGAGATTGAACTTGGCAAAGTAAATCTAGACAATGTTTGGCTCGGTATCAAAGTTGAAACATCAGAAAACTTTGGTACAGGCGGTATTTGTGAGTACTCAACAGAGGCTGCACTGGATGCTTGTCCTGTTATATAGGGAGGAGCTAATACATGATTAATTGATGTTTTTTCGTTCCATGCTTTATCATGAGCCATTACTTCAACTGTAGCTAAGTCAGCTGGAACCTCCTGAAAATCTTTATCAGAAGGAACGTTAAGGCGAACTCCATTTTTTAATCCATTTAGATTTCCATCAATAAATGCATCCGGATTTGCTCCTACAATTGCAAGAACAATTTGCGGTAAAATTGCTTCTGAAGTTTTATATCTTTGTGCAATCTGCCATACATTTTCATTAGATACTGTCGGACCATAAACTGCTTTTTTCTTTTGTGTAGCCTGATCCTGATTCACTTGACGATACTTCTTAGTCGAACCTGTTGTATTTTGATGATAAGTAGTAAATTTTCGCTGATAGGTTAAACCGCTTTGTGCAGTTGTATTCGCTAATTTATAACCAGGTGGATCCAGCAATACCGTAAAAACTTTATTAATTTGCCCTTTAGACCAGATCAAATCGACAACAAGTTCCATATAGGGATCCGTCATTCGTTCTGTTGAGTGAACGATCACAACGAATTTTCCCTGTTTATTTTTTCTAATATCAAAGGAAAGAGAACTAACTTCTTCAGAATGCTCAATACCTAAGCTTCGATAGCTTTGTGGATCAGCAAGTCCTACTTTAATACCGGACAAAGAAACGTCGTGTACATCGAGTAATTCAATTTCAGCAAGAAAAGGCTGGTCTAAAGCTGATTCTACTTTCATTTTACCTAAACCTAGGGTGTACGCACTTATTGGCAAAGTAAGTGAAAACAGAGATGAAAATAAAACCGTTTTTTTCAATCAGAGCTCCATGCCCTTTGGGGTTGAAGACAGAAAATTAGCTTTTAAAAAAATTAACATTCTTTACTAATCCATTCAAGTAATTAGCGTTCTTATGAACATCTTAAGTAGAACTATTTAATTTAAAATATTCTATTTGGCTCACGAAACAAAATACTATGAAAAATGCATTATTCAATTAGATAACTCTACTTGCAATGCATGCAAGAGTCCATCGTTATCTCTATAAAATTTCTAACAAAAATGAGCTTCCCATCTCAAAAGGAATAATTGATAATAGCATGAATTATTATTAAAAATAGGATAAAAATCATGGAATTCAGCAAAATAAATCCGCTTGCTTTAAGTATTTCTATTAGTATTCTATCAGCACTTGCTTCATTTTTTATGGGCTTGGCGGCATTTGTTTTTTATACTGGTAAACCCTTTGTCGCCATGGTAGGCAGTATATATCTTTCATATACTCCCTCCGTGGCTAATGCCGGTCTAGGTGCGGGCATAGTACTCATGAACACTTTTGTTAGTAGTTATATTGCTGCTTGGGTATATAACTTTCTGCTCGATTACATTAGATAAGAGTTGGCTCCTTAGTATAATCTTGTGTCCCATGATAATGGGATGCAGTATAACAGTCTTCAAGGGAAATAAAATCAAACCAACAGGTTTGAAGTAACATCAACATCTTGTATCCCATTTCAACATTGGTTTCAATCAATTGATCGATAAGTAATTCTAATTGTTCATGCTGATGCAATGGTTGTTTTGCTTTCGGCTTTTCCTTACACATTTTAGCAAACATAGCCTGGAACCTTTCTTCAACCATTTTAGGTACGGTCGAATTACCATCAAAAATACGATGATCCGCGCTGATAGAGACGGGCAACATATCTTTAGGTACAAATGACTGTGTATCATGTTGCCAAACAGGTCTTCGATCAACTTCCATTATAGTAAATCGCATGGACTCAGTTTTACGAAGTGGTGCCATAGATTGGGTATAACCAAAAACACCAATATTACTTAATGAGATATACGGTGTTCCTGCGAGGGGATATGGATAAGTGTTATATGCATATTCATAAACCATATCTTTCATTAGTTGCTGTATACGTGGATTTGTTTTTTCTAAGTGTTCACGTTTTTTATAGCAATAAACCATCATACCTACTATGGTGCGAATTTTTGCAGACAAATCATAAAAGCTAAGATTATGACAATTTTCGAAAACAATTGTACCTAGATGATCACCACATCCCGGCAGCAATACGACAAGACCAACATAAGCTTCCTTCGTTTGGAAAATTTTTCGAAAACTCAAATAATTTCTAAAAGAATCCGAGAGCGTCATCCAGGAACTAACTGCCTGCAACATCAAAGTAGTCAAGGTCTCTGAAGCAAATTTTTTATTAAAAAAGTCAAGGCATGAGATATCGATCCTAAACTGTCCAGTCATCGTTGGATCGCTTGGGTTATCCCACTGAGTCATGAGTGCTTTTCGAATTGGAGTCATTTCAACTTCTCGATTTGACTCAGTATAATTTCGAACTCTAGGTAATAGTTCATCTGCAAATCCAATGAAATTCTTCCAATTTTCACTGGGTTCAAGATTGACTTTACTTAGCTGCTGAGTATGTTTTCTATTGAGGGATTCTTTAAAATGCATCACTCCATCAACACCCAATAAAGCACAAACAGAAGACATATATTTATATTGCATAAAAATATTGGTGATTAATTGTTCTTCCAGATAAGCAATTTTCGGTTTTATTTGCTCAACATCTGGCATACCAATATCACGATATAAATCGGCTTCGCATACATGACGATGCTCATCTTCGAGAATTGTTGTGAATACTTTTGGTGCAACACCATAACGATGTAGGCTTTCAAAAATTTCCTCAATCCATCCCTCACCTATAAGATTAAGCAACATAATTGCTACTTTAGGGCAACTTTCTGCTCGAATAAAATTACAAATGATTTCAATATGTGGGCTGTAGGGAGGTGGAGAAGCATAAGGGGCGCAAAGCATATAAACAATTTTAGTGAATACTAAGCCATGAAATATTTCGTCAAGCAATTGTTGACGCATGCGCTCTCTGTATTCAACAGTAGACATTTTTGATTCAAATTTAAGCGGAATTTGCACTGCCAATACTTCGAGCTGTGCTAAAAGTGAAAACGTGTAAATATAAAATAGCTTGTCAGATTGAAGCTCAAAAGGTAAACCATCGCAAAATAACTCGTCAATTCTATTTTTAATGAGTTGTTTCTCATCTGCCGTAATCTTGTTCCATCCCTCTAAAATCCATTTTTCTGCGCCCCAAGATGGTCTAAGTAATTCACTAAGTTCTTCCACAATATTTACCATAAAATCAAAGGTATTTCAGTATAGAGATAGCAAGCTTATGAGTCAATCATGCTCCGTTGCAAAAAAATTTTGTAATTTAGCTCCTCCTCACCTGAGTAAAATATGTTCAGCTCTTTTAATCTGTCATGTACAAAGTAAGATGCTTCCAATAACCATGATAATAATTAATAATGGAACGAATTATTAGGAAAATAATAGGTAGCTATATGAAATTCGGCAAAATAGATCCTGTTGCTTTAGGGGCATCTCTTGGCGCTCTCTCTGGAATATCTACATTCTTCATGGGGTTAATGATTGTAATTTTTAATAAAGGGAAACCCTTTACTGGTGTGATGGGAACAATATACATGACCTATGATCTCTCCTTACTCCAATGTGTTCTTGGTGCAGTCGGAGTATTCATTAGTACCTTCATTAGTAGCTTTCTCATCGCCTGGCTTTACAACACTTTGAGTAAACGAGTTTGAAGCAGATGTACAGTCCAATGTACGAGACAATAATGCGAACTAACTTCATTACAGAAGCTTAAAATTTTTTTTGAATTCCAGTACATAGATATTAAAGTTCAATGAATAGTTGGGAGTAGCTTAAAATTATGATAATTACTTCATACATCATTAATCCTATTGCATTACCCCAACCTCTAATTCATAATTTATTACCTTGCTTTTCTTATGGGTAACTATGTCTGCATCATTGATTGATGGAAAGGTTGTCGCTTCTCTTCGTCGAGAGGAATTAAAACACCATGTACATGATTATGTACAAATAAATCATCGCGCACCAGGTCTTGCTGTCGTTCTGATTGGCAATGATCCAGCCTCTACTGTCTATGTAACCAATAAGCGTAAAGCGTGTGTCGAAGTAGGTATTACCTCTCATTCTTATGACTTATCTGAAAAAACAACTCAGGAAGAACTAATCAAGCTGATTGATGATTTAAATTGCTCTGATCAAATTGATGGGATTCTTATCCAATTGCCATTGCCAAAACATATAAATGAACGTGTCATTATTGAGCACATCAAACCAGAAAAAGATGTTGATGGCTTTCATCCTTATAACTTGGGACGACTAGCACAGCGTAATCCATTATTACGCCCATGTACGCCTCTTGGCATAATGAATTTATTAAAACATTATCAAATTGAAGTCAAAAGGAAACATGCTCTAGTTATTGGTGCATCAAATATTGTGGGTCGCCCTATGAGTTTAGAATTACTCCTTGCTGGAGCAACAGTAACTATTGCCCATAAATTCACCCAACAATTAGAAAAATTTGTGCGAACCGCTGATATTGTGATTATAGCCACAGGAAAAATGGATATTATTGATTGTGAATGGCTAAGTAAGGAACAGATCATTATCGATGTAGGTATTCATCGATTAGCGGATGGTAGCATTAGAGGTGATATAGATTTTACAAAGGCGGTAAACAAAGTCTCATGGATAACTCCCGTACCCGGCGGCGTAGGACCAATGACTATTGTCACATTACTCGAAAATACACTAAAAGCGGCCACTTTAGCGAATCAAATAGACGGGTAATTGATCAATAAAAACCCCCCGCCTTTTATTCCAAAGCGTTTAATAACTGGCATCTTTTAGAGACGCTCAGCTACTTATCTAAAATATCCCAGTCAAAGTCTCCGCTCAACTCGTCGAAATCATCTTTAAATTCCTCTTTTAAACGTTTACGCTCTAGCTTCTCTTCGAGCATACGTCTAATGTTTTTTCGATGAGCTGTAGATTCGATATCATCATCGTAATTATAATCAGAGAATGATTGGTCATCATAGTCTTCGTGAAGATCCATAGCTTTCCCCTTTTATACTCTCTTAAAAAGAGTATAGTAGACAAATTATAAAAATGTTTTAGGAACACTATGCTCAGTTATCAACACGGATATCATGCAGGTAATTTTGCAGATGTCATTAAACATATTGCTTTAACCCATCTTTTGAATTACCTAACACGTAAAGATAAGCCTCTTTTTTATCTTGAGACCCATTCAGGGAAAGGCTTATATGACTTAAAGAATAAACAAGCTGAAAAAACTCAGGAATACAAACAAGGCATTCAACGAATTTGGCCTGATCAACGCACCCTACCCTCTGTTTTTCAAGACTATTTTCAGGCGATCAATCAACTCAATTCCACTCCTTCATTAAAATATTATCCTGGTTCACCGTTTCTCGCGATTAATACCTTACGTATGCAGGACAGAATGTACTTTTGTGAGCTTCATCCCAGGGAGTTTGAAGCTCTAACCCAGCTTCAGCGTATGAATAAGAAAGTGCATTTTAGCAATACTGACGGTATCGCAGCGATGAAAGCACTACTTCCACCGCCAGAAAAAAGAGGATTAATTTTTATTGATCCTTCATTTGAAATAAAAGACGAATATAAAGAAATTCCTCTTTCAATCAAACACGCTTATTCTCGTTTTTCTACAGGTGTATTTTGTCTTTGGTATCCGTTGGTCGATAAAAAATTGACTGATAGACTTAACAGAGGTATGAAAGAAATCAATGCCAAAAATGCTTTACGTATTGAATTTAATCTGACAGCAAAGCCAATGGAAGGTATGTCGGGTTGTGGTCTATGGATAATTAATCCACCCTTTACTTTAGCAGAAGAAATGAACACTGCCTTAAATATACTTAAAACTTATTTTAATCCGGATAGTTCCTCTTACATCATTGAGACTTATTCATGACGATTTATCCTATTCCTGCTTTTTCAGATAATTACATTTGGGCCATTATTGATACAACTGCAGGAACTTTTGATTGTGTCGATCCTGGTGATGCAGAAGCAGTAATCGAATTTGCACAGACACAACAACTGCGCTTGGGTTCTATTTTGTTAACTCATCATCATCAAGATCATATTGGAGGAGTAAGTCAATTACTCAAAACCTATCACTCATGCACTGTTTATGGTCCAAGTGATCCGCGCATCCCTTATGTAAATAATACGATACGAGAACATCAGTCCCTTCGAGTTGGGCGATGTGTTTTCAAAATTTTATTCAATCCAGGACATACCTCAAGTCATATTAGTTATTATGAACCTAGTAAAGGATTATTATTTTGTGGTGATACCCTTTTTTCTGCGGGTTGTGGCCGTGTTCTTGACGGGACAATGGAACAATTACATCAATCATTGCATCTTTTCAAAACATTACCCCCCACCACAAAAATATTTTGCGCCCATGAGTACACAGAACAAAATCTACGCTTTGCACAAACAGTGGAGCCTAATAATCCGGTTATTCAACAATACTTAAAAAAGATACAAAGCTCCTCCCAATTTTGCACGCTTCCGTCAACTCTGGAACTCGAATTATTAATTAATCCCTTTTTACGTACCAATCAGCCCGAAGTACAAAAATATGCATTAACACATGGGGCAACATCAAATAACTCATTAGAAGTATTCAGCGTTTTAAGAGAAGAAAAAAACATATTTAAATAAGACCAGGTTTTTATGGAGATACAAACCGAGCTGGCACAACTAATTGAGGCATTTTCACTTTTTCAGCGGGAGATGTGGAGGGTAATTTGTTCTCACTGACTCCCCTCTTCATATCGATACTGGAGGTCTTTTTCCCCATAAAAAACCCAAGTTTTGAATTTGAAAGAGTGGGAATTATACTTTCATTCGAAGCTCCTCTTGCCTTTTGTCTTATCTTCTCATGAACCAATAATTTAGATTGCATATCTTCATTCAAAACAAATGAGGGTATCTCATCCAATAATGCCGTTTTTTCTGAGAGATTTGATTGTTCATTGCTTTGTGCGGAGAATTGGTTAAGAAAGACGGGGGCAACCATCCATGCAGCAAGAGCAAAACAGACTAAAGCCACAGGGATAGACAAATATATAAAGCTATAGCTGATAAAAGCCACTGTTGCCATTAAGACAACAAGCTGCTTTAAGCTAAAATGCTCCGATGAGTCTTTAACCTCCTGCTCGAGTTTGGGTGCTACTGCATTTACCACAGGCTTCAGTTTCGCTAACTCGCTTTTAAACTTACTCAGAGTTAAAAGATACGTTTTACGAAGATTTAACATGTTTTGTTTATTTTCTTCTGCAATACGCTCATGATTCGTTTGATAATCCAATAACTCTTGAATCGCTTGTCGACTTTTCTTAGGTAGATCATCAGGTATTGTTTCGAGCCATTGCCCCAATTCCTCAAAAATAGTCTCCTCGGGAAGTTGCTCCATTAATGCAAAAAAATTTGGATGAGCGGTTATCTTGATTAAATTGATAAATTCAGGAAATGAAAAAGAACTTATTTGACCTATAAAATTAGAGTCTAACAAACTTAATTGCAACAAACTTTCATAATAAGGACTATTTTTTAATACATTTAAAACTCTCTTTGAGTGGCAAGCATGTTGCAAAAAAGCCATGACCGTGTCAACTTGTAATAACTCATTAGGTTTGCATTCTCTGTACTGTTCCAACAGCTCTAGAACATCGGGAATAACTTGTAGCCATGGGATGTATTGTGGTTTTTCTATAAGCTCTAAGTATTTTGATAAGGCTAATAGAAGCGCTTTATTTTTTACTAATGGACCAAACTTATCTAGTAAAAGTCCTATGGTAATTTTTTCATTATCTAATGTCGTAATTGCATGAATGGCCTCCGATAAATCATTACCAATGTCGTCAATACCAATAAGTATTTGTGCTACTAGAGACTCTGAATTTGCAAAACTACGTTTGAGCGTTTGTTTTATCCATCCGAAAATCGTGGGGATGATAAAACGATTTATAATAAAAGACATTGGTCCTCCAATAAATATGGAGCCGACACTAAGGACATGACTTATTCCTGTGAACCATGTGGTTATACTTGAAATATCGAGGGTAGGAAGACGTATCTCATCCCATTTTTTTTCAAGTATCTTAGCCTTCGTTGTATCAATATAATTTTCTATATAACTTCTGATCGACTTGACAGGAACTAATTTTCCAATTACCGGGATGGTTTGCGCAAATTCCAACATTTCATCCAAACTTGTTTTAATTAGTTTAACGTATGCATTTATCTGCTCTGATCCAAGCATTCCCTTTTCATCTACAGCATTCCCCAGTGCCTGTTTAAAGCTGCATTTCTTTTTAAAATAAGGATCAAAAAGCTCAACTAATTCATCTAAGTTATCAAAATTTTGTTTTGTTATCTTATGACCATCCAGTTTCCATTTACGGTGAAAAATGTCTGAAAAAATCCGTAATTGCTTAACTGTGGTTTGCAAATGAGGCGTTAATTTTTTTACAGTTTCAAGTGGAATAGAGGGTTGTACGAATTGCACATCATTAAATTGATTTTCTGGAAGCCAATTATCCACCACGTGTTGATAATCACTGATTCGTGTTGACAAAAATTCATCTATTACTTCATCATCGAATAAGGGGTGTTGCTCTAATAATTTTCCAT
This sequence comes from Legionella stuttgartensis, assembly GCF_977063405.2. Taxonomy (NCBI): domain Bacteria; kingdom Pseudomonadati; phylum Pseudomonadota; class Gammaproteobacteria; order Legionellales; family Legionellaceae; genus Legionella; species Legionella stuttgartensis. The sequence continues at coordinate 20,931 of NZ_CDRUHA020000059.1, forward strand.
AATGCTTCTCTGCATTTCGATTTAAGGAACTTAAAGAACGCAATAACTGCTGTGGATCCGCAATCGAATTATCCTCTCCATATTGGGATGCTAATATTTTATCAGCAGTTTCCCGCAGTTTTAGAATCTGGTTTACCATAAAGTTACGAGCTTCTTCTAACAAACGAGTTTTTGCACGTTCTTGTTGTTGTTTTAGGCTAATATTGAGTTGATGTTTTCTAAAAGCAGCTGCCAAAGTTTCTGGGGAGTCAGAAGGATTACCTAGATTTTGTGCATCAATGATTGAGATAAATTGTCCAGGCTTCCCATTTCGAGCTGACCTTCCTTGAATTTGGCGCAACTCACTGGGAGTTAAATCGGTACATAAATTAATGGTCAATAAACCATCTTCATGCTCCGGATCAATATCTGCACCTCGAGCAAGACTTTGATTCGCCGCAGTTAAAACATCATCTTTTCCAGCAGTATAAATTATATTTTCTTCTGATTTCCCTGCCTCTTCGAAACCATGATAACTCTGAATTTTCCAGTCTGTTCGCGACGTAATAAAATTCTTAAATAACTCTGTATATTGTGGTGAGCGGGTAATTAACAAAATAGGTTGAGTTGGATTTTGCAGTTTGTGTTGCTTAATCCACTCAAATGTTTTATGAAGATGCTCTTCTCTCCCGAACACTGTTATTAATCCCAGATCTTTGGATCGATCCGGATAAAATGTAGGATAACTGAACGCTAGTAAACCTTGCTGCGTATAAAACTCAGCCCGTTCTACGCAGGACCCAGCTGTTCCAGTCAAGCCAATAATAGGGCCATTATGTAATCGATAATAATCAAAGAAATTTTTTGCACTGTTAACAAGGATTGTTTCGGTGCTCGGTTCAATTTTGAATGGATGAACTGGTGGCGGTTGTTTATTATTTAGCCGTGTATGGAGTAATTGTTGGACATACTCTGAATAATTAACATTAGGAGCTGGTCTTTTAGTACTATCAATTATAGGGGCTGCATAAAAATATTCCTTACCCTTTTCACTTATTTTAACGATGTAATAGTCTTCTTTCTCTTCAAGCTCATGAGCAATCATGGCTGATTCAATTAACATCCCTAAAAACTCGTTGGGTATTTTTTGTATAAAATCAAGAAACTCTTTACTTGGTTTTTTAGCAATAAAATAATTCTTTAAATTAACGATATCGTCGTCTTTGCTGCAGGGATTATTTAGATAAATTTCCTTTTCTTTAACAAATTCAAGTAATAACTTATTCAGTTCGGGCCACAATTTTGTATCTTTGCCCATAAGATCTATTGTAGCTGCCAAGCGAAACTGCACGGTAGAAGTTAAAGTTGCATCAATTTCATCCCCCACCAAAGAGGGATTAGTTGGCATCACTTTTTTTTCCAACGCCATACGCATGCGAAATAAAGAAAGATTCGATGCCGTAGAATAATTTATGCCGTTGGGGATATATTCTGGATGAGTACTTTGTGCAGTGATAATGCTTTTCCCATAAGGGATTCCTAAATATTGATAGAATGGTGAAAATTTCTCCAAGGCGTTTTTAGCCAATTGATCATTTTCAGTAACAATATCAACCGTTCGCCCCATTCCACACAGTAAAACAGCATGCATTGCAGCAACAATACTCTTCCCTTCTCCGGTTTTAATTTCATGAATTATGTTGCCCGGATAATGAATGTGTTTTAGAAGTGTTAATATTTGCGTGTGTCGAGGAAATTTATTAGTAGTTCTATATAGAGCTTCAACACTTAACGCAATTAATAGTAATTGGTTACGTTGAACATTCACTCCTCTATATAATTGTTCTTGTAGTACTTTGAACAGGAGCTGAAACTCTCTTTCATTCAATTCATTAATAGTGACTTCTTTGTTAACTCCATCCACATAAATTTTTATGGGATTTTGAGCCATATAGGACATTACAAATTGATAATCCTGCAATAACTGCGCTTGTTCCTGAGGGCTCAATGGTAAATCGTCATCTGTTTCATGCGATTTCAGTTTAATTTGCGAAATTTGTTCCCTTATTACTTCGGGATTATAATCATATCTTTCGAGGTTCTCTTGATATTTTTTACGCAAAAATAATGCAGTAGCCTTTTCTAAAGATGTAGCTGCCAATAGTTTTATGACATCTTCAACATTCGCTATCTTTAATTTATAGATCGATGCTATTTTCTTCAAATCCTGGATTGGTTTGTTGTTAAGATTTTGCAATTGAGTTAACAGCGATTTGTTCTTTGTCTGACAAACTTGACCGAGCAGCAACAAGCAGCGTATGTCCTTTTCTTTTTTTTGCTCGAATAAAGAAATTATTTCAGGGAGTTCTTGAGTAAGACCCTGTTGGTAAAGCCCCTCCAGTAAATTTAATGCAAGTGTATTGGGTTTAACTATTTCTAAGAGTTGGATTATTCGTCTTAATTCAGTCGCATCTAAATCCGAATGGGACTTTAGGAAATGGCTGCCTCCTTCACTATCAATAAGGGGAATAAGTTTCTTAAAAAGTTGTTGCGCTTCGACCACTCCAAATGGCAACAAAATTTCCATTAGATTAAACAATAAATTAAGATCTCCTTTCACTCCAATTAATAAAAAAGTTTCCAGAAGCGTGCTAATTAAATCTTTTGTGTTGGCTAAGGCGTAGTAAAATTCAGGCTTTTTCGCCAAAATCAGTAAGAAATGAGCAGTTAACTTGTCTAATGATGGTTGATTTTCATGTTTTGATATTTCTGTAGCCACAAGCTGGATCAAAGAAATAAATGAATCCTGGTTTAGGGTTTTATCAAGAAAATGGTCAAAGACAAGATGCACAAAGGACTTTGAATTTACTTGAAAGATTGTATTATTAGAATACAAGCAGGCCTTTATTTTATCAAAATTCCCCAGAAAATTTCCCATATCCATTTTTGGATAAAGTTTTTCTAAATAATACCTAATAAGTTTTTTATATTCCGGAGAACTATTTAACTCATCACACCAAACATCTATAAGTGGCCATGGAGAAAGCCCAACTTCATTTATGGCGGGAAGTGCTTTTATCAAGTTTTCTTTTTGCGTTGATAGGAAATGTTCTATATTTTTTTTAGGAAATTTTCTTAAGAAGATTTCTGGTATTGGAGTTTTAGCGGTTTTGTACGCAAAAGTATGCTGATTTTGCCAAATACTCCATAAGCTCTGAATCCCCTTATGTTCATCGGTGGTTGTTTTGTTTAATTGTAAAAATAAACTGTTGATGCATAAAAAAATCTCATCAGATGATAGTGAATTAGACAAGCTATGGCTTTTTATAAAAGCCATAAATTGCTCCGTAAATCTCCTGTGGTCGAGATCCCGATGATATCCTTTCCCGGTATATTGAGTGACATAGAAAGCAAATAAGAGTTCTGAGATAAACTTCGTGTTTGGACTTACTGCTTGGTGTATCAGTGGTTCATACAAATTTCGATAATAATTAAGACTTTCCCTTAGGTTTTGTGCTCCCAAGTATCGAAAGACAGCTGTTTTAAGCAAACTATTGTCGGGTTGATGACTTTTAAGAATGTTTAAAAGTTCCATCTCAGAAATGGAATAAGCATTATTTTTAGGATTGATAGCTGATGCATGAATTTGCATTTCAGAAGAAATCACGTGAAACCCATTCCAAGTACAAGCATATGGAACATCCATAGGTAAAAATGAAATCCCTTTGATTTCTTCAATTTGTTCTTCTAATGCATGCTTGGATATGGCATGGTCAAGTAAGCGTTCTAGCCCTGTTGCGAATGTTTCAAATGAGGTAACTGGAGCAATACATAAACCATAATCATTAATTAAGTTTGATGTAAGTTGACTTAATAATTTTTGTGCTTCCTCCTCATTATTTTCGCTGTACGCCAAAAACTTTGCATACAATCGGTACCATAAAGCTTCAACCGTCCAGAGATTATGGGCAGTGATTTGGAAATTATTTTCTGCAGCAAATGACATTAAGTGCAAACAAAATCGGTCGAAATCAGGCCATTCATCCGGGGATTTGGAAATAGGAATTCGCGCAGCTAATCTTATAAAAGTTGATTTTAAGAATGCCTTAAGAACTTCTTTGACGGCTGAACTATTGACTGCATATTGAAAGTAAATCTTATAAAAATAGTCTAATAATGCCCGTTCTTTCAAAAAAGATAATAATTTTAAAAACGAATCAAGACCCTTTTTATGATTACAAATAAGAATTTGTAAAAGGATTTTTAAGTTGTCCTCATTGTGCACAGTAAAACGTGCCATAAATTGCTCTAAAAGCTCAACTTCCCCCAATCGATTCGGACAATAAAAACGTATTAAAACGAGAAATTGATGCTCCAGAACGCCAATTTCTTCCTTATTTAAAGATGGATGCGAATTAAAAAGCTTAAGCAGTGATTCAACACTCTGAATAAGTTCAATTTTTTGTCTACTGTCAACCGAGCCCAGTTCCTCTTCAGTAATAAGTATGCAAGGTTGAAGAGAAGGTACAAATAATTCCTCAGTGGGCGACTTTTGTTCTATAGATGGTATATTCCATAAGCGTGAAAGAAGTATTGAAGATACAGACTTGGGTATATCATTTGACGTGGTTGTATAATCATATAGGGTGCGCCCAAATAAGTAATGGTCCTTAATTATTCGATTTTCTTCAAACAGTCCATCGCGAATAAGCTCGATATTCGCTATAAGAGAATCAGCCACAATCGCTTCAATATTATCTATTGCATAATGAGGTAGTTTAATTTTTATAGCGGAGGACAAACCCTCTTCAGCCATCAATCCAATACCGAATATTTTAGCGGCTACTTGCATACGAAAGGCATTATCATTTGCAAGTTGTCCATAAAAATGCGCACGACTATGGTGCTTTAAATAAAACTCAGTGAGACACCCTGCTTGTTTCAATAACTGTTCTTCATTGACGACAGTCGGTAGTTTTTTTTTGGCAAAAGTCTCTAATCGTCTACAAAAACTTTCTAAATTAACTTTTAAATCCCATGATGAAGCAACTGTCGTTTGGGAAGACACAGCTGCAGCGTGCACGGATTGCTGATTAACCGCTTGTTGCTGAGTGTTTTGAATTTGCTGATTAACCGCTTGTTGCTGAGTGTTTTGAATTTGTTGATTAACTACCTGTGTCTGCGCAATAGATTCTTGCTGTGTTATAGATAATCGTGCAGTGGACTTTAGTTGTCCACGACTTAAAGTTTTGGACCTGCGTATATTTTCGCTTACTTCTTTTGCATATATATATGCAGTAGGTTTATTTTGGGGTGTTTTCTCATAAATTTTATTTAACAATCTGAGTTTTTTCTCAAAAAGATCAGGAGCTAATGCTAATTCTTGAATATTTCTGTATGTAGCCGATAAAAAATTTCTTGAAGACAAATAATACCCTGCCTCTTGCGGAAGGGGTTGAAAAAGACAGGACGTTTCCTGAGTTTCGGGTCTTAGTTCCAATAAATTCGCATTAATATTATCTTTAGTAATTAAAAAAATGTGAATCATTGAAGTAGACTTACTTTCTTTTATCAACCTTAAAATATCTTCATAAACCTTTTGTCGCTCGAACTCATTTTCATATTGGCTTCCCCTAAAAACGAAAGTCAGTTCCGGAATCTCGTAGAAGACACTGTTTCGAAAAAAATTAATTAATTCAGAAACATTAATTGGATAAGCAAGAGCGATAACCTTAGAGATGGAGGCTGTTTTTAAAAACTCATAGGAAATGGATACTTTGTAGCTAATAAAAGATGCGAAGACAGAATCAAAAAAACGATAATTTTTCAACGGAGTAGTGTAATCTATATAAGGTTTATCCCAATCAGTGGAATAAGGGTTATTTGAATAATGATTAGCAATCGTTTGATTAAGAGGATCTCGTGCTGATATAGAGGGTTTATATTGATAAAATATCCCTTTTCCTATTTGATAAGATAAACGATCTGTCATTTTCTTGTATTCAGTGGTAGTTCTTACACATACATCAATACCCGGTCGAAAATGAGAAGGGGGTTCTTCATGTTCAGGCACTAGAAATACTTCGCGAAAATTTATACCAATTGTAAAACCATTTTCCAAATACTGATCCAATTTCCTAAGCAGGATATTGGTTAAAAACGATTTATCATACCAATCGCCAAGCTCATCCAGTTCAGCTATAGTGTCCAACGAAAGGTATGCTTTACGACTCCGCCAAAACGGTAGACTTTGAATTGTGTGTTCTGAATTCCCACTCTGGAGTTGCATAGCGGCAATTTTTTCAGCATAGGGATTTTTAAACCATCCCATTAAGAATTGTTTTAGTATAGGGATAGTTAAATTGTGAATAACCCCTGACTCAGAAGAAGTCCATAAGTACTTTGGTTTATTCTGGACAGAAAAAAAAGAGGTAGGGTGTTTTTTTACATAAAGAAAAGCTACATCTGAATTTTTCATGAAACCACTTTATTAATTATGCTATGAAAACCACACCTACCATTAATAAATGAGCTATCCAAATCCCGCGAGATAGAGTGCCCTCACCTTAATCAATGTGCAAGTATATTGTTCTTTATCGTGTTTCACAATGAAAAATATATTTTTAAATAATCGAAATTCAATTTTAAGCACTAAAGAAAAAGGTATGTTTATCATTTACAGTTCAAAACTGTTAGTCATAAAGAATTAATTTTATTCTTTATGGCTTAGATGAATTCAACAAGGGTTTAATACTATGGCTAATTTTAGTAAACTCAATAGCTAATAATATTCATAGGTATTGACCATTGAAATTTAAGTTTTTCAAAATAAAAGTTTTTTTATTCTGGCTACTCATTTTTTTGGGCATTACTAACAACACAATAACCTTTGCAGCGGTTGATTCCTGGGAAGTATTACGCGCTCAACTCACCTTAGATCATCAAACATCGCGGCCTGAAGTACAGGAGCAAATCCGCTGGTTTATAGCACATCCAGGCTTTCTTACTAAAGTATGTCGTCAATCTGAACCCTATCTTTATCATATTATTTATGAAGTAAATAAGCGAAATCTCCCTGGAGAGTTAGCTCTGTTACCCATGATTGAAAGTGCTTATGATCCTTTTGCTTATTCCGTAGCGGGTGCGGCGGGATTATGGCAACTGATGCCACAAACGGGAGCAGGCTTGGGATTAAAACAAGATTGGTGGTTTGATGCACGGCGCAGTATCAGTTCCTCTACCGATGCCGCGCTCAATTATCTTCTATATCTTAATAGATTCTTTAATGGCAATTGGGTTCTGGCCATAGCTGCATATGATGCAGGCGAAGGGACTATAGACCGAGCGATCAAAGCAACGGGTGGACGTGCTCAAAGTTTCTGGGATTTAACCGTCCCAAGAGAAACTCAAATATACGTGCCTCGTCTGCTCGCCTTAGCAGAAATCATTAAAAGTCCCACACAATATAAAGTAACATTACCTGAAATTCCTTATCTTCCTTATTTTGTCGAAGTAAATATTGGGAGTCCAATTGATTTAAACCACGCTGCGAAAATGGCGGGAATCAGTTATAAAGAATTAATCAAATTAAATCCGGGTTTTAATCGTTGGACAACCGCTCCCGATAAGCCCATCAAATTGTTAATCCCTGCTGAAAAAGTACATCAATTTAATTTAAATCTTGCGAACCTTCCTGCAGAAAAACGTGTGAGCTGGGAAAAGCACATCGTACAACCTGGCGACAACTTGGATAACATTGCTGTTAGATACCACACAACGGTGAATTTAATAAAACAGTTAAATCAGCTGAGGACAAATCATGTTGAGCCCAATCAGTTCCTTTTAATTCCGAGTACCAGAAATACCCCGGTAGTAGTTAAACGAGAGCCAGCTATAAATGTCCTCCCATTAGAACATCAAATAACTGTCCCACAAAATCATCGTGTTATTCATATTGTCCAAGAGAATGAGACCTATCAGACGCTGATAAAAACGTATGGTGTTAGTGTTAAAGAAATTCAAATGTGGAATAAATTAGCAACAACTCAAGCTCTACAAAAAGGGCAACAACTCATTATTTTGAAAAAAGTAACTCCACCAATACACTACATTGTAAAAAAGGGGGACAGCCTCAGTTCTATAGCGCAACAACATAAAACCAAAATAGAACGTATTCTTTCATTAAACCCCGGCCTCAATCGAAACGATCCTTTATTAAGTGGACAAAAAATATTAGTCGGTTAATTGATAGGCGTTAAATGAGTTAATGAAGCATAGCCCCGATTTACTCTGTTCTTGGACTGAACTAACCGTTTTTATGAATACATAATTCCCGATTGCTAACAATTATTTTGCATTTGTAGTATAAAGCAAGGAGGTGAGCACAAAAACTTGTGTTATAATGAAAGTAACTTATTTTATTGCATTAAAGTATATGAAATTACTATTTGATTTTTTTCCTATAGTTTTATTTTTTATAGTATACAAGTTTTTTGGTATCTATACTGCGACAGCTATTGCGATGATTGCCTCTTTAAGTCAAGTCGCTTTTTACAGATTAAAATTCCAGCATTATGAAAAAATGCATCTAATCAGTCTTGCAATAATCATGGTTCTTGGAGGAGCTACCCTCTTCTTCCATAATCCCTGGTTTATTAAATGGAAGCCAACCGGTATTTATTGGCTCTCAGCTTTAGTCTTTTTTAGTTCAGGTTACATTGGCAGCAAACCATTGATCCAAAAAATGATGGAAGCAAATGTAACGCTACCAGGAAGGATCTGGTATAGACTGAACACAGCATGGGTATTGTTTTTTATTTTAATGGGTGCAGTAAATATTTACGTTGCCTATAATTTTAATACCGATGCCTGGGTTAACTTTAAGTTATTTGGTGGGGTTGGTTTTACTCTGCTTTTTGTATTAATTCAAGCTTTTTATCTAACAAAACACATGGACGAGACTGGCCTTGAAAAACAATAGGAGCAAGAATGAGACTATTGCTAGTAGAAGACGACGAGTTACTTGGTGATGCGGTCAAAACCGGCTTAACCCAATTTGGTTATATAGTAGATTGGCTTAAAGATGGTGAAGCAGCTCGCGCGGCTTTAAAATCCGAATCATTTGAGCTAATTATTCTAGATTTGGGTTTACCAAAGCTATCTGGACTCGCATTATTACAAAGCGTACGCCATGATGGTAATCCTACTCCAGTTATTATTTTAACAGCCCGAGAATCAGTTGAAGATCGTGTAAAGGGATTGGATAGTGGAGCAGATGATTACTTAATTAAGCCCTTCGATCTCAACGAACTTAGCGCAAGAATCAGAGCTCTAGTTAGACGTTCACAAGGCCGTGCTGACTCAGTTCTGCAATATAGAAATATTACTCTAGATCCAGCCGCCCACTCCGTATTCGTTGATGATGTTTTAGTTAATGTTCCACGTAGAGAATTTGCATTATTACAGAAACTTCTAGAAAACAGCGGTCAGGTTTTATCACGTGAACAGCTCATGCAAAGTATTTATGGTTGGGAGGAAGATGTAGATAGTAATGCACTTGAAGTTCATATACATAATCTACGTAAAAAACTTAATGCCAACTTTATTCGAACAATTAGAGGTGTTGGATATATGGCAGAAAAAAATGATGGTATTGCTGTATCGTGAAATCTTCTATAAGAAAGTTTCTTCTAATCAATCTATTGTTGGCCATTACTATAACGACCACATTAACTGCTATAGGTAACTACTATCTTGATCAAAAGGATATTCAAGATCACTTGGATAGTTTAATGGCCGTTTCCGCTCTTTCTTATCAAGCTTTATTAGGTGATGATCTTCATCAACGCCCTCTTGCGAAAATTCAAGAAGCACTCGAAACAATCCCGCAAAAGATTGATACATACTATCAAAAGAGATTTCTGAATGAAGAGCCTCCTGAAAATTATCTCGATAAGTTTAATTTTCAAGTGTGGACCAATGGTGGAAAACTGTTATTGCATTCCTCCTCAGCACCCAAAATTCCTTTGACTTCTGAAGTAGATGGATTTAGTGATAAAAAAATATCCACCCAAGATTGGCGTGTTTTCACTACTTACAATGATAAAGCAGGAATTCGCACCGTTTTAGCTGAGCGTTACGATACCCGAAACGAGCTAGGTCATCGAATTGCACAAGATGACCTCTATATTATGCTTTTAACATTCCCATTATCTGGCTTATTAATATGGATTATTATTGGCCGTGGTTTAGATAGTCTGGATAAGGTTGCAGAAGAAGTAGCTAACCGCGCCCCCACTCATCTTGAACCGGTTGATTTACACGAAGTTCCGGAAGAAATCAAACCCGTAATTGACGAATTGAATAAATTGTTTTTCAGACTCAAAGAAGGATTCGAACGCGAAAAACGTTTCGCAGCTGATGCAGCGCATGAACTACGCACCCCTCTTGCCGCACTAAAAACACAAGCGCAAGTAGCATTGCATTCTAATGATATAGAGGAAAAAAATCAGGCACTACAAAAGCTTATTGCAAGTGTTAATCGAAGTACCCACATAGTTCAACAGTTACTTACTATGAGCCGACTTGTACCAGAAGCAGCGCACATGGATGAGAAAGATGAAGTTAACTTAAGTCGATTAACTCGCGAAATACTTGCTATGCTTGCACCTGCGGCGGTCGAAAAGCAAATTGATCTTGAATTTGAAAGTGATGCAGAAAATTTAACTGTTTATGGAAATTCTACTGCTCTGGGAATATTAATTCGTAACCTTGTTGATAACGCTATACGATACTGTAATGCACATGGACGGATTATCGTACGTCTGGCTAAATTAAAAAATGAGATAATGCTTGAAGTCAGTGATAACGGACCAGGTATCCCAGCGGAATTACAATCACGTGTTTTTGAGCGCTTTTTCCGTGTCTTAGGAAACAAAAGCCCCGGAAGTGGTCTTGGCTTAGCAATAGTTCAGCAAATTTCCGAATTGCATGGTGGAAGACTTATGCTCGATACCCCTAAAGAAGGCACAGGTTTAATTGTAAGATTCTTCATACCTGTCCAAGAAAATAAATAATGTAGTAAACAGGTGCATATCTGCACCCGAAGAATAAAATAAAATGCCTCTTCCATTCCATACATTTCATTAGCGAGCTGCTAAAACTTGCAATGCATCACGGATAAGCTGCTCACAACTTTTAGAATTATCATTCACCTTATTGACTGCTTTTAACGCTTCTTGAGGCCTATACCCCAATGCTTCTAAAGCACACACTGCCTCATCTTGACCACTCATTATAGGAAGCGATTTATTTAGAGAAGCCGAAGCGGACATAGAAAATTGTTTCATACTATCACGCATTTCAACGACTAAACGTTCCGCCGTTTTTTTACCTATGCCTGGCAACTTCATTAAAATGGAAGCGTTTTCCTGTTGAATGCATTGAATAAATTCATTCGGTGTTATACTCGAAAGAATTGACATGGCCAGTTTTGGACCAATACCATTCACTTTAATTAAAGCTCTAAATAGCTCTCTCTCTTGTCTCTCTAAAAAACCATACAAAAGTAAAGCATCTTCACGAACTACTGTGTGTATGTGTAACCCTACTGAACCATTTAAACTATCCAACTGAAAAAAGGTATTTAATGAGGTTTCGACATCATATCCTACACCATGGACATTAAGAACCAATTTTCCTGGTTGATGTTTATCAATAATTTGTCCATCCAACCAACCAATCATCTCTTTCTTCTCCTTAATCCCCGCCTGCCAATTACTGATGACAAATTATGACGCATATGACTATGGCAAATTGCAATTGCCAATGCATCTGCAGCATCTTTCTGTGGCGCCTTATTCAGGGCGAGCAAATGCACGACCATGTGACTTACTTGCGCTTTTTCAGCTGCTCCATAACCAACAACCATTTGCTTAATTTCTCGTGCTGAATACTCGCTTACTTTAACACGATGAGATGCAGCAGCAACCATAGCCACCCCGCGTGCATGCCCTAATTTTAGAGCTGAGTTTGGGTTTTCATGCATAAATATTTGTTCAATCGCCACTTCATCTGGTGAGTAATGATCCATTAATTGACAAATACCATCATATATTTGCAATAATTTTTGACTCAGCTCACCATCTGGAGTAGTACGTATACAGCCACTATCAACGTACTCGATTTTACGGTCTGATTCTTTTATCAGACCGTATCCAGTAATCCTTGAGCCAGGATCTATCCCTAAAATAATGGCCATTAATTCATTGATTCTAGAAGTTTTTCTGAGAACTCAGCATTACTATATACTTCTTGAACATCATCTAAGTCTTCCAACATATCGATTAATTTCAAGAGAGTTTCCGCCGATTCATCATCAATAGAAACTAAAGTTTGTGCACGCATGGTTAAATGAGATTGCTCAATATCTAAGCCTGCTTCTGTAAGCGCATTTAATACACTATGATAGGCTTCAACTGGGGTAATCACTTCAATCTGACTATCATCAACAGAAACGTCATCGGCACCAGCATCTATAGCAATTTCCATCACCTGTTCTTCAGACTGTCCAGGCGCCATAAGAATCTCTCCTTGATTGTTGAAGAGATAAGATACTGAACCATCAGTCCCCAAATTGCCACCGCACTTAGTGAATGCATGACGCACTTCGGATACAGTTCGGTTTTTATTATCCGATAAGCAATCGACAAGAACTGCAACTCCTCCGGGTCCATAACCTTCGTAACGCATGGCCATCATTGTTTCGCCTTCGAGTCCACCTACACCGCGCTTGATGGCATTATCAATTGTATCCCGCTTCATATTTGCAGCAAGCGCTTTTTTAACTGCATCCCTTAATCTTGGATTAGAAGACTCTTCTCCTCCTCCCATACGAGCCGCTACGGTAATTTCACGAATTAACTTAGTGAATATTTTTCCACGTTTTGCGTCTTGAACTCCTTTCCGGAATTTAATATTTGCCCACTTACTATGACCTGCCATAACACTACCTCAAACCATATTTAATTTTGTATAAATTATACATGCTCTTTTGTTAAAAAGAATAACTTAACTTACATTTGGACTCGACATTTTTAACTTTTTTAGACTATAGTAGCCACCATCTTTACGTTTTTAAAGTTATTGTAAATAAATGTGGCCTGAAAGAAGCGTGGTATACTCCAGGTTAACACTACAGTACATATTCCCCGGGTTTCGCTGCGCTCTACCCAGGCTACTCAATGAACCATAAACACTAAAGGAGATAACAGTGTATTTGCAGGGATTTGGTAATCATCATCAAACTGAAGCAGTTCCAGGCGCTTTACCAAGTAGCCAAAATTCACCACAACACTGTAGCTTAGGTCTTTATGCCGAACAATTAAGTGGAACGGCTTTTACTCGTCCAAGACAGAATAACCTACATAGCTGGCTTTATCGCATTTTACCTTCTGTTGCTCAAGGTACTTATCAAGCCTATGAAATTGAACTGTTTAAACCTCATCATGCGGAACAATCTCCAAATCCCTTACGTTGGTCTCCCATAGAACTATTTAAAGAAGAAAATTTTGATTTTGTTGAAGGAATGTTTCATCTTGCTGGAAGCCAACATGTGAATGCATATGTTTATCATTGCACTCGCTCCATGCACAATAAATACTTTGCCAATAATGATGGCGAAATGCTTTTTGTTCCTTACTTAGGAGAAGCAAACTTACACACTGAGTTTGGAAAATTAAATATATGTCCCGGTATGATCGCTGTTATTCCTCGGGGTGTTAAATTCAAAATGGAACTTATTGGTCCCGAAACAAAAGGATATCTATGTGAAAATAGTGGTAGCCCTCTTACTCTACCTCCGCTAGGTGTCATCGGTGCAAATGGTTTAGCTAATCCACGACATTTTCAATATCCAATTGCAGCGTTTGAACAAGGTGTTACGCAAGCAACTGTTATATGTAAGTACCAAAATAAATTATGGACAGCGAAATGCGATCACTCCCCTCTTAATGTAGTAGCCTGGCACGGTACTTATGCCCCCTATTGTTATGATTTAAGCTTGTTTAATACAATTAATACAGTCAGCTTTGATCATCCTGATCCTTCTATTTTTACCGTGTTAACTTCCGAAAGTGATACCCCCGGTGTAGCAAATTTAGACTTTGTCATTTTTCCTCCTCGGTGGATGGTAGCCGAACATACATTTAGACCGCCCTATTACCACCGAAATTATATGAATGAGCTCATGGGACTTGTGCGAGGTGAATACGATGCTAAAAAAGAAGGGTTCTCGCCCGGCGGCGTAAGTATTCATAATTGCATGACACCCCATGGACCGGACCAAGTAAGTTTCGAACAAGCGGTAGCACAAAAATTAGAGCCTGAACTGTATTTGAATACCTTAGCTTTTATGTTTGAAACCCGGGATGCATGGATGGTTACTGAGCAGGCCATGCGTATACCTCAGATGCAAAAAGATTATGCTGATTGCTGGAAAGGACTTAAGGTAAATTTTAAATGCCCATAAACATGGCATAGGTGCAACTTGGCTGCACCAGAATAAGTTCAGGAAGCTCATTGAACGAAGTGAAAAGGGATCTCCGTCTTTGCGGAGATACCCCCAATTACAGTTAAATTGCTCTCATAAAGTTTCAACCAAAAACTTTAAGTCCTTTATTTAAAGCACAATCAAGCTGATAAGTTGCGAGCTGTTTAAAATTCGTAGCATCCATCACTGTATTTTTTATAGAAATGTTTCCATCTGAGCTTATATTATATTTAACGAGTTCAAAGATAGGAATACCGCGAGCAACAGGATTATCCAAAGTAAAATGCTTTATTGAGGCAGTAATTCGTTTATCATCTATAATAAGGAAAGCATCAGGTTGTACCGATGCGGTAATAGAATTCAAAGACGGTTTTTGTGAACTACATTCTTGAATATTCATTACTAAAGTAACTTTTTTTCCTTGAGAGATTGCATCAGAAATGTCCATAAATGTTGTTAATTGTTCTGCACGAACCACTGAAGATAAAACAACTAAGACCAATAAAATCATTTTCTTCATTACAACTGCTCCTTATCTTTTTTTATTAATATAAAAAATGTAAACGTTCTCGCCCAATCCACTAAACAGTTACTAAAAAAATAGCCTGGTTAAAACGAAGTAGTTCCTTCATTTTAACCAGGCTAAAATAAATGGATTAAGATTTTTGCAGTTAAAATTTAAAACAAATCTTCCTGCGTTAATCCCATTTTTTCCAATAAACCACGTAATGTTTTTAATGCTTCAACTTGGATTTGACGAACGCGCTCTCGTGTCAAATCAATTTCTTTACCTACATCTTCAAGCGTTGCTTTTTCAAAACCTCTTAAACCGAATCTTCTTGCAATAACCTGTTGTTGATTTTCAGTCAGCTTATCCAATAAAGATTCTATATGTAAACGCAAATTTTCATTGGTGAGCAACTCTGCAGGATTCACGCTGTTTTCATCAGCGATAGTATCCAATAAAGATTTATTTTCATCAAAACCAATGGGTGTATCAACAGAGGTTACTTTATCATTTAAACCCAACAACTTTTGAACATCTTCCAATGGTTTATCAACCATTTCTGCAATTTCTTCAGGTGAGGGCTCATGATCCAGTTTTTGTGTGAGTTGTCTTGCGGCCCTAAGATACACATTCAACTCTTTAACCACGTGTATCGGTAAACGAATTGTCCGCGTTTGATTCATAATAGCACGTTCAATCGTTTGTCTAATCCACCATGTCGCATAAGTTGAAAATCGAAAACCTCGTTTAGGATCAAACTTCTCGACTGATTTCATTAGGCCTAAATTTCCCTCTTCAATTAAATCAAGAAGAGGTAAACCGCGATTAAGATAACGACGTGAAATTTTAACTACAAGACGTAAATTGGATTCGATCATCTTTTTGCGAGCAGCAACATCTCCTTTTAAAGCAAGAGTTGCATAATGCACTTCTTCTTCAGCGCTGAGCAAAGGAGAAAATCCAATTTCACTTAAATAAAGCTGTGTCGCATCCATCATTTTTTGTGCATTTTTGCCACGAAATGAAGGGAATGCAATATCATCCGAAAAATCAGGAAACTCGGTAACTTCTTCTTCATCTTTTTCAAGAAGCGAATCAATGTCCTCCTCTATTAAGAGCGATTCATCGTCTGGTTCAGACCATTCTTCATCCTTAAGTTCCGGTTCTTTTATTGACTCATCGTCTTCGTGCATTGTTTTTCACCTATAGTGTTTCGTTATGTTGAGAAATTTATTCCATAACTTCATTATACTTCATAAAAACATTATTGTTGCTATAACTATAAGTTATCTGTCAACCTTTTTGTAGATAATTCAAAGGATTGACTGGTACACCCGACCTTCTGATTTCAAAATGAACACCTGTATACTTGCGATCGATAACACCCGCTATTGCGATAATTTGTCCTGCTTTCACATGCTGTCCTTCAGAAACCATAATGCGTGTGTTATTACCGTACGCAGTTAAATATCCCTGATTATGTTTAACAATAATCAAATTACCATAACCAGCTAAACCACTTCCAGCATAAGCGACTACACCACTTGCCGCAGCAATTACTCGCTCACCTTTTTTACATGCAATATTTATGCCTTTCTTACCTTGTTGAGGAACAAATGATGTAACAACACGTCCACTCACAGGCCACATCCATCCAGAAGCAGAGCGTGCATACCTATTCGCAGGCGAATAAATTACAGCAGGTCGTGCCTGTCTTTGGGGTGCAACATAATAATTTCTCTTTGTTATCGGTCGACGCGCTGTTTGTCTATGTCTCGAAGTAATGCCTCGCAAATTGATAACCTGCCCTACTCTCAAAGAATAAGGAGGATTAATACGATTCAAGCGAGCTAGAGTTATATAATCAGTATCATAGCGAAATGCAATAGAAAACAGGGTGTCTCCACGTTTTACGACATACGCTTTTTGATGGCGCCAATAAGGATTCCATCTAGATTCCATAACGGGAGCTAAATTATTCCCGCAACCTACTAAAGTCATTATGAGGAAAAGACATAAAAATCTTTTGCAAAATGTGACTATCATTTATTACCCCAAGCAAATTATTTTATTGAATGTGGATCTCATCGAGCCAGTTGGCTAATTGATCGAACATTTTGTAATTCGTCATATCCAAATGAAGTGGTGTAATTGAAACATACCCTTCGCTTATAGCATAAAAATCGGTTCCAGGTCCGGCATCAGCCTCTGCCCCAGGCAAGCCAATCCAATATATTGGCCGTCCTCTAGGGTCCTTATCTTTTACTACAGGCTCAGCACCATGTCTCGTTCCCAAACGGGTTACTTGCATCCCTTTTATTTTGTCCAAAGGTAAATTAGGAACATTAACATTTAAAATAGTTTGGGAAGGCAGGCGATGTTGACTTAACTGCATCACCAACTGTTTAGCAATCGTTGCTGCCGTATCATAATGCTGAATATTCTCCCCTACCATAGAAATCGCAAGGGCAGGCAAGCCTAAATAACGACCTTCCATTGCAGCAGCTACAGTACCTGAATAAAGAATATCATCTCCTAAATTAGCACCATCATTAATTCCAGAAACAACCATATCAAATTCAGTATCTAAAAAACCAGTTACCGCTAAGTGCACACAGTCCGTTGGTGTACCTTCAACACTATAATAGCCATTATCCAATTTTTTGACTTTTATTGGTCGAGACAAAGTCAAAGAATTGCTTGCTCCACTTCTGTTTCTGTCGGGGGCAACGACATCGATTTCAACAAAAGTTGACAGCTCGCTCGCTAGTCTATTAATTCCAGGTGCAAAAACCCCGTCATCATTACTTATTAATACTCTCATTTTTTAACTCATAGGTGATTCAAACCATCTAACCACTGCTAAATGATCGGCTAACTCACGTTTGTTTTGAGTTAAATTGGCTTGTAAATTTTCATTATTATTCTCAGTTTTCAATTGTGCTTGCTGTTTAACAATCGTCTCTTGTAACGCCATAATTTTTTTTCCGAAACCTTGGGGACTAAGTTGTAATTGATAGGCCAGTTTATTCATACGATTGGCAAGAACTTCCATTTGTTCACAAGTCATACCCTGTGGTTGTCGTTCAGGACAAGCTTTCATCGCTTGTTGCAATTCATTAGGATGTGATTTGTAATAATGTTCATTTTTCGCTGAGCAAGATGTTAATCCAAAAATGAGCCATAGTGCTATCAAACATTTATTCATACGCAACCTATTATAAACTACAAAAAACCGATATTATCATTACACAACTGCTAACGCCATCTTATGAGATAACCATGCTTGATTTTAAATTGCTACGTGATCCACAAACAGGAGAACAATATATTGAAACCTCTCTTTGTGGAAAACCCCTTCTTACCACTCCTCAGTTGAACAAAGGGACGGCGTTCACAAACGAAGAAAGAAAAGAGTTTGGCCTATTAGGCAAGCTACCACATCGGGTTGAAACATTGGATGAACAAGTCAAACGAGCGTATTTACAATATTCCAGTTATACCACGCGATTACAGCAAAACATTTATTTAAATAATTTGCACGATAAGAATCAGATCTTATTCTATAAATTAATCAATCGCCATTTAGGTGAAATGCTTCCAACAATTTATACCCCCATAGTAGGAACTGCAGTAAAACGATTCAGTCATGAGTACCGACAACCTCGCGGCTTATATATTTCTCATTCAGATAAGAATCAAATAGAAGAAATATTAAAAAATCGTTCTAATCCAGAAATTGATGTGATTGTCGTTACGGATGGAGAAGGTGTTTTAGGTATTGGTGATCAAGGGATCGGCGGAATGGATATTCCCGTTGCCAAACTAATGGTCTACTGTTTGTGTGGGGGCATCGAGCCAACTCGTACCTTACCGATATTTCTTGATGTGGGCACAAACAATCAAGATCTCCTCAATGACCCTATGTATCTTGGTTGTCGTCATCCTCGCATCAGTCCAGCAGCATATGATGAGTTTATCTCCACTTTTGTTCATGAGATTCATAAACAATTTCCCAATGCATTTTTACACTGGGAAGATTTTGGTCGAGGGAATGCACGACGCATCTTGGAAAAATTCCAAGATCAATTGTGTACCTTTAATGATGACATTCAAGGTACAGGTGCCGTGACATTAGCTGCTTTATTAGCTGCCTGTGATGTAACCGGCTCAAAACTGCATGAACAACGTATTGTTGTTTTTGGTGCTGGATCAGCAGGAACCGGTATTAGCGATCAAATTATTGATGCGATGGTACGTGAAGGGATTAGTCCTGATGAAGCATATCAACGATTTTGGCTAATTGATCGGCAAGGTCTGTTGCTCACCACCGATCCCGATCTTACTGAAGCACAAAAGTGTTATGCACGGGATCCTAGAGAGATAAATAAATGGGCCATCAATGAAAAACAACATCCCTCACTGACTGATACTGTACGACATGTGAAGCCCACAGTACTTATTGGTTGTTCTGCGCAACCAGGTGCGTTCTCGCAAGACATCGTTGAAACCATGTCAGTCAATTGTGAACGCCCTATTATTTTTCCCTTATCAAATCCAGATGAAAAATGCGAAGCCAAACCTTCAGATATATTAACGTGGAGTCAAGGCAGAGCCCTAATTGCTACAGGTACAGCCTTTCCTGAGGTTGAATACCATAATCGAATGGTACAAATTGCACAATGCAATAATGCATTGGTATTTCCTGGCATAGGGTTGGGAGTTCTCGCGGTAAACGCAACAAAATTAACAAAAGAAATGATTCTAGCCGCAGCACATGCTTTATGTAAGTTTGCACCTAGTAAAAAAGAAAGTTATTTGCCTTTATTACCCTCTTTGGATGATGCACAAACCGTTGCTAAAGAAATTGCGGTTGCAGTAGCACGTTGCGCTATCGATTCAGGGCTCGCCCAAAAAAATAATGATGCTGATTTAGAAAAATTAATAGAAGATATGTTTTGGGAACCAAGATATTTACCGTTTAAGTATAAAAAAGCATGATCATTAGTAGCCTGGGTGCAGTGCAGCGCAACCCAGGCTAAATCCGAATTAATTCCCATCAGGCTTTACAAAATTTACTTGAACGCTTTTCAACGTAGCCGTATCAGGCTCCCAAGAACGCGCATATTTAAGTACAATTACAGTACTATCGGGATAACTTTTCCCCTTCTGTCGCGCAAAGGTGAAATGCATTTGCCCGCCAGCGCCAATTAGATTGGTTTTCGGTCTTTCATAACTGCTACTACGGAGTGTTAATAAATTTTTATCGAAACGTACAATTGACCATTGAAATCCTGTGGTTGGATTTGCTGGTAACGTGACTACAAAACTTGGAGCATTCACATTCACGTTCATGGATGAATTATTATTTGCATGGATCATCGTTGATAAGCTAATAAGTAACAAACTCAGTACGGTTTTCATTAACCTACTCCTTTTTTATATCCTACAATCAGTTTAGCCTATTTCATCAGGATCAGTTCCCTTTTGTTTTAATTCTGCCCATAAAACTGTCAAAATACAATTCACTCAAATGTTCAAAATTTAAAATTCTCTGATAAAAGTTAACTATTTGACTCTATTGATTAAATTGGATACTCTGCGCAAAGCTCAATCACCGAGAGGATTTTATGTTATATTTAATTGGCTGGGATGAAATTAGTGAAATACTGGATTTAAAAAATGAAGCAGGAGATGAAAATTACTTTTCAGGAATCATTGAGCGAACGGTAAACACCTATCGAGAACGTCCCGGTTTTTTTAATCGATACCGAGATGGTCAGGAGTTTGCTGGCGAACTACTAGCGCCTGTTTGGTACCCTTTAATATCTACGCTTGGTACCGCGTTTATGGCATTTACTGCAGTTGTAGCTGCGTGTTACTTCGTTGGATTTATGTTGTTCGGTCTTTTATCAATTTTAATGATGGATGAGGGCTACCGTAATACAGCTTTAGAGGGTGTCCACAATAGTCTTGCACTAACGGGTTTAACGCTTCTTGGCACTGCAGCAGGCCTGTTGGTGACTCTTGTCAGCATCCCCCATAGTATTTTTTCACTTTTTTCTCGTTCAGTCGCCACAGCAGTTGCAGCAACAACTGAGGGGTGTGATGATGATCTTCAATTTGTAATGTAACCAGGAATTTAAGTAGCCTGGGTGAAGCGTAGCGAAACCCAGGAATGCAGTATAATCGATCTCGCGCTCTACAACGTGCCCCCAGAATCCAAAGTATATTAATTTTCAATATAAATCTTGATATTAGCGCCTAGAAAAGCGATTATTTTATCTTTTTATAATCACAGTAGGAGCGCGTGTGGAACACGAAACCATGGAATTTGATGTAATCATCGTCGGTGCAGGACCGGCGGGGTTATCTGCCGCGATTAAATTGAAGCAGCTGGCTTTGGCTGCAAAAAAAGAATTATCTGTCTGTATATTAGAAAAAGGAGCTCAAGTTGGGGCTCATATTCTTTCCGGAGCAGTTCTAGAACCACGAAGCCTTAAAGAATTACTTCCTGATACCTGGCAAGATGCGCCTCTTGATACTGCAGTAACCGAAGATCTGTTTTATTTTCTAACTCAAAAAAGTTTCTATAAACTTCCTACCCCTAAACCCATGCATAATGAAGGCAATTATATTATTAGCCTCGGCGAACTTTGCATGTTTCTTGCCCAACAAGCAGAGTCTCTGGGTTGCGAAATTTATCCTGGTTTTGCTGCAGTCCATGCACTTTATAATGATCAAAATCAAGTGATGGGGGTTGCAACTGGAAATGTAGGCCTCGATAAAAATAAAGAGAAAACGAATAACTATCAACCAGGAATGCATTTACTTGCCAAGCAGACTTTGCTTGCTGAAGGATGCCGTGGACAACTTAGCCAAAGCCTAATGACACGTTACCACCTTAGGGATAAAGCAAATCCGCAGACCTATGGCTTGGGAATAAAGGAAATATGGCAGATCAAAGCAGAACACCATAAACCCGGCCAAGTGATTCATACCGTGGGATGGCCAATGGATTTTTCAACCTACGGTGGTTCATTTATTTATCACTTATCAAAACAACGTGTTGCTCTCGGCTTTGTCGTTGGTTTGGATTATAAAAATCCCTGGCTAAATCCTTTTGCAGAGCTTCAACGCTTCAAAACACATCCCTTAGTTCAACCTATTTTAACTGGAGGAGAACGAATCAGTTATGGTGCACGAGCGCTTAATGAAGGTGGGTGGCAATCTTTACCCAAACTTACCTTTCCAGGAGGGGCATTAATTGGTGATGCTGCGGGATTCCTTAATGTCCCTAAAATCAAAGGAATACATACAGCAATGCAATCAGGAATGCTTGCAGCAGAAGCATGCTTTGAAGTTCTACAACAAGAAACCGAAGAACGATTTGAATTAACAAGTTATTCAGAAAAGGTCAAAAATTCCTGGCTAGAAAAAGAACTCTATTCCGTACGCAATATAAGACCAGGATTTAAATACGGGTTAATTCCAGGTTTGATCAACGCGGCTTTTGAAACATACATTACGCGTGGGCATTCCCCATGGACACTGACGAATCATGCAGATCATACTGCTTTACTTCCAGCAAATGAAGCAAAGAAAATAGATTATCCTAAACCTGACGGTGTGCTTACTTTTGATAGGCTGTCCTCTGTTTTCTTATCTAATACCTATCATGAAGAAAATCAACCTTGCCATCTCGTACTGAAAAAACCTCAATTAGCTATAGATATTAATTTAAAAACTTACGCATTTCCGGAGGGTCGATATTGTCCTGCAGGGGTATATGAAATTATCGAAGAAGAACAGGGGCCAAAATTGCAAATTAATGCTCAAAACTGCATTCATTGTAAAACTTGTGATATCAAAGATCCTCGACAAAATATTGTTTGGCATGCCCCAGAAGGTGGTGGTGGGCCAAACTACTCCGGAATGTAACCACTGAGGCAGGTTGAGCGTACAACTTCAACCCGCCTTAATTCATTTATTGTACACTTTTTCAAAAAAATGCCATTTTTTTAGTGTTTTTTTCGTCATTCTCAATCATAATCCGCCCCGAAAAATTAATAGTAAAAGCCTCCGGCTGTTTTTTACAGTAAATCATTTAAAGGTGTACCCAATGTCTAAACTAACCAAAATACATAAAAAGATACTTGCCAATTTTAACAATTTTGTAGCCGACACAAATCAATTCCAGTTATTAGCTAAAAATATTGAACTATTCGAAAAAATACCCACGCGCTATTTAGACAGACTTCATAGAAATATAACAACCTTTGATTTTGCAAAAAACAATGATGCTCTACTAATTATTGCATACAGCTACATCCACTATGCTTATGAAAATAAGAGCAACTCCAATCTAAAAGACTCCCTTATTATGTTAGACAAGGCCAATGATTGTTTTCAGAAAATTAGTGATTCCTATACATTACTACCCCCTTTTCAATTAACTCAAATACACACAGAGCACCTACTGAAAGCTAACTTTCAACTACATAAAATAAAATTGCTCAAAGCCGAAATGCGGCTCTTTTTTATTGAAAAAGAAGGAGTACAGGATATACCCAACGCTGATTTAATGAGAAAAGAATTAACAAACATTATTGCCGAATACTCTAAGTTTAAGAGGATTTTAGATGGCAAATATAAGGATAGGATTCATAGATCTCAACTTTCAATAAACCGCCAACTTCTGGAATCCATTGAAACAGGTCTTGCCCAAGCAAATGATTTATTAGAGAAGCTACCACGACAAGCAACAGCAAAACGTCAATTTTCGGAAACTGCTTCAGAAAATAATCCACCAAAACAAAAAAATGTACAAAGAACGCCCAAAAGAAAGAAAACTCAACATGGAGTAGCGAACCAGAATGATTCAAGCTCCATAGCTCCAACCCCAGTAGAACAAATAGATACAAATAGCGAACACTTCCAACCTGAATGGGATGGTTTGGCAGCATTAATTGCCGCAGCATCTTCGGCAGTTCCCATGGAAGCCCCTGAAGGGAAAGGAAAAGAAAAAGAAGAGGAAGAAGAAATAAGACTCCCTAGCGCCCCCCAACCTTCTATTCCTCAGTGCGTTCAAGACAGTAAAACGTTTCTAAACACGTTTCAAGATTGGTCTAAGCTGTATTTCTCTCGGCATGCTGATTATTCAGAACTGGAACAAACTGAAAAATCTCTAGAGAAAATTGCTCATTCCTTGTTGTTGGCCGCTGTTAGATTAAAAAAAGAAAGCAGTACATTTAAAGATCAACAATTCAATCCTGTAGCCAAGGTCGCGGTTCAGTTTCTTTCATTTATGTGTGGTGTAGGAACCCAATCAAATTTGGAAGCGATAGAAAAACAAAGTTTATTATCAAAAACGTATTCTCCACTTTTGAAACCGTTTATTCGTTCATTCCTTAATGTTCCACCTGAAAAATACATTGGCCATCTCAGAATTCAGTTTACTCCTGAAGCGTCTTCTAATATTTCATTTCGTGGTTTAGGAATTCAAGAAATGGTCGAACAATTATTTAAATTGTTTGAAACAGTATTAACTCCAGAAGATTATCAAAAAGTAACAGAATGTTGTCTTAATGGTTTAATACAAGCACAAGAACGATTAGTTGAACAAAATGCGGCTGAATTTCATTCTAGAATAGCGATGTAAACTATTCCTGGAGCGGGTGAGCGAAGTTAAATCTGCATATCAGGAAATTACTTCGTTTCACCCATAATCACACTTAGCATTTTGTATCATGGAGGATACCGACATTGTAGAATTTACAGTTTACGTGAACATTTTTTGTATAAACCACATTGACATGATCAATTGTTTTACATTAAGATATAAAGTTAGGTTAAAAGACCCATAAAAATTAGGTTTAGAGCATCATGAAAATTACATCTTAATCCGCCCATTCATGGGCAAAGTGAACAAAAGTCTTTTTAGATTTTTTATTTTACTGCCTAAAGGCACACTTAAGAGTAAATCATGAACTATAAACCAACTCAATTTCGATGTTTAAGTCTTATCCATTCTCATAAATCCTATTTTGAACCATTTATTTATAACCTACGTTCCAGCAATTTGCTTGGACTAATTAGGCGTAATAAAGCAGACATACCGATACAACGAAACGTTCGTTGTGACCTTTGGCATGCTGAGGGAGTTAACAAAGATGAGTAACGCCTATTTACCCAACCGCTTAGGCTCTTTTATAGGACATTTTTTAAAACCCTATCGTAAGATTGTTATTTTATTTATATTCATTGCAGTATTAGCTGGATTTTGGGGACCATTTAATAGCCTATTAATTAAATCATTCATTAATACGTTAGCATCTGAGAAAGGCGCTGATACATCCTGTCTTAATTGGATAGCGGGATTGTTGGTATTGAACTTTATAGTTTTTGATAATATCACCTGGAGAACTATCGGGTATCTAAATTATAAATTTGAACCAGTTATTAAAAATCAAATTATTAGTCAAACTTTTGATTATGTTTTAGGTTCTTCTTATCAATTTTTTCAAGATAATCTATCAGGGCGTATTACGGATCAAATTACAACTCTTGCAGATAATCTTGAAATTATTCTTCATAGAGTCTCTGTGGATTTCATTCGCGGAGCTTCATTACTGATTGTTTCATTTATTACTGCTTATTATGTCAATGTCCTGTTTTTTTACATTTTATTACTTTGGTTTATTGCCTTTGCTTCTTTTAGCATTTGGATGTCCTCTCGATTAGTGCACTTGTCTGATGAGCATGCAAGCAATGAATCTCAACTTTCTGGTCAACTCGTCGACGCCTTAAGTAATCAATCCAATATCCGCATCTTTTCTCAAAAAGCTTATGAAATGGACCGAATGAGCTCCTTTTTTCGGTTAGTCCAACAAGCCTATCAGAAAAAAGAGCTTTTCATTATGTTGTTGAGCAGTGTACAAGGCGCAATGATTGCAGTGATGATGGGAATGGCAGGATTTACCTTAATCCATTTGTACAGCAAAAAGCTTATTAGCATTGGTGATTTTGCTTTAATTTTAGGACTTTCAATGGAATTGGGTCATATGATGTGGTACACGATGTTCCAAGTGGATCAGTACAACCAAGCTCTTGGGAAATGTAAGCAAAGCTTGAAATCGTTGATGATACCCCATGACATCGAGGATAAAAACGAAGCCTCAGAATTAATTGTTACTCACGGTAAAATTCAGTTCTCAAAGGTTAAATTTAATTATCGAGGGACGTATTCGCTTTTTCAAAATAAGTCAGTGACGATTGAGGCCGGTCAGAAAATTGGATTAGTCGGATATTCTGGTAGTGGCAAATCAACCTTTATGAACCTTATCTTAAGACTCTACGATGTTGTAGATGGCCAAATTCTTATTGATGGTCAAAATATCAGTGAGGTCACCCAAAAAAGTCTTAGACTCGCTATTGCTATGATTCCACAAGACCCAACGCTTTTTCATCGAAGCTTGATGGATAACATACGCTATGGAAAGATTGATGCGACCGATAAGGAAGTTATTGATGCCTCTCAAAAAGCTCATGCACATGAATTCATTGGTCAATTACCAGAAGGCTATGGTGCCTTAGTAGGAGAGCGTGGAATTAAGCTTTCAGGAGGTCAGCGCCAGCGCATTGCAATTGCCCGCGCCATATTAAAAAACGCCCCCATTTTAATGCTTGATGAGGCCACCTCTCAGCTTGACTCTGTTACCGAAACGAATATCCAAGACAGTTTATGGCAATTGATGCAAGGAAAAACAACTCTGGTTATTGCCCATCGCTTATCTACCCTTCTCCACATGGATCGAATTTTAGTATTTGATAAAGGACATATTGTTGAAGATGGTACTCACCGCGAACTGCTCAAGAATGGTGGTTTGTATAAAACCTTATGGGATGCTCAGATCGGTGGATTTTTGCCAGATAAACAGGAGGAAGAGTCTGGTATTTAATGAATCATCAAATGTCCATGAATAACTTATGTATCTTCAGCAGGGAGCAACTGTCTGAGTTGCTCCTAGCTAAAGTAATATCCCAATCAATATAAGAGAATAATCGCTAATTAATGGGGGTTAAGGCCGAAAACTCGAGATTCTAACTTTTCCTGATTTTCATCAAGCTCTAAGGTATTCGCTTCTAACATCTTTTCAGCTAGCCTTTTGGCTAATTTTGGCAAATCCTTTGGAACCTCCTTGAATGTCCTTTTAAATCCTTTCGTATAAGACGAAATTTCATTTTTTATCACTGAAAGTAGTTCACTGTCCTTGCAAATAAAAAAGTCTAACTCAGAAGGAGTACACGCAGGTTTAGAGTTCTTTTGCTTTAAGATCCAACTTATTTGACTTACGAGAAGCCTACAAAATTCATCATGCTCTGGTAATAAGGAGTTGAAGCTAATAAATCCAGGAGGAGTAAACTTACTTTTAATAGCAGAATCAAAAGTAGCCTCCTTGATTCGTAACTCCTCTAGATAATCATATATCTGAACTATTGAGTGTCCTAATTTCTCTAAGGTTTCAACGTATTCTGGCCCATGATAAACGTTTACATAATGCGCCAAAAACGGCAAAACTATTGCTAGTGGCTCATTAAATTTTTCTGTTTGCAAGAAGTCCAAACCAGCTGTTTGTATTTCAGCTCTTAATTCATACTCTTTCTTTTGTATTCTCTTCATTGTCATTAAGTTACTATTTATCTCTTTAGGAAAAAAATGACGTTTGTCTTTATACGAGAGCCCTTTAACGAAGGGGTAATCATCAAATTGTGTGAGTCCCATCACTGCATCGATACGTTCCCTTAAGAAATCACAGAGTTTATCGACTTGTCCAGCGTCATCACTTGTCTCTATTAAATACACCGTTAATGCTTTATCAAGTATTTGGCAAAGCTCTCTTATTCGTTTAACCTGTTCTCCTTGCGCATGTTGAAGCAGTTTTTGAGCTTCTTCAGTGTGAACAGACTTTAAGCTGGCTGCTGTATGCCATGGGGACTTAGTCAGCGATTCAATATAGGTATTGTAATGCTGCGCTAAAACGGTACATGCAAGCGTTCGACGATATAACTCTGGATGTGTTTCTTCAGAAATTAAATTATCCAGGCAAAGCACACCAAACATTGTTCGATGACTTTCAACTCTTTTTAATATTGGCGCTTCTACTTCTTTAGACTCTACAACTTTAGCCGTTTTTTTCTTAATTTTTAAAGTGTCATTACTAAGGGCTAAAGGTATCCCTGCTGGTGCATTATAAGGAGTGGCGGGTGGAGCTGCTCGCGGAGATGCTGGAGGAACTGCAGGAGTAATTGGTAGCGTTGGAAAGGAAGTGGATTTTCCACTTCGAAAAAATTTTAATGCCTGGGTAATTGAGCCTTTACCCGAGGGCGTTTCTGAATGCCCATTCTTCTCATGGCTTGATTTGTCAGTAATAGGAGGATCACCTACCTTTATTTCTCCCTGAGAATCAGGAACATTAATCTCTCGAGGCGATGTAGGTCCTGAATTGCTTTTAGGGAGCTTTGACGGTTCGAATTTGCGCGGAGAAGACGGTAGCGATTTGTTTTTTTTCATAATACTCTTCCTTAAATTATAAAAACAGGGAAATTCTAGTTTAGAATACCCCATAAGATCAAATAAAAATCAAAATGTGATATTTATTGAATAAAAGAATTAAAAAAGGCAAATATTGTCTTTTAGGACAAACTGTAAGTTTTTAAACTTAATGTATGAAGTAACTTATTGCATTTAAGCGCTCACTTTACTCCAATGGCACCAGGTTAAGCTTATTCTCCTAGAGCCTATGTTCCGCGAATTGTTCGCAAGACGTAGACATAGAGTAAATATAAAAATTCTCAACTTAGTGCCATTACACTTGACTCAGATATTTTTAGGGTGATAAACGTTGGAAATTCCATTTATTAGTCTTTAAAGCATATTCCCAAACATCGGACAGTTCATCTTGTCGGTAGGCATAGAATATCATGCGTTCCGGTTGGATACGGAAGCCGCAATATTCAGGACTGAGAGGTATTGGTTTATTCAAAAATGACTCCTCTATCTTCTGACGCTTTTGTTCGAGAATATCTTTACTCTCAATTAATTGCATTGAAGTAGGAGCATAACTTAAAAAGCGAATTTGTGCCCATTGTGGATAGCTGTCCCAATAATGTTTATTCTCACCCTGATTTAGAAGTAGAGTTTTACCTTCAATAATCACTTCTCGTTGTAACAGCTCCAACCAGAAAACAAGACTTACCTGAGGATTGTTTTTTAGTTCATTTACTTTGCGAGTACTTTTTTGCGTAAAAAATAAAATTCCGTCATCTGAAATTTCACGAATAGCAACGACTCGACTATGTGGTACACCATCTAATGAAATAGATGATAAAACTGCGTGACATGGGTTAGGAGCACCAGCCTCCCGTTCACTCGCTAGCCAAAAATTCAACTCAATAAGAGGATTTGATTGCATTACACTTCCTTGGGCTTAAAAACTTAGTCGAAAAACTATCTCGGACTATAGTTCTCAGTCTTCGACTCTTCATGGCCTGCAGTTTTCGAATGTTCTATCTCTTCTGTCCAATAAGTTTGTTTATGACCTCGAGCCTCTAATTCACTTTCCATCTGCTTGGCCTTTTCAAAAGGAATGTTTTCTGCAACAAAAAAAGTATTGCCATGAGTGTCCATACGTTTAACATTGGCCATTTTGAAAAGATTAGCCCCCTCTTTAATTTTAGGGATTGAACTAAAAAAACGGATCATAACAATTCCTCACTATATTGACGAGATTTTATGGCTCATACTTCGTTAGCGTTCACAGCAATCAGGGCAGCAAGAGGCTAAATACTTAAGTTATCCAAGAATGTAAGCCTACGAGCAGCATGTTATCTTATTATTTGCGACATCCGAGGGTATCTGATGACGACTCCTTGAAAAGTCTATTTAAATAATCTGAATATAGATTTTCATGCTTAGGTGATGACTTTATCGCATTTTCTAAAAGTGCCTTCACCTCGCTTGCTAAAATGTTATCTTGGAATCGAATATCCCCATGCTCATTTGTTGCAACAGGAACAATATTGAGCTTACCCTGAGATAAATCACCTTTTGGCCAACAAACTTCTACACCTGAAAACTGATGATGTACGACCTTAGGGAGATGTTTTGTATAAAAAATCAAACTAGGCTTATTTAAATCACCACGCTCCAATAGATCTAAAACACGTGAGAAATCACCTTCTACTCCATTTTGTAAATCAGGAAAGTAACCTAATACTTCCGCACTCCCCGTGTCATTTTTGAGATCGATACACGTATCTTTAAGGATTTCTTTGAACATATTACTTCGCACAGTATGTAAAAAAGGACCAAACAATTCGCCGTGTTCTGGATGGTTTACCGAAACCTTTTGTGCAAGCTCCACCAAGGTTGGTTCAGACTCAGTATGATTAAAGCGTTGGAAAAATCCTAGCCACTGTGAGGACGCATTGGTGTTCTTTGATAACATATTGGTAGGATGAGAAGCAACGATTTTCCTGAAGGCTTTATACATAAACAATCCTTAGTAAAATTTTTAACCTCTCTGATATTAACATGAGCGAATAACAATAGTCTATTTTTGGATTAATTGGTATGCTTCAAAAAAGGAACATCTATTGATGTCAAATAAAAAACAGCTTGTCATGCAATTTCATCAAGACAATGCTCATAAATTATCATTGTTTTCAATGGCAAAGTATTAATGGCTTTTTGCAAATCAGCTTTCAACGCGTTGATTAAGAATAAATCTCTAATTTGAACATTTCCGTATTCATTTGTGAGCGCAATAACAATGTTGAGTTTATTATTCTGCAATTCTTCCTGTGGCCAAAAAACCTCTACACCAGAAAACTGATGATGGAAAATCTGCGGTAATTGGGAAGTATAAAAAATGAGTTGAGGCGCACTAAAGTCCGCTCGCTCCAGAAGATCCAAAACAACGGATACATCTCCATTATCCATTTCTAAAAGATTGGGATAATATCCTAAAATTACCGAGCTTTCTTTATCCTCCAATTCAATACTGTTATTTTGTAGAATTCTTATATAAGAATTCTCCGCAGAATACAGAAATGGACCATAAAGCTTACCATCATTTGGATGAACAACCATCGGCGTTAGAGCGTGTTTAAATAGCTCTCTCGTGATGTCTTGTTTATATTTAGGATGGATAAAAAAACTGTCCTTTTTTGACATATCCCATTCCTTAATTAAATGCGATTATTTGTAGTATAGGCTATATTGATGGCGTGTATATATTTCAATCAATCAGATTGCAGATTAATCTAAATATAGGAATAGGTAGTTTAATATAATGTATCATGCGTATA
Source organism: Legionella stuttgartensis (assembly GCF_977063405.2). NCBI lineage: Bacteria > Pseudomonadati > Pseudomonadota > Gammaproteobacteria > Legionellales > Legionellaceae > Legionella > Legionella stuttgartensis. The sequence goes on from NZ_CDRUHA020000059.1 coordinate 52,337, forward strand.
GCATGTTTTAGATGTAAAAATTCATTACAGCCATTATCCAAATTCAATTCCAATATTCTCAAGACCTCTCTTGCCATCTCATAAGGGGGATGCACCGATATCAAACATATTGCACCTACATAATCTATACTGATCATAGGAAAACCAATCAAGGCAGTTAAGATGAGTTTCTCAAAAATACAGAATCTACAGAATATATTAAAAAATTCTAAGACTGTAGCTACTAAAATGACCGGCGAATACTCCGCTGAGCTCATGAATCAATCAGGCCAGAACTTAAATCAATTATCTTGGGTAATACGCCATCCTACTAATGCATTGCACATAGAGGTCAATAAAGAGGATAAGCTCGTAGTGCCAGAGCAAATTGATCTACAAAAAGTGCTACCGATATTAGTACATTGCAGTTCCGAAGATACCCAAAAACATTTAAAAAAAGAATTAAAAGGCGCGACACTTGCTAATTACTTTCGCTCTAAAGGAGCTGTTGATTCTCCCGGTATGTTGATAGATAAAGTAGTTCAGGAATCTTTAAAAAGACCAGATATTAATGTGGGTTCATTTACGCATTCAACCACTGAGAAAGGATTGCGAGCGATTGTGCTAGACGGCCATTTAAGAGAGCCGGATTACATGCAAGGAGGAATGGCAAGCCAGCCAGGCATTTGCATGAGTACGGATATTCGTTCCCGTAGCATTTCAAAAGCCATTGAAAGCAAACTACATCAACCTATGCTTTTTTACAGTGCTGATAATAGTAAAGTTTCCATTGGAAGAAGCGCATATGCGCTTAGCGATGGAACTACCGTCAAAGCAAATAATGTTTTACCCATTCAAATTAGTGCCACTTATATACCAACAGAAGGATTCGAGATCATTGATTCTAAAAATTTTGCCGAAAACCAAGTGGGAGGTCTTATTTTAAACCCACTTGCAGATAGAGCCTGTCTCTTTCAATTCATTTCGATCATGACGACATTAACAGGAGATAGACTGTATGATAGTGACAATAATGTTTATAACCTGGAGGATATTACCAGGCTCCCTTTGAAAACTGTAGCTGATATTGCAGAGCGTACTCTAATGGACCATGCACAAATGTTCGACAGTGAAAATAACTCAATAATGGTTACTATTTTAAGGAGAGCTTTTCATGAATATAAAGAGGAAGCTGAGTTAAAAACAAAAGCGCTCGAGACGTGTATTCTAAAATGTAATACCGACCCACAACTGGAAAAAGGGTTTAGGGCTGTTCCAGGTTTAGTAGAAGTTGCACTAGCCACTGTAAAACTAAATCAAACTGGCCCTGAGTCTATAAAAGAGAACCCAATAACCCCTTGATAAAAAATCGGTAAGCGTTATTGAGCCACTGCTTCCTTGGTTTTCGATCTGTAGGTTAATTCTAACTATTTTTCATCAAAGAAAAATATCCATGCTTTTCTTTTGACCTAAAAAGCGCTTAATCAATTGTATCTGAAACTCAGTTGGAAACATGCCATCAATTATGAAATCGGCGTTTTTTTTCAACTGTTCATCAAAAAATAAAGGCCTCGCTTTATCTAAATAAAACTCCAACTCAGCCATAAGCTCCATTTTCTCTTTTTTTTCTTCTTTAAAGTCTCGTAGCACTCTTCTGCATAAGGAAACATCTAACGGAACTTCAATATGAATACATACATCAATATATTGCCCTGTCTGTTGATGTAATCGCCCCAAAGGAGCGTCAAAAATAATGAACTCCCTAGGTTTTAGCCTATCCTGGGTTATCGGATGTACCATTGAATGCCCTGCCTTAAGTCCTTGCAATACAGTAGCAAGTTCCCTGTAATTCCACTCTTGGTAATCTTGTCCACCTTGATACCACTCTACATAATCTTGAGGGGCAATGGAAATTTCATCAAACTCATCCCAATTAATTTGTAGCGCACGTAAGCTTTTCGCAAGCATCGTAGAAAGCGTTGATTTTCCAGCACCTGATACACCACTAATGCCAAGTACCGTTGCCATAAAATACCTCATCTCATTACTATTAAAAAAAAAATGTTTATTATATTCTACGCTCTAGTTTGATTTGACATATAGGGACGTAAAAATTTAACTACTCTATAGGAGGGTAAATATGGTTAATTCGTTCCATTTACAAGGTGTAGAAGCCCTTAATAACGCTAAATACATTCAAGCTAAAAATTTATTTCTTAAAGCAATAAAACTAAATCCTGAAGCTGCCGAAACCTACTTTTTTTTAGGAAAAACCTGCTTTTTAGCCGATGAAATACAGGAGGCTATTTCTTATTTGCAACAGTTTATTAAGTTAACTCAGGAGACAAAAGAACAAGAAAATCAATCGAATGCCTTTGATCTGTTAGGACAATGTTATGCCGCCGACAATAAGGATGAGATAGCCATCACGTGTTACTTAAATGCTATAGAGTGTGATCCTTCTTGCGTGTCCGTACGACACAATCTAGGTTTGCTTTATATGAAGCTCGCTCAAGGATATCTGAATATCAATTTACAAAATTGTCTTACTTTATTGCGGCATGCTCAAATTGCACTCAAGTCAGCACTGGAACTATGTAATGACAATCCCATGTTTTTGCATTCTATTGCCAGCTGGTATGAACAATATATTGAACTACTGAAGAAATTATCTGAAGACAACAGCCTTGAAGAAATGATAAGCAAACAGTTTAATCACGCTATTCACTATTACCTTGAGGCTATAGCTCACTGTCATCAAAATGACAAATTACTTCACAATGGAATTATAGAAAATCTTACGGAATGTTATGCACAATTCGGACATCATCTATACAATACCCAAGCATATACAGAAGCACAGAAACTCTATACCTCAGCTCTTGAACTGGATGAAAATCACTTTACAGCGCTCAATCAACTAGGTATGTGTCTATTCAAACAAGGTGTATATATCGAAGCACGAACTAAGTTTGCAGCATTTTTTGAGCGAACTCAAGACGCGCAGGATAAAGCAGATGCCTTGCTTAATATAGCCTGTTGTTATCGATTAGAAAAAAATTGGGAAAAGGCAGAGCAATCGCTCGATGGAGCAAGAAAATTAGCGCCTCAAGATCCTGAAATCGATAAGGAAAACGAGAATCTAAAACAAGCAAAATCTCAAGCGCTGCTTGTAGTGGCAGAGCAAGCTTTTTTTGATCCTAAATTGAATAACAATTCTGCTTTATCATCCAAAAATACGGATAATTTACAGTACAATTAATCAGACAATTCTAACTTAGGTGCCTCTTTTCCTGGGTTTCGCTGCGCAGCCCCCAGGTTACAATAACGGAAGATGTGATCCCGAACGCAGAGAGGGATCTCCAGAAGATTAGTATAAGTAAAAAATCAGGAGATCCTTCGTCGTAACTCCTCAGGATGACGCGGTCGTGCATGCCTCTACATTTATCCGTTCTTTTGGGCAAGCCATACAGTCGCGTCGCCACAATCTGGATCGCTAATCTTATGCACCAATATCCGTAAATTGTTCGTATGTAAAATCGTTTCATACTCTTTAGTATCCAGTGAAGCATGAAATAAATCATGGCCCCCATTGTCACCCCAAACTTCCCCTGCTTCAGGTCCTGAAGTAAAAAGTAATAGGCCTTTTGGTTTAACTAAGCCAGAAAATAAATTTAACGCATTTCGTTGATCGGCTTGTGGTAAATGAAAAAAACTATGCCATGCAATGACAACATCAAACGGCTCAGTAAACTTCATCGTCCTCATATCCTCCAAGATCCATTGAGCCGTGGGAAAGTTATGTTTACAACGCTCTATCATTTTTTTGCTGGCATCAACACCAGTTAAGTCGTAACCGGATTCAATCAAAAATTTCGCAATAGGTTCTCCTGTGCCACAACCAATATCCAGCACACGTCCACCATGAGGAAAATATTTTTTTACTTGTTGCAAATAAAACTGCTCCATAAGGAGCTCTTTATTACGATGCGCATCATACCAATCAATTATTTCATCATAAGCTTCATAAACTTTATTTTTATTTGATTTTTTTATCATTGCATTCATCTTAATTTAAAATTGAAATAGTGGTGAAAATGCCATATGCCTTAGCTCATTGAGCCACTGTTCCCTTGGTTTTCCACCTGGTGCCGTAGGTTCATTCCAATTATTTTTACACCAAAGATAAATATCCAGGCTCTTCATTTGGCTAAAATCATTTATCGCATGTAATAACTGCTCATCAATAGATAAAATACTCTTATATCCTTCTATCATCCAGGCAAATTTCGCAGCCCACTTAGAATAGGGATTACCGCATAAATCTAAAAAAGGCTTAGCAATATCAGCCATAAACCAATGATAAACTGGCTCATCAAAGTCAATAAAATGAATGTTTTTGCCGTCAAACAACACATTTCCTGGACGATGATCGCCGTGTGTCAAACCGAAATTAACATTATTTATTTTAAAAGTTCTGAAGTGCTCGTCAATAGTGTGGAATAAATCCTGGATAGCGGAGTCTTCATAAGCAAGGTAACCAGCCGTTTCCTCCCATAAGTCCTTCCAACTTCTAAAATGATGGTCATCCGCCTGATAAGTTCCTGCAGCGCGATGCAAACGAGCCAATGCTTGCCCCCAGTGAACGTATGCATTTTTATCCTGATATTCGAAATGCATGATTGTTCCCGGAACTTCCGAACAAACTTGAGTTAAAAAATGAAGCTCCTCTTGCACAACAGTTTCAATATAATATCCATTTTTCGATATAAGTACTTCACAAACTGGAGCATCATTTTGAAACAAGTGTTGTTGAAAATCGATGGCAGCTAGTAATTCTTTTTCAGGACGAATATTTTCATGAGTTATGCGTAAATAGAATCCTTTACCCTCAGACTCAAAACGATACACACAATTGATTTGGTTATTTACCAACTGCAAATTACCTGGATTTTCTACCCATTGCGATGCAGCTTTAAAAGCTGTTTTATTGCTGATTTTTTTTAAGGTATTTTCCCAAACCATAACGTTAACCTAATAAGTTGTTTACCCTGGGACTAGACTTAATCGAAAACACTCTTCAATTCGTCCCCTATCGTGAAACTCAATGATTGCATCCAATATTTGTTCAACATCGCCTTTTTCAGCCCAAAAACTCTGAAAAGCCAAAGGATGTTTCGCTCTAACATTCTTTTTAGAAATTTCTTGAGGATTTTCTATTGCTTTGGATAGTGTATTTAATAATGTAATCTTATCTTTTATTTTTTCATTTCCTGGACCAATTTGATCCTCCAGTAATTTCAATTTGTTCTGAATCAGCCCTACAAGATAAGGCTTAGCTTCTCCTCTATCCATTCTTCGAATTACTGCACTGTAATCACAACATGTAAACATTCTGTGATGTTTAGGTTCTACTTCCTTATTTTGCGGGTTAAAAATTGCCTCCTTATTCACAATTGCATCCTGCGTTACATCAGGCTTGCTCAAATGAAGCCAACCTTTGATAAGTTGTTTTACAGAATAGGGAGCCATACGCCACAATAAATCTACACCAGTAAATAAGACTGCTGTAATTGAAAACACTGTGCCGACAACTGGAGCTATAGGAAAAAGTAAAGCAAAAACCACCGCACCTAAAGCTGAGGATAAAAAAGCCATGGCAAACGCGTTACTTAAAGCGGCCTGCTTATAATGCATCCGTTGAATACTGTCTTTTGGAGATTCAAAGGCTCTATATAAGTTGAGTCCAAACATCATGAGCTGATGAGTTAATGCCACTAGTAAACTACTAAAGAAAAACCAAGGGCCTGCAGCAAAGCTAAAATCAAGAATCTTCGAAATTGCAGCACCATAAAGTGATACACTGGCTAAAACAGCACAAACCGCAGAAGTAGCAAAAAGTGACCACTTATCCACATTGCGATTGCTGGCTTTTGTAAGTTGATATCCATTAATTAAGGCATTTACAGTTAATAAGAAGCCAATAAAAGGCAAAATGATATAGAACAAAGGAGATACGCTAAATGCCGCTGAAAGTCTTGCGTCAGCCATCGTAGCAAATAAAGCGATTTCCTGAGTTTCTCTAATGTATGTAATCGCCTTCTGGAAGTGAGTAACAAACATAAAGCCACCTGATAAATTATTATTATTCCTTTTTGCTTGGGCTCAATACCCAATAAGAACGCTTAAAGCATAACCTGACTACTGAGAGCCATAATGAAGTTTATGATAATCTCACAAAACTCTAGATTATGGCCGCATCAATAGTCAGGCTATGTTTCTGCTGTGTAGCTGTTTATTATTGCCGCAAATGTGGGAACAAAATAACATCCCGGATTGACTGAGAGTTTGTAAACAACATGACCAAACGATCAATACCTATACCCTCTCCGGCTGTAGGAGGCAATCCATATTCCAATGCCTCGATATAATCACTGTCAAAATGCATGGCTTCTAAATCACCTGCATCTTTTTCTTCAACTTGCTTACGGAAACGCTCGGCCTGATCTTCTGCATCATTTAACTCAGAAAATCCATTGGCGATTTCTCGACCAGCTATAAAAAACTCAAAGCGATCAGTCACATCTGAATCATTATCACTACGACGTGCCAAAGGTGAAATTTCAGTTGGATAACCCGTAATAAACGTAGGCTGAAATAATTGATGTTCGACAGTTTCTTCAAACAATATGATTTGCAGCTTCCCTAAACCATCCGTTTCTTTGAAAGGAAACCCTTTTTTCTTCAATATCTCACGACAACTTACGATACTTTCTAACTGTTGAGCGTTGATTTCTGGATGATAATATAAAATTGCTTCTTTCACCGTCATACGCGCAAACGGCTTATTAAAATCAATAATTTGACCTTGATATTCAACCTGCCGTTTTTCCATCACTGTATCACAGAGGTAGCGTAATAATTCTTCGGTAAAATTCATCAAGTCTTTATAGTCTGCATAGGCTTGATAAAATTCCACCATAGTAAATTCCGGATTATGACGCGTTGAAATTCCTTCATTGCGGAAATTACGGTTAATTTCATAAACACGCTCAAATCCACCAACAACGAGACGTTTTAGATACAGTTCTGGCGCGATACGCAAATACATAGTCATATCCAAAGTATGATGATGTGTCACAAAAGGACGTGCCAAAGCGCCACCCGGGATAGGATGCATCATGGGTGTTTCTACTTCCAGATAATAGTGTTGATCCATAAACTGTCTAAACGCTTGAATCAATCGCGAACGTGTTAAAAAAGTAAGACGACTTTCATCGTTAGCAATTAAATCTACGTAGCGCTTACGATATTTAACTTCTTGGTCAGCTAAACCATGAAATTTATCAGGTAAGGGGCGCAATGATTTTGTCAATAACTCAATATCCTCTGCATTTACAGTAAGCTCACCTGTATTTGTCTTAAACAACTCCCCTTTAACCCCAACGATATCGCCTAAATCCCAATGCTTGAACTCCTCATATTGCTCGGGAAGATCATTGGCACGAATATATACTTGAATCCGACCTGAAAAATCTTGAATATGAAAAAAACTGGCCTTGCCCATAATACGTCTCAATACAATGCGACCGGCAACAGTAACCTTAACATGCTGTTCTGCTAAAGTTTCTTTATCTAATGAATCATAATGTTTTATGACCTCTTCAGCTAAATTTTCACGACGAAATTGGTTTGGAAAATTAAAACCTTTTGTACGTAACTCAGCTAATTTTTGTTTACGAATATAATAAACTTCGCTTTCATCTATATGTTCAATTTGCTCTTCACTCATGCTGCCCTACTCCTGCCTTTAAACTGGCTTCAATAAATTGATCCAACGCCCCATCCAATACAGCTTGTGTATTGCTTGTTTCAACACTGGTCCGTAGATCTTTAATACGAGATTGATCCAATACGTATGAACGAATTTGAGATCCCCAACCTATATCTGATTTACTGGCTTCTAATGCTTGCTGCTCTGCATTTTTCTTTTGCATTTCCAATTCATATAACTTGGCACGCAGCTGTTTCATTGCCTGATCTTTATTGCGATGCTGGCTTCGATCATTCTGGCATTGTACTACAATTCCACTTGGTGCATGAGTAATACGCACTGCTGAATCAGTTCGGTTAACATGCTGTCCACCGGCCCCGGAAGCTCGGTACGTATCAATACGTAAGTCGGCAGGGTTAATTTCTATATCAATATCATCATCAACTTCAGGCGAAACAAATACTGCTGCAAAAGAAGTATGTCGTCTATTTCCTGAATCAAAAGGAGATTTTCGCACTAAACGGTGCACCCCACTTTCCGTACGCAACCATCCAAAAGCATACTCTCCTTTAAAATAAATAGTGGCACTTTTAATACCGGCAACCTCGCCTGGGGAACACTCAATTAGTTCTGTAGTAAACCCGTGTTGTTCACCCCAGCGTAAATACATGCGCAATAACATCTCGGCCCAATCTTGGGCTTCAGTTCCACCAGAACCTGATTGAATATCTAAGTACGCATTTGAGTCGTCCATTTTTCCGGAAAACATTCGACGAAACTCTAAATCAGCAACTTTTTTCTCAATGGAAAATAGCTCTTCGCCAATTTCATTGATAGTTTGTTCGTCACCTTCCTCACGCGCAATTTCAAACAATTCATTTAGATCAGTAATGGATTGACCTAAGCAAGTTAAAGTTGAAACCACTCCTTCCAGCTGGGTTCGTTCACGACCCAGGGCTTGAGCAACCTCCGGATTATCCCAAACATTAGAGGACTCCAACTCTCGAACGACTTCTTCTAAACGCTCACTCTTAGCATCAAAGTCAAAGATACCCCCTAAGCGCTTCTACTCGCTTAATAAGATCCACCAGATTAAGATTAATTTGGTTTACTTCTAACATAAGTGTCTCTTTAAAAATAGTAATTAGGTCATAGCTCTAATCTTCACACTGCCTGCGTGGAGCAGTCTACGATAAGATAAAGCGCGACTAAGTAAAAAATAAGTTTGGGATTTTACCGTGAAAGTAGGCAAAAAAACAGCTATGGAGTCTTCATTGCAGTCCGATAAGCTTGCAAATTCATTAATAAATCAGCTTCTGCTGGAGATAAATGACAACTTTCAACAATTTCATCTCGATTTCCACCCATTTCCAAAATACGCAAAGCATGGCGATAACCGCCATCATTAGCTCGTTTATTTTCTAAATCCTGAATTTGATTATCCATACTAATCAATTGAGTATTTATCTCTTTTAATTGTTTAGAGAATAATAAATCGGCATGAATCAACATGGGATGGTCCTTAGTGATTTGCTCAATTAGTTTTTGCTGTATATCCAATTGTTCCTGAAAATGAATAAACTTCTTCCGCTGATTAAATAAGTAATTCAGTAAAAATAAAAAAATAACCCCATTTACACTTAAAATAAAAGTAATCATTTTATATTTATATCCTTATTTCCGATGACTACACGATGAGCTGCTGGATGACTTAGCTCTGGATTTAAAAGACGAGGAATATTTCTATCCAAAGCAATGATGATAATCACCCTACGATTTGCAGCCCGTCCTTGTTCTGTAACATTATCAGCAACAGGATATTGTTCTCCATATCCCGTCACTAAAATGCGATTTGTTGCAATCCCAAATGAATTTAGAATACGGCCCACAACTGCTGCGCGCATCGCAGAGAGCTCCCAATTTGACGGAAATTGTGGGGTTTCTATAGGAATATTGTCTGTATATCCCTCAATGGCAATAATAGAAGATGATTTTTTAATTTTACTGGCCAATCGCATTAATTTAACAAAGGCTTCTGGTTTTAAATCGGATTCACCGGAGTCAAATAAAGCACCTGATTTAATATCTAACTCAACCCACCCTTCTTGTCGATTGATTTTATAATTCCCATCTTCCAACTCTGCTAATGATTGATTTAGTTCATCAAGCCCATCTTTAAAAGGACTTTGAAACTGTTTGGTTTGTGGTCCGTCTTTTATACTTTTCGTTGATTTGAGTGCCCGAGCTTCATCTTTTTTATTGAACGCTGATTTCATTCCCTCAGAAAGGGAGCGATACTTTGAAATATTTACAGAAGAAATAGCATACATCACTACAAAGAAGGCAAATAGCAAGGTAATAAAATCTGCATATGAAACAACCCAACGATGATTATCGTTATGTTGTTCATTTCTTTTTTTTCTTTTTTTCATCTTTCTTCTGTTGGCCAAAATTATTGAGTTTTAACAGCAAAATTCCTGGACTTTCTCCAGAAGCGATCGCAACTAACCCTTCTACAATCATTTCGTCATAGTGCACTTGACGAGCAATACAACTTTTTAATTTATTCGCCACCGGTAAAAAAATAAGATTGGCCATTCCCACTCCATATATCGTAGCTACGAATGCTACTGCAATACCTAATCCCAATTCACTAGGTTCCGATAAATGGCGCATTACTTGAATCAGCCCCAATACTGCTCCCAATATTCCTATAGTTGGACTGTATCCCCCCATACTTTCAAAAACTTGTGCTGCATGGGAGTCATGCGCTTCGACACGATCAATCTCATCCTCTAGAACTTGTCTTATAGTGAGTTTATCTACGCCAATAACTAACAACTCTAATCCTTTACTAATGAGGGGATTTTTTTCAACTTCCAAATGCTCTTCCAAGGAAAGCAAACCCAGCTGACGGGCTTTTCGTGCCAAATCAAACATCTTGTTGCGGCAGTGTTCAAATTCGAGTTTGGGAGGTTTGATAACCCAGGGTAAAATTTTAAAGGCTCTTTTAAAAGTACCTAGTGGTGTTTGCACCATAACAGCACCTACTGTTCCCCCGAGCACTATTAACAATGCAGAAAAGTTCAATAGGGTCTGCATGCTCCCACCTTCTAACATCTGCCCTACTGTAATAGCTAAAAAACTGACTAACATCCCTATTAAAGTTAATGCATCCATTCATTTTATTCCGGTAATCGTGATTTAATACGATGTGTTGCCTGACTGAGGATTTGTGAAACACGTGACTCACTAACGCCAATAACCTCTCCAATTTCCTTTAGATTTAAATCTTGTTCGTAATATAAAGAAAGTACCATGCGCTCTTTTTGAGGCAATCCACGAATTACGTCCGATAAACGCCGCATTAAATCGCTATGAAATACATTAACATGAGGCTCGGTAGAAGCGTATCCATCTTCGACTTGTAGGGCATCGTCAGTAACACCCAAATCTTCAAAACCATATAAATGACTGCTTACAGAGTCTTGTAACATTTCATGGTATTCATTAAGTGGTATTCCGAGTTCAGCTGCTATTTCTGAATCTTTGGCCTCTCTTCCTAATCGGTGCTCAACGGATTTCACTGCTTCAGAAATCATTCGTGCATTACGATACACTGAACGAGGAACCCAATCATTACGCCTTACTTCATCAAGCATATATCCTCGGATTCGGATTCCCGCATAGGTTTCAAATGAAGCACCCTTGGAAGAATCATAATGTCTTGTTGCTTCCAGCAAACCGAGCATCCCCGCTTGTATTAAATCATCGAGTTGTACACTTTGCGGTAACCGCCCCAATAAATGATGTGCTATGCGCTTAACCAACAAGGCATGAGTTTTTACCAGCGTCTCTTGAATTTGCTGGTTCACTTTGCTATAGGCAGCCAAAGCATCCACATTAATCTCCTTAAAAGTCACCCGCTACTAAACGTTCTAAAAAGAAACTGGTATTACCGCCCAGCAGGGAACTAGGTGGCCACTCAGATACTTCGTCTGCTAACTGTCTCATCGCCAAAGCAGCAGCGGAATCAGGATAAGCAATTAATACGGGTTTTTGCATTTTCACTGCCCTGTGTATGTGTTCATCAAAAGGAACCGCTCCTAAATAGTCTAGCTGAACCTCAAGAAATTGCTCGGAAACTTTGAATAATTTATTAAATAATTCTCGTCCATCACGCTCATTTCTCACCATATTGGCTAGAATATGGAACCGTGTCCATTCATAACGCTTGCTCATTACTTTAATTAAAGCATATGCATCGGTTAATGACGTGGGTTCATCACATACAACAACGATTAATTCTTGCGATGAACGAGTAAAACTTAAAACCGTGTCAGATATACCTGCAGCAGTATCTATAATCATGTAGTCTAAATCATCAGTAAGCTCATTAAACGCATCAATAATTCCAGCCAGCTCTGGTGGAGAGAGTTGTGTCATAAACTCTGTTCCGGAAGCGGCGGGAATGACACTAATACCATTAGGACCTGGCAAAATAATGTCACTTAAATGACAGATTCCCTGAATTACATGCGATAAATTATATTTAGTATGCAGCCCCAGCATAATATCGATATTTGCCAATCCCAAATCAGCATCAAGCAGCATTACTTTTTTATTAAGCTGAGCCAATCCAACTGCCAAATTAACAGAAACGTTGCTCTTGCCAACTCCGCCCTTTCCCGCCGAGACTGCAATTACTTTAATCGGCTTAGCACGCGATAGATTTCTCAGCCCCGAAGCTTGATCACTTATATTTCGTCTCACTTTAGACATGATATTCTCTCCCAGCACTTTGATGTGCTTTCCTAACATTATCTGTCTGAAACAGTTGTGCTTCCTGTTCAGCAAATAACTCAACGAGCTGATGGCGTGTTGCCATTTTAATGTCTTCCGGTACACGTTGTCCGTGTGTCAAATAGCTCACACCTAAACCCGATTCAATAAGTGCACTGAGTGCACCGCCTACAGCTAACGATTCATCCAATTTTGTCAAAATACACTGATCAATTTGATCTGCTTCATAACGTCTTATCGCATCAATTAATACTTGGTAATGACTTGTTGCCGGTAAAACTAAAACCTTAGAAATCGACTGCAAATAAGTGCCTAACACATGCATTTGTTTTACAACACGTTCATCTGCAGGGTTCATTCCAGCGGTATCAATCAAAATTAATTTCTTATCATTTAATTGCCGTAACACGCGCGCCAAAGAAATCTCATCTTGAGCAACACACACCTTAACTCCTAAAATTTTTCCATACATCATGAGTTGTTCTTGGGCTGCGATTCGATAAGTATCCATAGTCACCAGGCCTAACTTATCTGCGCCAAATCTCAAAGTAAATCGCGCTGCAATTTTAGCCAATGTTGTCGTTTTTCCAACACCAGTTGGTCCAACAAAAGCATAAACACCGCCCTCTTCTATTCGACGTGTATCACAAATGCTTAATTGATCTGTAATAAGATTCAGTACAGATTCCCACCCTCTTTGTTGATTTAAATCAGGTCTTACCGAACATGCCCAAGTCGCAGCAGTGGTATGACTTACCCCCAGATACAAAAGTTTCTGAAGTAAAATAGTATGTAAAGGCTCATGGACCCCCACATTTCCTCTTAATTGTGCTTCGAGCATCCCTCTTAAAGTTTGAATCTCCTGACGCATATCCTCAAGCGGGGTTTGCATTTGAAATTTAGGAGTCTGACTGATGGGTTCAGCACAAGCTACCGCTGCTGAAGTTGACAGAATGGTTTCATCAAAATCAATCGCAGCAACAACTTCCACGCCTCCATCAACATGGTGGCTGGATAAAATGACAGCATCTGCACCAAGTGTCTCTTTAATTTGTTTCATAGCGCTGCGTGTATCGGCCGCAACAAAACGTTTTAATTTCATAAAGCCTCCTGCTTATGAAGAAATTTGTCACTATTCACGCAATGCCTCTATAGAAATTGTAGCCTGCTTGTAGGAAAACTGAGAAGTTTATAACTTGGAATTGCTCTATTGCATTATCATTCCAAATTCTCAGTTCTTCATTTTTATCCTACTGTGCCTACTATTCTTATTTGTTTATTATCAGGAATCTCCTGATAAGACAAAACATGAAAGTCATAAGATATATTACGCACAAATCGTGCCAACACTGCGCGTATCCCTGGCTGTACGACTAATACAGAGCTCTCTTGTTTTGCCTGCTGTTGCATTGCTAATTGAGTCAATGAATGTTGTATTTTATCTGCCATTCCTGGCTCGAAATTTACGCCCCCAGATCCACTGCTCTGAATAATGTTTTGCAATAATTGTTCCAACTCAGGTTTTAACGTAATAATAGGTAACTCCTCATGCACGCCACTGATTTTTTGAGTAATTAATCGAGATAAAGCGATACGAACCTGACTGATTAAATACTCCGTATCCTTAGATTTTGGCGCTAACTCCGCCAAAGTTTCGACTATAGTACGAATATCTGTTAGAGGAATATGTTCGATTAATAAACCTTGCAATACTTTACTAACCATTCCTAAGGAAAGACCATCAGGTACTAATTCTTTCACTAGTTTAGGGGAGCTTACTGCAAGTTTATCTAAAAGCTGTTGGGTTTCTTCATAACCTAACAATTGCTGACTGTTTTGCTCTAGTATTTGGCTTAAGTGTGTAGCAACAACTGTTGAAGAGTCGACTACAGTATAACCTAAGGTATGTGCTTGCTCTCTTTGACTTTCATTAATCCAAACCGCTTCCATACCAAAGGCTGGATCACGAGTTTTTATTCCCTCAATTTCGCCAAAAATTTGTCCAGGGTTTATAGCCAAGCACCGATCAAGATGAATCGCCGCTTCTCCCATAACTACTCCTGCCAAACTAATTCGATAATGGTTAGGTTTTAAATCCAAATTATCACGTACATGTACTGAAGGAATTAGAAAACCCAGCTCTTGTGATATTTTCTTGCGTACCCCTTTAATACGAGAAAGTAAAACGCCCCCTTGTGCTTGATCCACTAAAGGTATTAAACGATATCCTACTTCAAGACTTATTACATCGACAGGATTCACATCATCCCAAGACAATTCAGTCGAAATATTCGCATTTGGAACTGCAAGAGAGTCATTTTCCTGAGTAAGTTGCTCCTTTTGTTTTGCTTTGTCTTGCTGGAGAAATAAATAGGCAATTCCTGCCAAACCTGCAGAAAGAAGTATAAATGCAACATGAGGCATTCCAGGAATAATACCAATCAATCCAATAATACCCGATGCAATAATCAAAGAACGTGGATTGGCAAGTAACTGAGAAATTACCGCATGCCCCATATTTTGTGCACTTGAAACTCGAGTCACAATGATGGCCGCTGCGGTAGATAAAACTAACGAGGGCACTTGCGCCACTAAACCATCACCAATGGTTAATAGAATATAGTTATGCAGGGCATCAGAAACACTCATTCCATGCTGAAAAACCCCAATAATCAGTCCACCGATAATATTAACTACTAGAATTAAAATCCCGGCAATTGCATCGCCACGAACGAATTTACTCGCACCATCCATCGAACCATAAAAATCTGCTTCTTGCGCTACTTCCAATCGACGTTTTACTGCCTGCTCCTGGTTAATTAAACCTGCATTCAAATCCGCATCAATTGCCATTTGCTTTCCAGGTAAAGAATCCAAGGTAAAGCGCGCACTTACTTCGGATACACGGCCAGCACCTTTAGTTACTACAACAAAATTGATGACTACTAGAATCATAAAAACAACCAAACCTACTGCATAGTTTCCGCCAATAACTACTTCACCAAATGATTGAATCACATGCCCAGCCGCATCAGTACCTTTATAACCATTTAATAAAACGACTCGAGTTGAGGCAACGTTTAACGCCAAGCGTAATAATGTTGCAAGTAAAATAACGGTTGGAAATACAGCAAAATCTAAAGGTCTTTCGCTATAAATCACCGCTAACAAAACTACAAGTGACAAAGCGATATTAAAAGTAAAAAACATAT
This sequence comes from Legionella stuttgartensis, assembly GCF_977063405.2. Taxonomy (NCBI): domain Bacteria; kingdom Pseudomonadati; phylum Pseudomonadota; class Gammaproteobacteria; order Legionellales; family Legionellaceae; genus Legionella; species Legionella stuttgartensis. Next base: position 68,105 of record NZ_CDRUHA020000059.1, read on the forward strand.
CCAATAAAAATGGAGGCAAAGGCAACATCATCATGCCAAGCATTATGATTAGAACTAAGGGTGTACCCAAACCTTGGCGCATCCAATATTGCATATACTGTAATGCTTTATTCATTAGCAGCCTCCTCTGCATCACGCACTAACTCTGGTGGAATAGGAACATTCTGTAATACAGAAGGTTTATAGTCATAACGTTCCTTGTTACGCAGTTGAAATACATAAGCTAAAACCTGAGCTACAGCGACATAAAGTCCTCTGGGTATTTCTGCATTTAATTTTGTCGAAAAATAAAGCGCTCGAGCCAGAGGAGGCACTGAAATAATGGGAATTTGATGTGACGTAGCAATTTTATTGATTTGAAAGGCAATCAAATCTTTACCCTTTGCAACTACTATTGGCGCTTTATGGTTTTTTTCTTTATAACTGATCGCAACAGCATAATGAGTGGGGTTTGTTAGCACAACATTAGCTTTAGCTATTTCATTCATCATTCGTCGTCTTGATATCTCTTGTTGCGCACGACGAATAGCGCTTTTTATTTCGGGCTTACCTTCCATTTCTTTGTATTCATCTCGCAATTCCTGCATAGTCATTTTCATGTTTTTTTGATGCTCATATAATTGAAAAGGTACATCAAAAGCAGCGATCAAAATCAAACTAGCAGCAATCAAAACAAAAGATTTCACTACGATCAGGCTACCGCTGCTAATCGCTGTTTCTATAGGAACATGCGCTAAATGAAGTAATTCAGGAATTTGTGCTTTAAGTACTATAATGGCAACTGCTGCGACTAAGAGAAATTTGAAGAATGACTTGGACATCTCGACAAAACCTTTCAATGAAACCATACGTTTGAGTCCTTGAAATAAATTGAGTCGCGAAAACTTAGGTTGTAACACTTGGGCACTGAATACCCACCCGCCCATCAGCAAAGGCGCTGCCAAGGTCACGAGAAAAATAACCACTAATAATGGCATTAAGGACCAAAATCCCATCTTAGCTAGAAAAAACAAGCGCTCCACGCTTACAACTGAAGTCAGTGTAACTCGCGTATCGAATTCAAATGCATGGCGCATCATAACTGCTAATTGCATTGCTAATTGCTTTCCAAAAACCAAGAATCCTAAAGCAGTAAAAAGTAATGTTACTGTGGTATTGAAATCTCTTGAACGAGCAACCTGACCTTTTTTACGCGCATCTCTAAGTCGCTTGGCCGAGGGCTGTTCCGTTTTTTCTTGTGTCTGTTCTTGATCACTCATCAAGGTAATATCCCTATCATAAAACGCATGCCCTCTTTGATAAGATCTGCCATTTGTACTGCAATACTCGACAACCCTACCTTAATCACTACCATTCCCATAATTAAAGTAATGGGAAATCCTAAAGAAAAAATATTTAATTGAGGCGCAGCGCGAGACATAATTCCGAATGCAAGACTCACAATAAGTAAAGACAGTAAAGCAGGAATTGAAATCAGAAGAGCCTGCTTAAACATCCATCCCGAAAATAAAACAACATTCCACACCATTGATTGACTTACCGATAACTGTCCTATAGGCATTAATCTAAAACTATCTAATAAGGTTTCAAAAACGGTTAAATGGCCATTAAGTGACAAAAATATTAAGGTCATCATCATTGAATAAAACTGACTGACCAATGGAACACTTGCTCGGCTTGAAGGATCCACCATCAGCGCAAAACTGAGACCTGCCTGCATCGCAATAATTTGTCCTCCTAAAACAAATACCTGAAAAACAAGCTGTAAGACAAATCCCATCAATAGTCCAAAGAGGACTTCCTGGATGATATAAGCTAAATAAAGTCCATTGAAATTCAGGAACGAAAGCTCTTTAGGAACCATAAAGGCACAGACGCAACTTAAAACGAAAAGCAGAATAATTTTAATACGAGCTGGTAATAATACAGAAGAAAACACAGGTACAGTAAGTAGCAATCCACCAATGCGCCCCATGGGCCAAATAATCTGACTTATCATATGTATTATTATTGGATAATCCAGTTTCATCTGCAGCTAACCGATTAAGTAAGGAATATTGGTAATTAAAGAATCGGTATAATTCACCATAGTCTTCAATAACCACGGACCGGCAAATACGAGCATTAAAAAAGTAATAAATAATTTGGGTATAAAACTTAAGCTTGTTTCATTAATTTGTGTTGCTGCCTGAAACATAGAAACAATCACACCAACAATCAAACCAGGAAGAATGAGTACCATTATCAATAACAGCATCAAATACACACCTTCACTGAATATAGAAACTACAGACTCTGGAGTCATTTTATTTCCCTATAATTTTTATTTTCCCTATAATTCATAATCTGGATGCAAATGAATTTTTAACTCGTAGCAAAACTCGACGCCAACGATCCCAAAATAAGTGTCCACCCATCGACCATTACAAACAGCATAATCTTAAAGGGTAATGAGATAATCAAAGGTGATAGCATCATCATACCCATAGCCATCAGAACACTTGACACCACCATATCAATAATTAAAAAGGGTAAAAACAAAATGAAGCCAATCTGGAACGCTGTTTTTAATTCACTCGTTATGAATGCAGGAATCACCACACTCATTGGCACTTCATTGAGGTTTGCCGGATTATTTTGCGCAAATTTTTCAAATAATGACAAATCATTTTTACGCGTTTGATTTAACATAAACTCACGCAAAGGAACCTGTGCATTTGCTAATGCTTGAGGAAATTTCATAGTCTCTGCGAGATAAGGCTGCACTGCCGTATCATTGATTTTATTAAAAACTGGAGACATCACAAAATAGGTCATGAACAATGCGATACCAATTAAGATTTGGTTTGTAGGAGTCTGCGCCAAACCAATAGCTTGACGTAATATAGAAAGTACAATAATTATCCTTGTAAAAGCCGTCATTGCCATTAACATCCCAGGCAAAACAGTTAACAAAGTCATAAAAATTAAAATTTGCAGATTAACACTATAAGTTTGCTCACCGTTCGCTCCAGGTTGTACAGTCATAGCTGGTAATGATAAAGGGGCAGCCTGTAAAGCAAGAGGAACCAAACCCAACAAAATGATGCATACAGTAGCTAGGACAAAACGCAGCGCCACTCGAGGTTTATAAGAACTGTCGCTTTTTATGTTATAGGAGGAAGATCGCATCATTAAATTCATTGTGTTCATCTTATGATTTCTTAACAGATTTAAGTAGATCTGCAAACGAAGTTTTATTTATGGAATCAAAACCTGTAGGTAATTGTTCACCAAAATCGTAAAGCAGCGTGACATGTCCAGAACCCGAACCAACCAGCAAATAACGTGCCCCCACTTTTAACAAGGTAATTTTTTCCTTGGGGCCTAAAATCATACTCGCTACTGATTGAAATCCTTTTGTCGAGCCCATTTGCATACTATGTAAGCGCTTCATCACCCAAGACAATACAAGGATAATCAATAAAACTAACAATAAGCCCATAAACACCCGCAGGAGTTCTCCCTGATTAAGTGCAGTTTGCATCATCTTAATCGCTTAATTCGTTCTGCTTTGCTGACGATATCGGTTAATCGCACACCAAATTTATCATTAACCACGACCACTTCCCCGTGAGCAACTAAAGTCCCATTGACTAAAACATCAAGCGGATCACCAGCTAAACGATCAAGGGCAACAATGCCTCCTTGGTTTAGTTGGAGTAAATTACGAATAGTCATTTTGGTACGACCGATTTCTACGGTCACTGATACGGGGATATCCAAAATCAAATCCATTTTTTCACTGTCTGCTTCCTGAGGAAGAGTATTCGATGGTTTTGGTTGTTCAATTGCTTCTTGAGACATTACTCATCTCCTAATAACTAATATTTTTTATTATTTTTACAGCACGCTTGTCATTTGTCGTACCTTGAGTTGCCGTAAAGCCTGGGGTTCCTTCAATATCTAAAGTAACTATTTCTTTCATTTCCATAGGTATAAAATCACCTACTTGCCATGACATCACAGCACCAAGAGTGCTTGTTGTCTCTGCCATTACTGAACTCACAGTTAATTCAACATCCATTAACTCTTCTTTTAGCGATTTGACCCAGTTCGGATCAATCTCATCATCTGGACGAGAAGCACCAAGTTCCAATTGTTCTTTGATTGGTTCGACCATGGAATAAGGCAACACAAAGTAGAAAATACCTATTTCTTTACCGAAATCCATAGAAAAACGCGCAACTAATAGCATTTCTTCAGGTTCGGCTATGTTGACCAATTGAGGGTTTGTTTCATCATTAAATTTAGTGATATCAATCTGAATAATGGGTTTCCAGGCTTGAGTCAGGTTGGCAATAAGCTTTTTCGTGATCACATCCATAACACGCAACTCAGTCGCTGTAAAATCCGTTCTGTCTTTTTGGGCAAAGAATTGAGAACTACCCCCAAAATAATAGTCGACAAGATCATAGACAAATGTACTATCAAAAAGGATTATTCCTTTTCCTCGTAATGGTTTGAATTTAAAAATACTCATTAAGCTTGGGTTGGGCAAACTTTCCATGAAGTCGCGATGTTTTATAATAAGTAGTGAATCTTGCTTAATCTCAAAATCCTTGGCAGTCACATTATAGATATCAGATGCAAATAAGCGCACGGCACGGTCATAAATTCTATCCAATACAGGCAACTTGCCTTTGACGATACGTTCCTGAGCAGTAAAATTGAGTGTTTTTACATCATTTTCTTTTTTTATTTCAATAGGCTCAAATGCGGAATCTGCTGCATCTTTTTTACTACTTTTTGCTTTCTTATGATCCGATTTTTCTTTAGTAACTGATGGACCCTCTGATTCTTGGTGTTCCTCTTCCGGGGATTCACCAACTGTTTTCAGTAATGCATCTATTTCTTCTTGTGATAAAACGTTTTTATCAGCCATATAAGCAATCCATACTATTTTTAAACTTGAATTTCAGTCATTAAATTCAAGTACTCATCATGATTTTTCTATTGAATACCCTTATGCAAACTATATGCCATTTATAAAAAAGTCCTGTCATTTAGTAGAAGTGTGCCTGGGTTATGGATATCTCATCCCGAACAAAGTGAGGGATCTCCTGAAGATTAGCATCCATATAACCCAGGAGATCCTTCGTCGTATACTCGTCACGATGAGGAGGTCGCGAAGATTACCAAGAAATCAGTGCCATGTTTGATTTGACAGTTACAAAGTCATATGCCAATCATTTGACAATCAAACGAAATAAATTGGAAAAAATGCAATACAACTCTACTCATTAATTTCTTGCTGACATTTTGCCTTTGCCATCTTTCGACAATTATCCTGACAATCAATTTCAGTAGAGTTCAGACATTGTGAATTAATACAATCTTGGCTTGTATTGTGAAAACACTGAGTTCTGTCATATTTTTGTGCACCTAAATAATCCTGAGGAATATCTGCTGCATAAACAGAAAGGGAAAAGAGAAAGCCTAGAAAGATTGAAATAGTTTTCATCATAATTCCTTTTAAATATGTTTCTAAATGAATTATAGTCTTAAAATATTGGAAATAATGAAAGAACATATAAAAATGCACAGCAAAACAAAAGTATTCACCAATTTTAGCCGTGCGCACTTTAGCCAGTCGTTCTGTTTACGTCCAGACAGCGAAGAACAACTTGCTGATTACCTTGCTCATAATCCCCAGAAAAACATTCTCGTACGTGGTTCAGGACTATGCTACAACGACAGTTGTTTTAATACGAATGGTTTTATTATTGATAGCGAGCGCTTGAATCACTTTATCGATTTTAACCCTGAAACAGGGGTCGTACTCTGTCAGGGAGGAGTACCGCTGAGAGATTTATTTTTAGTGCATCCCGATTTTATTCCCCCTGTCCTGCCAGGAACTGTTCATGCTACAGTTGCAGGTGGCATTGCTCATGATGTGCATGGAAAAAATAATCATCACGAAGGTAGTTTTGGACACCATCTTATTGAATTCGATTTACTGATTGGAAGTGAGAAAATTCATTGCAGCCGTAAGGAAAATAGCGAATTATTTCATGCCACGATTGCAGGTTTTGGCCTTACAGGAATTATTACTCGGGCAGCACTCCGTCTTAAAAAAGCTCCTCGTTTTGTTCAAGCCACACATAAACAATTTGAATCACTTCAAGCACTTACTGAATGTATGATAACAACGGGCATTCACCATGATTATCAAGTAGCCTGGCTTGATCTCCTTCATCCTATTCCCCGTGCTATTTTTTCTGTAGCGGATTATTGCAAACCATTCGAAGATAAAAAATTAAAGATCCACACTGTACCTAAAATTCCTTTTTCTTTAATCAGGCCCTGGGGTGTCAAATTATTTAATCAGCATTTTTTTAATCATAAAAAAGGGCAAGAAAAACTAACTCTTGAGCAATTTAATAATCCACTGGATAAACTCATCCATTGGAACAGACTTTATGGTCCTAAAGGACTAGTTCAATTCCAGGCAGTTTTTAGTACAGAGCATGCCCCAACCATTTTAGATCAATTAGTTCAATTGATGCGGCTACATCAAGCAACACCAACTCTTGCTGTACTCAAGCTGTTTACCCAATCTGGCGAAGGTTTGCTTTCCTTTTGTAAACCTGGATTTACACTGGCAGTTGATTTTATTCATAATATACAAGCGAGGCAGGCAATCTATGCCATGAATCAATTAATCACTGAAGTCAATGGTCGAGTGTATTTAGCTAAGGATTTCCTCTTAAATGAAGAACAATTTAAGAAGATGTATGATCGGCATGAGCAATTTTCTCAAACTCTTGAACGTCATGCATGTACTATGAACTCTGATCTGGCAAAACGATTAGGGATTAAAAAATGATACAAAGAACTTGGGTCATACTGGGCGCAACCTCCATCATTGCAGAAAAATTTGCTCATATTGTTGCCCAATCAGGACATCAATTAATTCTCGTAGGCCGCCAACAAAATCAACTCCAACTGATCGCAAATGATATCAAACTTCGATATCAAGTGAGCTGTGATGTACTTGTTCTAGATTTGATCGAGCAAGTTAATGACCTGCTCTCTGTTTTTAAAACAGAAAACCGCGAGCTCGATTTACTGATCGCACATAGCGACTTTACCGATAACGATCATTTGAATATTGACACCATTTCTCACCTCATCAAAGTAAATATTTTGACAACTACCTTGTTGATTCACACCTACTTAAATCGGCAGCAAAAAGAATATAATTTATTGTATTTAAGTTCTGTTGCTGCATGTCGTGGGCGCGCCAAAAATAGTCTGTATGGAGCAAGTAAAGCAAGCATTGAAATTTACCTTCAGGGTTTACAGCAAGCAGCCCACAATAATTTACACATCACCATTGCTCGCTTGGGTTTTATTGATACCAAACAAACTTATGGCATGCCCGGAATTTTTTATGCAGCCCCCGCGGGTTCTTGTGCAAAAGCTTGTTGGAAAGCACTACGAAAAAAGAAAAGACTATTTTATTATCCTTTTTTTTGGCGAATTATCATGGCAATAATTACTCGATTGCCATTCGTTCTTTATAAGAAAATGGGTAAGATGTGATATCAGATTGATTCGCTTTACATAGAATCATGCAACCCAGTGAAGCGTTTAATCCAAATCTCTGGCTCATCACACTCGTTTACTTCAAAATTTTAATCATTGGTAAAATTGTTTTTATCAAGCCAAAAAATTGTAAAATATAGATAACTAAAATAATAAGAACGAGTACATTTAATAAGCTTTTAATAGATGGCGGCATAGGTATGAACATATCGATTAGCCATAAAACCACCCCAAAGACAACGATTACAGCAATTAAATTCAAGAGCCCGGCCATAACTATCCTTTTTAATGATGATTCTGTTTAAAATTATAGCAGATTTACAAAGACTTAGGAGTTATGAAATTTACATAGCTTGGGTGCAGCACCACCCGGAAATCTGAAATCTTATTAACTCAGGTTCTGCTACGCTGTACCCAAGCAAATGATACGCCAGAAAAACTTATTCGCTTTTTGGGCTCTTCTCCTTCAAAAGATCACGAATTTCAGTTAATAATGTTTCTTCTCTAGTTGTTTTTTCTTTCTTTTCTTCTTTTTTTCTTAATAAAGAAAGTGCTTTAATTGCAATAAAAATTGAAAATGAAATGATAGTAAAGTCAATCACTGCTTGTAGAAACTCACCCCACTTTACAACCGCATCACCTACGATAAAGGTTTTTTTTGCGACATTCACTCCACCTAATATTAACCCAATTAAAGGCATAAGAATGCCGCTAACCAATGAACTAATAATTTTGCCAAATGCCGCGCCTATAACCACAGCGACGGAAAGATCAATCACATTCCCTTTAATCGCAAATTCTTTAAACTCTTTTAAAAAACTCATGTCATTTCCTTATGTAATGATTATTTTACAGGTAAGTAGCCTGGTGGAGAAACCCAGGCTACAGAAATACCATTTACGAATGACGCACCATTTCTCTAATTTCAGCTACTTTTTTCTCCAAATCAGATGGCACAACACCTCCTCCCTGAGCCATATCATCACGACCACCACCTTTTCCACAGAGATGTCTAACCAAAGTAGCTGCAGTAGGTGCTTTCCCTAAAATGTTCTTACTCACTCCAGCAATCACATTCATTTTATTTTGATCCACCGTAAATAAAACAATGACCGCTGAATCAAGTCTGGATTTCAGTTGATCCAAAGTAGTACGCATAGTTTGACTATCAACACCTTCCAATTGTTTCACCAGTAAACTGATTCCATTAATTTGTTCTACTTCATTGGCCAGATCGGCTCCTGACTTATGTGCTTTCTCACTTTGTAATTTGGCAATTTCTTTTTCTAAACTTCTACTTTCGGTGATAAGCTGTTCTATTTTATCCGGTAAGTTATTCGTTGTGGTTTTTAACAATGAAGCTAACTCACTTAACAGTGACTGTTGCTCATTGATCCAAACTAGCGCATAACGACCTGTTACCATTTCAATACGTCTTACACCACTTGCAATTCCGTATTCTGCAACAATTTTAAACAGCCCAATGTCGCCTGTCCGTCGTGCATGAGTTCCGCCACAAAGCTCTTTGGAGAACTCACCCATAGATAATACACGTACCTCATCGGTATATTTTTCTCCAAACAGAGCGACTGCTCCACTTTTTTTAGCGGAATCAATATCCATGATTCGCGTAACAACTTCGTGATTAGCTCGAATTTGATCATTAACTAATACTTCAATTTCTTTGATTTGTTCTGTGGTCAATGATTCAAAATGGGAAAAGTCAAAACGCGCGCGCTCCGCATCAACCAATGAACCTTTTTGTTGGACTTGCGGTCCGACTACTGTTTTTAAAGCAGCATGCAATAAATGAGTAGCTGTATGATTTAACCGAATTGCTTCTCGGCGCTCGTTATCTATTTCTGCTTTCACTAACTGATTTAAAGTTGCAGAGCCTTCTACTACTTCACCATAATGGACTATAGCGAATCCTTTTTTTTGGGTATCATCGACACGAAAACGAAAGCCAGGAAGCTTCAATACACCCTTACCTCCTACTGGGGAACGCAACTTTGAGCCAGTACTCGTCAATATTCCCTTATCACCTACCTGACCTCCACTTTCCGCATAAAAAGGTGTGTGATCTAAAACTACAGCTCCTTTCGCCCCCTTACTTAAGACTTCCACTTCATTTCCATCTAGAAGCAAAGCAATAATTTTTGCTTCTGTTTCTTTTTGTTCGTACCCATGAAAGTTAGATTGATAATCCAATTGGGCACTGGTGCTATAATCCACGCTGAACTGACTGGCAGCCTGAGACTGCTCTCTTTGCTGCTGCATCAATTGATTGAAGCCATCCATATCTACATAGAGGCCTTGCTCTCGAGCTATGTCAGCAGTCAAATCGACTGGAAAACCGTAGGTATCGTAAAGTTTAAATGCGATTTCCCCTGAGATTTCGTGGCCACCAAGAGAATGCATTTGCTCTTGCAAGAGACGCAATCCTTGATCGAGTGTGCGGGCAAACTGATTCTCTTCTTGGCTTAGAATTTTTTCTATATGAGCTTTTGTTTTTATCAATTCAGGATAAGCATCACCCATTACTGTAATTAAAGGCTCTACTAATCGTGAAAAAAATGGCGTTGGCAAACCTAGTTTATTACCATGCCTTATTGCCCTTCTAATGATTCTTCTTAGTACATAACCTCGCCCTTCATTGCCAGGTATCACGCCATCAGCAATTAAAAATGCGCAAGAACGAATATGATCGGCAATTACCTTTAGAGATGTGTGGTTTAAATCAGTAAGATTTCCAAGTTTTGCTGTCGTTTGAATTAGATATTGGAAAATATCCGTTTCATAATTGCTGTGCACGCCTTGAACCACTGCAGCAAGTCGCTCAAGTCCCATACCAGTATCTACAGAAGGTTTGGGTAGTGGATGCAAATTCCCATCTTTATCCCGATTAAATTGCATGAATACTAAGTTCCAGATTTCAATATATCGGTCCCCATCCTCATCAGGACTACCTGGAGGACCACCTGGAATTTCAGGACCATGATCGTAAAAAATCTCGGTGCATGGACCACAAGGACCTGTATCCCCCATAGACCAAAAATTATCTTTTTCACCGCAACGTGAGAAGCGTGCAGCCGAAACGTTCATTTCTTTTAACCAAATATCCTCTGCTTCCTGATCTTCTTTATAAACAGTCACCCACAAACGCTCTTCAGGCAAATGTAGAACTTGGGTTAAAAATTCCCAAGCAAATTTTATTGCTTCTCGCTTAAAATAATCACCGAAACTAAAATTACCCAACATTTCAAAAAATGTATGATGTCTTGCTGTATACCCCACATTTTCCAAATCATTGTGTTTCCCACCTGCACGTACACAACGTTGTGCAGAGACCGCTCGCTGATACGAACGTGTTTCAAGTCCTAAAAATAAGTCCTTAAATTGCACCATGCCCGCATTAGTAAATAATAAAGTAGGATCATTAGCAGGAATTAAGGAGCTGGACTCCACTAGTTGATGACCACGTTGTGTGAAATAATCAAAAAATGCTTCTCTAATTTCAGAACTTTTCATTTCGAATCAACACCAATTTGAGTTAATTTTAATTTTCGACCGTACTAGGGGAATGCGCAGTAATTGGGCTTAAGTTCAATAAACTCCCTCTCCCAGCAATGGGAGAGGGCTGGGGTGAGGGTAATAAATGCCCTCATCCACCCTAACGGGCACCTTCTCCCCTTTAGGGAGACGGGAATTTCGCTTAACTTAAAAACAGCAATTACTACGCATTACCCAGACTACAAGGCACCTAGGCTACGATTTCATTTTTATTTTTTCAATTCTTTTTTCACTTGAACAATGGTATCCATACCAAATCCACGATAAAGCAAAAAACGTTGTTGTTTTTGGAGCTCATCAAACGACAAATCACTTTGACCTTTAGTTTTTTTCTGCCATACATCTAAAGCATAAGTCAACCAATTATCTTCCTCCTGCTGCAAGAACTGATGAATTAATTCCTTATCAACTCCTTTACTACTCAATTCCTGGCTTATTTTTAAAGGTCCGTAACCTTGACGTATTCGTAAGCGACAGCATATTTCTACAAACCGTCGATCACTTTGTAAATCCAAGCGTTGACATTCCTCCAATGCTTTTTTTGCTTCTATCGCACTATATCCTTTTTGCTTTAATTTATCACAAAGCTCTAGTGCACTGTGCTCACGCCTAGACAACAGGCGCACAGCACAAACAAATGCTTTAGTCATCAACAGCCTCAAATTCCTCTGCACTAGCTGACGCAAGCATAGGGAGTTTTTTCTCTAAAAGCTCCGTACGAATTTGATGCTCAAGAGTTGCTGCAACTTGAGGGTTCTCTTTCAAGTATAAGCGAACATTATCTTTACCCTGGCCAATTTTCTCACCTTTATAACTGTACCAAGCTCCAGATTTTTCAATCAGATTGAGTTGAACACCTAAGTTAATAATTTCACTTTCACGAGAAATACCTTCGTTATAAAGAATATCAAATTCGGTCATCTTAAATGGTGGAGCCACTTTATTCTTAACGACTTTAACTCGTGTTTCACTACCTAAGACTTCCTCACCTTTTTTAATTGATCCAATGCGACGAATATCCAGGCGAACGGAAGCATAGAATTTTAGTGCATTACCACCAGTAGTTGTTTCGGGGCTACCAAACATTACACCAATTTTCATACGAATCTGGTTAATAAAAATAACCAGCGTATTAGAACGTTTAATATTAGCAGTCAATTTACGTAAAGCTTGTGACATGAGTCGAGCTTGTAAACCAACATGTGAATCCCCCATTTCCCCTTCAATTTCGGCTTTAGGAGTTAAGGCGGCAACAGAGTCCACGATAATGACATCCACTGCAGCGGAACGCACCAACATATCGGTAATTTCTAAAGCTTGCTCCCCTGTATCAGGTTGAGAAACCAGTAACTCATCCACATTAACACCCAGTTTTTGCGCATAGCTTGGGTCTAAAGCATGTTCTGCGTCTATAAATGCGGCAGTACCCCCCATTTTTTGACATTCGGCAATAACTTGTAATGTTAAAGTTGTTTTACCAGAAGACTCTGGACCATAAATTTCAACAATACGTCCTTTGGGCAAACCACCAATTCCCAATGCAATATCTAATCCTAAAGACCCTGTTGAAATAGCTTCTATATCTCGGGCTATATTACTGTCACCCATACGCATCACTGAGCCCTTACCAAACTGCCGTTCAATTTGCGAGAGCGCTGCGGATAATGCTTTTTGTTTATTTTCTTCCATAATATTTTCCAGATAGTTATAAGCAAGGGTAAAATTATCACACAGATAGGAACAAGCAGCAAATTGATTCACTGGATTAAAGGAGTTTTTTTGCTCAAGCCAAAATGAAGTAAAATAGAAATTTATGTTGGGTTATTTTTGCACATATGGTAAAATTATGAAACACAACTATCCAAGATAGATATTATGCAAAGTAAATGTGAAGAACTAGTTTCTAAAGTAACAACTCCATCATTATATGCAGCACGCGCCGCAAAAAATATTTCTAATGCCGCCAAGCATATCTTTTTCCCAACACCAGAGGAATCAAATGTACCTCTTATAAATCGTGTGCACGTTGAATTTGAGCGAAAAGCATCATATGTAGCCGAAGATATAGTAAGCCTAACTATAGGAAAATAAATAGAGCACTTAGACGATTGCTGCAGTAACCCGTGCTGTCATCAACATCTCTTTTTATCGCACCATATTTATCAATTTTTGATATAAGAAAGAACACCCAACAAAGCCTCCTGACATGCAGCCAAGCGTATGTCGTGTCGATCCCCAGTGAATTGTTTTCTTAAAACCTTGGGTTTCATGCCTCTAGCTGCCCAACCAAAACACACTGTTCCAACTGGTTTCTCAGAGCTACCACCATCTGGTCCAGCAATACCAGTAACCGATACGGCTACATGTCCTACACTATGTTGTAACGCACCAGTCGCCATCGCCAGAGCAACAGGTTCACTAACTGCACCATATTCTTCAATTAATTGCTTAGGTACTGAAAGCAACTCTTCTTTCGCGAGATTACTGTACGTAACAAACCCACGTTCAAACCAGACTGAACTTCCAGGAACTTCAGTGAGATAACTTGCAATGAGCCCGCCAGTACATGATTCAGCTGTAACTAACTGCCAATTCATTTTTTTAAGAATTGCTGAAATTTCTTTGATTAGTTTATCAAAAGAACTCATAAATAGGCCGGAATTTTCCTGGGTTACGGCCTAAGCCTTCACCCAGGTTAAAGATTTTACTGGTTTTGAGTTTGATTTCCACCAGCTGGTTGTTGCGCTGGAGCTGGTTGTTGTGTGGTAGTAGTTTCAGTAGTAGTGGTTGCTGTAGGTTGTTTGTTACTTGACTCACCACATGCAGTTAGCGCTAATGCTAAAAAACCAGTTGCTGCAACTAAAGCGAAACGTTTCATTTCATTCTCCCTATAAGTTTAATATTTTTTTAAATCCCTTTAGATTCTAGCAAATAAATTTAACTTCAACCATGACCTATTGATATTTCAATAAAAAAGTATGGCAATATCTTACTTTAGAATCTCAAAAAATTAACAACCCATTTAGCGAATACCCTATCATCACAGTGTTGCTGCAATGATTTTAATCCCTGGTTAACTACTTCTTGGCTTAAGTTATTTTTGCGCAGTTCAATCAACGCCTGGGAATAGTTTTTGCTGTACTCAGGATGACCTTGTACGGTGAGTACGTTGTCGCGAATCTGCAACATGTAAAACGGACAGAAATCACTTGCAGCCAAAACCTCTGCCTCTTCTGGAAGAAGTACAACTTGATCCTGATGACTAACGATTAGATTCAAAATCCCTAAAGATGGCGACATCCATGGCTTGGGTTGGGTAATTTTATTTATGGAAATACCAACACCCCACCCTTGATGTGCTTTTATAACCTTTCCTCCTAACGCCTTCGCAATAAGTTGATGACCAAAACAAATCCCTATGAGTTTTTTTCTAGCCGCATGAAGACATCGAACGAGTTCTTCAAGCGCGCTAATCCAAGATAAATCGTCATTAACACCATAGCGACTCCCGGTAATAATATAAGCATCTGCGGCATCAATATGACTTGGCAATTCACCATAACGAGCATCATAAATAGTGAACATCAAATTGGGTTCTTCCTGATGCAGTAGCTTGGTATACATTTCCGAGTAGGCTCCATGTACAACAATTAACCTTGGATCTACTTGGTCACATTGCAATATTCCAATTTTCACGGCGTTCCTTAAGGTGCTTCTGCCAATCGCATCATCACCGTCTCCGAATGATAGGAATAATCACCGTGGATTGCAGCCATCAGAATACATTCATATTGTTGCGCGTCGAAAAGAATTGGATTGCCCTGAGCAGAAGGGTCTTCCGTCGCCATTATTGCAATACGTGTCACATGTCGTTCATCAATCCCAATTTCAATTAAACTATGTTCAATACCTAATTCACGTCGCAACTGGATTATCCAATCAAAAAATCCATCAAACCCATTTTCAATCTCTAAGTAGGTTGCTAACCGTTTTATTTTATATTCAATCTCGGATCGATTTGCGTGCACTACATAAGGCATCAGAATGGCATTTAATCGTCCATGATGAGCGTCATAAATTGCTCCCAAAGGATGAGCAAGTGCATGCATTGCCCCTAATCCACGTTGAAAAGCCGTTGCCCCCATCGAAGAAGCTACAAGCATTTGGGTTCGGGAGTTTAAATCATTACCATTTTGCATCACTCGGGGTAAATGTTCTTTTATTAGACGAATCCCCTCAAGAGCAATTCCTTCTGCAAGCGGGTGATAGCCGGGAGCACAATATGCTTCCAAACAATGAGAGAGCGCATCCATACCTGTTGCTGCGGTAATATTCGGTGGTAAAGCAACAGTCAACTCAGGATCTAAAATAACCATAGCGGGCATCATTTTAGGGTGAAAAATAATCTTTTTGCGTTGTTGCTGGGTATCAGTAATCACCGAAGCACGCCCAACTTCTGAACCAGTACCTGCTGTACTTGGTATAGCAATGACAGGAGCTACACCTGCGGCATTCACTCGTCGCCAATTATCTCCTATATCTTCAAAATCCCATAAAGGACGCTCTTGTCCAATCATCAAGGCAATCGCTTTACCTGCATCAAGCGCGGAGCCTCCTCCAAAAGCAATAATCCCATCATGTTGTCCTTTTTGATAAGCACCTACACCGGCCATGACATTTTCTCCCGATGGATTGGCTTTTACATCGGCGAATAAGGAGCTAAGCAAACCCGCATCACGACAATGTGTCAAGATGGACTCAACCACCGGCAATTTCGCGAGATTACTGTCGGTGACTAAGAGAGGCGACTTCATTCCTAAGGCATGGCAAACGTCGACAAGTTCACGAACACGCCCTGCTCCTACCTTTATCGAAGTGGGATAATTCCAATTAGCCATCAATAATGTACTCATTATGGTATATTCCTTTCTAAATTAACCGTTTTTAAATGATACGATTTGGGTCTAGTCAGTAAGTCATATCCTATAGAAGAGAGCGTACATCCACGCCCAGAATTCTTAATTCCAGTCCAAGCCAATGCAGGATCTAGATAATCACAACGATTGATAAAAAATGTTCCTGTATGAAGTTGTTCCCCAAGAGCAACTCCTTTGGGAATATCTTGAGTAAAAACCGCGGCTGTTAGCCCGTAGTCACTGTCATTCATTAATGCAATAGCTTCCTCGTCACTGTCGACAGCCATGATACCGACCACGGGACCAAATGTTTCTTCTGTCATTATCCGCATTTTGTGATTTACTTGGGTTAAAATTTGGGGCGCCATATAAGCAGTCCCAGGCTGATCCATCATAAAATCTCGACTATCAATATGTGCTATGGCTCCTTGCGCCAATGCTTCTTGAATCTGTGTACGTACAAAGACCACTGAAGAAGGACGGACAAGTGGTCCCAAAGTTGTTTCCGGATCATCAGGACGCCCAAGTTTATATTGTTTAACGAAGGCTACTGCCTTATTAACAAACTGCTCGTAAACACTCTTATGAACATAAATACGTTCAATACCGCAACAGGATTGGCCTGAGTTAAAGAACGCCCCATCCATCAGTGTATCTACCGCGTTATCAATCTCCGCATCAAAACGCACATAAGCTGGATCTTTCCCACCAAGTTCCAAGCCAATATTCAAAAAACGCCCCGCGGTTACTCGCTCTATCATTGCCCCACCCGCAACAGAACCCGTAAAAGCAATATTGTTTATTGACGAATCACGCAAAATTGTTTCGGTATCAGAATGAGTCAGATGCAAATACTGAAACACTCCTTGAGGAAGATTTGCTTCTCTAAAAGCTTGGTCAAACCGCTCTGCTACAAGGGGTGTTTGCGCTGAATGTTTGAGCAATACCACGTTTCCAGCCATAATGGCTGGAATAATCGCATTTACAGCCGTAAGGTAAGGGTAGTTCCAAGGAGCAATAACGAATGTAAGTCCTAATGGTTCACGTTTTATGTAACGGATAAAGCCCGTTTTTTCAGGTAATGAGATAGGGGCAAGTGCATCGCGTGCAGCAGCGATCATATAACGAGCCCGCTCCTCAAGACCATTAATTTCCCCAGCAGCATAACGAATGGGTCGCCCCATTTGCCAGCAAATTTCTTTGGCAATCTCATCCTTCTTTGCAACCAAAGCATCTACTGCCGCATTACAGTATCTCTCGCGTTCGGATAAAGAAGTCGCTGCCCAATATTTCTTTGCACTTAATGCACTCTCCAAAGCAAATTGAATCTCAGCATCTTTAGCAAAAGTACGTTCTACATATAAAGAGTTATCAATAGGTGAATAGGTTTTCAATGTGTCATTCATAATCGAGGCAAACCCATGTTATATAATTTCAAAGTAACGGTCCAATTCCCAGTCTGTGATGTGACGTCGAAATTCCCGCTCTTCCCATTCACGAGAGGCTGCAAAATGCTCAACAAATGAATCGCCAAATAAAGAACGAGCGGCTTTGGATTCCTTAAGACGAGTAGCAGCCTCCCAAAGAGTGCGTGGTAAAGCAAGCTCTGCTTCGTGCTGTTGTGTATAAGAATTACCTTTAATTTCAGGGTATGGTTCCAGTTGTTGTTCAATTCCATACAAACCAGAGCCTAAAGCGGCTGCCAAAGCCAAATAAGGATTCGAATCGGCAGAACCCAATCGATATTCAACCCGTTGCGACTTGTCACTTCCCGGTATAACCCGTAGTGCTGTAGTACGATTTTCCACACCCCAGGTTGCATCAGTTGGAGCCCAGAAGCCTGGGATCAAGCGAGAAAAACTGTTCACCGTAGGTGAAACCATTGCCAAAAACTCGGGCATGAGTCTCTGTTGACCTGCTACAAAATGCCGTTGAATTGTGCTCATGTTATGGGGCATAGAAGGTTCATAGAACGCACTGGATCCTTCCTCTTTATGACGTAAAGAAAGATGAATATGTCCGCTTTGACCAGGATAATTCGGCGACCATTTAGCCATAAAAGTTGCCATCATATTGTTGCGTTGCGCTAAAACCTTCATAAATGTTTTAAACAAAGCAGCTTTATCCCCTGCTTCAGTGGCCCTATCTACAGCAATCGCGGCTTCAATCACTCCCGGACCTGTTTCCGCATGCAAACCCTCAATAGGAAAATCCATAACCTCACTCATATTAAGGATCTGATGATATAAATCCGCATGAACGGTATTGCGAATCATTGAATAACCAAAGAAATCAGGCGTCATAGGTTTTAAATCGCGGAAACTTTTAGAACGAACACTGTCAGGTGTTTCATCAAACATAAAGAATTCATATTCTAACGCGGCATACACGACAAATCCCATTGAATCTGCTTTATTAACAAGCCGACGCAGCAATGCTCGAGGACACAAGGTTTCAGCCTCTCCCGCAAATTCAGCCATAAATAACAACTGATTTTCTTCAAAAAAAACATCGCGACACGTTTCGGGAAGAATGCGCACGAGAGTGTCAGGGTAGCCAGTGTGCCAACCGGTATATTTCCCATTATCGTATAGTTTATCTTTGGAGTCCCAGCCCAAGATCACATCACAAAAAGAAAAACCATTATCCAGAGCCGAGAAGAATTTATTGCGGCTCATATACTTTCCAAGCATCACACCATCTAGGTCAAATAAACCAACTTTGACATGGGTTAGATTACGCTCTTCAACAATTTTTTTTGCTGCTTCAACTGTCTTAACATCCTTTGGAGTTAACATAGCATTTCCTTTGCCTGTTGATTATGAATTATTCGATTTCTTTCGAAATTCGCTGCAAATGTGAGGTGCAAGAAGATATGAAGCTTGAAACCAGAATATGTACATCAATACATGAGATTCAAGCACTATATCGACGACGCAATTCTCCTTTGTAAATGGTTTTCGAAAATAGTCTATTGATAATATCCCAGATTCTATTATTGAATCCAGGGTTATTTATTGATGTTGAAAAAGACATAAAATGAAAAATAAATACACATATTTTTCCTCTATACGAAAGATTAACTGATAATCTTTCCTACCACTTCAAATTGCCTCTACTCTCCCTTATATGATTTTGTTAAACTCGCCACAAGTTTCACTCAAGTAAAAAATATTCATGACAACATCCCATACCCCTATGATGCAACAGTATTTACGCATTAAATCAGAATACCCTGATATGCTCCTGTTCTACCGTATGGGTGATTTTTATGAATTGTTTTTTGATGATGCCAAACGTGCATCACAATTATTGGATCTTACTTTGACCCATCGCGGTCAATCTGCTGACAAGCCAATACCGATGGCTGGCGTTCCTTATCATGCTGTAGAAAACTATCTGGCAAGATTGATTAAAAAGGGCGAGTCAGTAGCAATTTGTGAACAAATAGGAGATCCAGCAACCAGTAAGGGACCTGTAGAACGACAAGTGACCCGTATTATTACCCCAGGAACGGTGACTGATGAAGCGCTTTTGGACGCTAAAAAGGATAATTTACTTTTGGCCGTTCACCACCAAAAGCAAAAAATTGGTCTTGCATGGGTTGAATTAAGTAGTGGCCGTTTTCATTTACAGGAATTAGCTGAAACAAATCAGCTGAGTGCAGAGCTTACTAGGTTACAACCTGCTGAGTTGCTCTTAGAAGAACGATCGTCCCTGGAAGAATACTGTCAAAATTTCCCAATTAAACAAAGGCCAGGCTGGGAATTTTGCTTTGACAATGCCAAAAAGCTCTTATGTGAGCAATTTTCAGTAAATGATCTCACTGCGTTTGGCGAGAAAGAATATACCACCGCGCTGGTTGCAGCAGGTGCATTATTGGCCTATTTACACACCACACAAAAACAAGCGCTACCCCATTTAACTACCATAACCCTAGAACATACACATGATTACTTGCAACTCGATGCAGCAACACAAAAACATCTAGAATTATTTGATAATATAAGCGGCAATCATGAAAACAGCGTATTATCTCTTTTAGATAAAACCGCCTGCTCCATGGGCGGTCGTTTACTCAAACGCTGGTTAGGAAGACCACTTAAACATCGGGGTCAGATCAAATCTCGCCAGGATTCAATCATGGAAATAATGCATTTGCAAAACGATGCATCTATCCATGAGTTGTTAAGACAAACTTGTGATGTAGAACGAATTATTTCACGTATTGCACTAAAATCAGCTCGACCACGTGATTTAGTTGCTTTAAGCCATACTTTAGCCCTTCTTCCCGAACTAAATAATATACTTGCACATAACAAGAGCGCACTCACCCTACATTTAAAAAAACACCTTAAGCCAGTACCAGCACTCCAGCAATTGCTTGCATCAGCAATCATAGAAAATCCTCCAGTATTAATTCGTGATGGCGGCGTTATCGCTCCCGGTTTTGATGAAGAGCTTGATGAATTAAGGATGCTTAGCACGCGTGCTAACGATAAACTCATACAATTGGAACAGGAAGAAAAACAAAGAACTGGACTTTCTTCCCTGAAATTTGGCTTCAATAATGTACAAGGCTACTATATTGAGCTGTCCAAAACACAGGCTGAGAAAGCACCAACTCATTACCATAGAAAGCAAACATTAAAAAATGTAGAGCGTTATATCACCCCAGAATTGAAGCAATTTGAAGAGAAAGTATTATCCGCACAAGTTAAAGCCTTAGCACGTGAAAAATGGTTGTATGAAAATTTACTGGTGGAAATCCAGCAAAATATAAGCGAATTAACACAATTAGCGCAGGCCCTAGCTCAACTGGATGTGATAAAGACTCTAGCTGAGCGAGCACAAAGCCTCAATTGGTGTTGTCCAAATCTCGTAGCTGAATCGCAAATTACTATTGAAGCCGGCCGTCATCCAGTAATTGAACATTTGCTACAAGAACGTTTTATTGCCAATGACCTGCAACTCAAACCGTCGCAAAATATCTTACTTATCACCGGTCCCAATATGGGTGGTAAATCCACTTACATGCGCCAAACGGCTTTAATTGTACTTCTGGCTCATATTGGCAGCTTTGTGCCCGCTAAATCAGTAACTTTAGGACCAATTGATAGAATTTTTACCCGCATTGGTGCTAGCGATGATTTGGCCTCTGGACGTTCAACCTTTATGGTAGAAATGACTGAAACAGCACAAATTTTGAGACAGGCAACCCATGAAAGTCTGGTTTTAATTGATGAAATCGGTCGTGGCACCAGTACTTACGATGGGATGGCGCTTGCTTATGCCACCTGCACCTATCTGGCGACAACCATAAAGGCCTATACTTTATTTTCCACTCACTACTTTGAATTAACCAACCTTCCCCAACAATGTTCATGCATTCGGAATGTTCACTTACAAGCCTCCTTAGATACTGGCCGCATCATCTTTTTATATCGAGTGGAGCCAGGACATGCAAACCGAAGTTATGGACTAGAGGTCGCCGAGCTTGCGGGCATACCTGCTGAGGTCTTACACATTGCCCATACGCATTTAAATCATATACAAAATCAACCGCCATCGGCTCTTCAAGCGCAACCTATAGTTCAAGTAAAGCCTCATTCACCTATTTTGCGTGAATTGGCGCAAATTGATCCCGATCAATTGAATGCCAGAGAGGCGCTGGATTTGATTTATCGACTCAAAAGTATGGAAACCGCTGATGTTTAATAATGTAGCCCCCAGCAACGCAGCAAAACTCGGGGTTTCTAAACTTGAATAAAACCTCTTAATCCGGGAGTTCGTCTGCACCGTACCGGCTACATTACTATGTGAATAGTTTTATTCTAGCCCTATATTTCGATTAAGTGTATATTCGTAAAAGCGTTTTATACGCAGAACAAGAGGATATTTCTGGTGAAACAAGTACTGAGACTATCATGAAAAAATTAATTTATATGATACTTCTCATTACCTGTTTTACATTATTTGCTAAAAGTAATGACACAGCATCCATTACAATTTATGGAGTCGCAGGAAAAGTAGAGGCGAACGTTGAAAAACGATTAAGTGAATTACAAAAATTAAAACCACTCTCCAAATTCAGCCTAGAAGAATTGAATGAACAAGTAATTCAAGCGGTCCAACCTTTTGGTTATTTTAAGGCTGTAGCAACACTTCAAAGACCAAACGTTCAGCAGTTGATCATTACCATTCATCCTGGCCCACAAATCATGATTTCAGGGCTTACCATGGAACTCATTGGTGAAGGATCACATAATCCTATCCTGCGTGATGCAATAAAAAATGTACCCCTAAAACAAGGAACGCCCCTTTTCACGGAGCAATACGAACAAACCAAATTAAAACTTCTTGATAGCGCAGAAACGCAGGGTTACATGCGTGCTGGATTTCAGAAAAGTGAAATTTTAATCGATGAAGATAACTATACAGCAGAAATCACACTCATTCTTGATACTGGGCCACTTTATTATTTTGGCCAAATACAATTTAACCCTACATACATTAACCCTAAATTATTGCATCGTTTTGTTCCTTTTCATCCAGGACAAGTCTATTCAGGGAGTAAGATACTCAAATTAAATAATGATTTATCAAACAGTGGTTACTTTAGTTCGGTTCAGGTTAAACCACTAATTACAGAAAATCCCACAACTCCCGTGAAAATCTATACTGAACCTGTATCCAAATACTCTTATACCCTTGGTGCAGGTTATGGAACAGATACAGGACCTCGCGGTCGAGCCGCTTTGCATGTAGTACCAGTCAATAGCGAAGGGCATAAATTTAATCTTATGGCTCAAGGATCTTTTGTTCAAAATGCCCTGCAAGCCCAGTATGTGGTTCCCGGTAAAAATCCTGTGAATGATCAATATACTCTTACCGGAAATTTTTCGAATTTAAGCTACAGTGCAGGTTACAGTAATTCCTTTCTTATTTCACTGGCGCAACAACATCGTGTAACCAATTACCAACGTACTTTATCAGTAAATACCCTTTATGAAGGATTTCATTATGCGTTACAGCAAAATACAAAACAATTTCTGCTCTATCCCAAAGCAAGTTTCACCTTTAGCAAAACACAAGATCTGCTTTTTTCACCGTCCGGATATAACATCACTCTAAATGGCCTTGCTGCAAATCAAGCCCTCTTGTCGACTATTAATTTTGCCCAAGCTTCCGTGGATATGAAAGCTGCGATGCGGATTGAACCAATTCGTTTACGTCTTTACGGACACGCAATTCAAGGGGTTACTGCCATCAACAACATCAACCAACAACCTTTGTCACTTGCATTACTTTTAGGAGGAGCAGATAATCTAAAAGCATTTAGTTTTAATTCAATAGGTCCAGGCAGAGTCATCAGTTATGCTGGCTTTGAAATTCAAAAGGAAACTAAAAAAAATTGGTACCTCATTGCATTTTATGATGCAGGGGCTGTGTACAACCCAACTCCTTTAGTTAGTTATTATGATGCAGGCGGTGGGTTAATGTGGGTTTCACCTATAGGTCCAATTAAAATAGGATTGGCGCAAGAAATTAATAAACGGTGGCAGCGGAATAGCAGCAGCCCTCGATTGGTGATCAGCATGGGACCAGACCTATGAAGCGACTTCTGGTAAAAACGCTGCGAGTGTTAGTTAAAGTACTTTATATTTGCTCGTTATTTCTTATTTTATTCGGTGGTATTGCCTTATTCTTAGTAGGCACCAAATCAGGGTTGCGTACTGTAATTCACTTCAGCGGCTTATATCTCCCTGGTAGCCTAAAAATTCAACAAATTGAGGGTAGCTTATTAAATCACTTTATTGTGAGTGGAATCGAATATCAAAATAAAACACTTAA
Source organism: Legionella stuttgartensis (assembly GCF_977063405.2). Lineage (NCBI taxonomy): Bacteria > Pseudomonadati > Pseudomonadota > Gammaproteobacteria > Legionellales > Legionellaceae > Legionella > Legionella stuttgartensis. Next base: position 92,038 of record NZ_CDRUHA020000059.1, read on the forward strand.
AGTTAAAATAAAACAATTGAATGTGCAGTGGCATCCTCACTCTCTACAAGAAAGCCAATTAATAATTGCAGAATGGCAAGGACTGCAATGGAATATAGAGCAAGACAAAATCATCGATAGTAAAAAAGGAACGATTACAGCAACCGGTGTCTTGCCTAATCTACAAATTGATATGCGCTCCCAAATGATTACTGCTCCTGAAGATCATTGGCTAATGAAGGCAAAAATTCGCGGAACTTTCCCTTGGCAGTGGACTTTTGATGCTAATCTAAATCCACAGAATAGCGCCCCCCAGAATGCTCGCTTGTATACCAATTTATCAGCTCGAGGTGAGATCACCGCCCACAATCAAGGAAATTTATTAGTCAAAATACGTCCTGGGTTTTATCATGAACCCAATAATGACGCCCTCCCAGTTCTTCAATTTAAAGGTGGCTCTTTAAAGATTCTCCTTTCACCTGAATCTCTTAAAGGTTCTGGTCTTTTAGCGATTGATGAACATAAAAATTTAAAACTCAAGTTTCAGTTACCTAAATTTGCCCTTGATACTGGCCTTAATGACGAGCAATCAATCAACAGCGAACTAGTATTGAAAATAAATTCTTTGGATTTTTTACAAAAAATTAGCCCCGAAATTAACAACCTCAAAGGACAGTTAGTTGCTTCATTAAAAGTAAGTGGTACTTTGAATAAAAGCAAAATCGAAAGCCAATTAAGATTGAGTAACACCCATTTCGACTTACCTAGATTAGGACTTTATATCGATGCTTTTGAAATAAACGTGCGTGGAAAAGAACGCTCTTGGGAGACAACAGGCTCAATAGCATCCTCGGGTCATCATTTATCGCTTACTGGGAAGGGAAAACTTAACTCCAAATTTATAGGTGATTTCGTATTAGAGGGAAATGATTTTCCACTGGTTCAAACCAGTGAATACAAAATTGACATTTCACCAAAACTCAATCTGCATTTCACTCCAACGGTACAATCCATCTCCGGTAACATCTTGGTTCCCTATGCAGAAATTAAACCTCGCTCATTCCATAACAGTGTTTCTTTACCCGATGATGTAGTTTACAAACGTAAAGAAAAACCATCCACTTCTTTTAATTTGTTTAATAGCATGGATATTGATCTCGAGATGGGAAAAGAAGTTGCAGTCAGCGTCAAAGGCTTAAAGGGTTATTTGGAGGGAATACTCCATTTAAAGCAATCACAACAAAGCTCAATTAATGCATTTGGTGAATTATCTGTGAGACAAGGTACATATAAAGCTTATGGGCAGGATTTAGCAATACAACAAGGACAATTACTCTTTAGGGGTGGTCCCATCAGTAATCTAGAAATTAATCTAAGAGCCGCGAAAAAAATTTCCACTACCTCAACAACCCTCGCGACTTCAACTCAACTTTTAGACTTTAATAGCTCTAACATGCAAAATATTAATTATGGGGAAACCATGATTTTAGGCGTTGAAGCAACCGGTCGGTTAACTCGTCCTAAAATACAATTATTTTCTGATCCTGCAACGCTTTCCCAAGCAGATATTCTTTCCCTGCTGGTTCTAGGTCGCCCTGCGAACCAAGCAGATAAAGCAGGTGGACAATTACTTCTCACAGCTATATCTTCAATGAATCTAGGTAGTAATACGAATAGTCTTCAACTTTTAGAACAACTCAAACAAACTGCTGGTATCGATTTTAATGTACAAACTAATACCAATTATAATCAACTTACCAATACCTCAAGCGACACAACCTCCTTTGTAGTAGGAAAATCTCTTTCAAAACGTCTTTATTTAAGCTATAACATCGGGTTATCACAAACAGATACGAATATGTTGACGCTGAGATACTTACTCAACCGATTTTTTAGTATCCAAATCAGCAACAGTGATACCAGTAGCGGTATTGATTTCTTGTATACCTCCAATAAGAAAATAAAAAAACGAAAACCTAAAGTAAAGGCGGGATGAGAACTACAAAGGCGTATTCTGAGTTATGTACTTTGCACACTTCACCCAGTCTCTCATGAGTTGTGTTAAAATACCTCGAACTTTTTGGGATCCGAGATCTTTTTAGACACAGAATGAACTATATGATTAGGAATTAATTCCATGACCGATTACAACATACCATTAAGATTAACTCGTTTAAGAAGTAATCCGATGTCGCGAGCTTTAGTTAGAGAAACACGCCTACATCCTCAGCAATTCATTGCTCCTTTATTTATCAGTGAAGTACTTAATGCCCCCCAAGAAATAAGCGCGATGCCTGGTCAGTTTCAATTAAGCCTAGATTGCATCCCTAAAGAAATTGAATTGCTTAGTTCCTTGGGTATTCCTGCAGTACTTCTATTTGGTATTCCTAAACATAAAGATGCTTATGGTAGTGAATCATTTAATAATGAAGGAATTATTCAAAAAGCGATAAAACAAATTCGTGCTGTGAATAAAGACATCCTTATTATTACCGATCTTTGCTTTTGTGAGTACACAGATCATGGTCATTGTGGTGTGCTTAATGAAGAATGCATTGATACTGAAAAAACCTTAGCGTTTCTTGCAAAACAAGCTCTAAGTCATGCGCAAGCTGGTGCTGATTGGGTTGCACCTAGCGGAATGACCGATGGAATGGTGACTGCGATTCGCGAAGCCTTAGATGCACAAGGATATCAGCATATTCCCATTTTAAGTTACAGTGCTAAATATTGTTCTTGTCTATATGGTCCTTTTAGAGAGGCAGCCCAAGGAGCTCCAAAATTTGGCGATCGCAAGGCCTATCAGATGGATCCTGCTAATGGATCTGAGGCCTTAAGAGAAACAGCCCTGGATCTTGAGGAGGGTGCAGATATGATCATGGTGAAACCTGCCGGATTTTATTTGGATGTTATAGCAAAACTAAAACAAAACTTCCCTGAAGTGCCTCTTTGTGCTTATCAGGTAAGTGGTGAATATTCAATGATTAAAATAGCTGCTCAAAATAAACTCATCAATGAAGAACACGCTATTATAGAAAGTTTGATTGCAATAAAACGTGCTGGAGCGGATTTTATTATTTCTTATTTTGCCAAAGATATTGCACGCTTGTTAAGTCAAAATAAATCATCGATATAAGATGCCCAATGCGACATTTATTCTTACAATAAAAGCCCATACTGAATGTGTCTATGAAACCTATGGTGATAGACACTTAGTTATTTTCCGATATACTCTTGATGGGTTTTAGATGTAGAAAAGCCGATTAGTTAGATCAATTTGACTGTTCACTAGCCATAGTGGAGAGGATAACAACTAACCAATCATTTATAATTAAACGGAGAAAAAGATATAATGAATTTAATATTTAAAGGTTTTTCAGCAGTAGCTTTAAGCATCAGTGCTTTATCCGCTTTTGCAAGTCCAACGTATTTAACCACGCATAATAATACTCCTGAAGAATCAAACGCTTATATAGCAGGCGTCCCTTCTGCATACCCAACTCCCGCCAACTCAACTCAACGAGTTTATTGGAATCTCGTAAAATTGGCCTGCTACGGACATACTACTGGTAGACAATGTTCTGCAGTAATTAAAATGGCCACCAATACATCCAATCCTGTAGAGGTTGGTGAGGTTCATATGGATCTTGATACTGGCGATATCACTCCAAAGTTTTTATCTAAAAACGGATATACCCTTACTGTAAATGGTCTTGGCGAAGCAACAATAACCAAAAAATAATTCTGAATTGGGTAGTGGGAAAACTCCCCAAAATCACAGAATATTTCATATAACAGACAAATAAAAAAGCCACTTGAAGTGGCTTTTTTATTTATTGGAACTACTTTTAAATAGTTATTTTGTAGGCGCTGGTGGAGCTTTATCAATAATCCATGTCAATTGAGCACCAACAAGATCTGCACCAAAATTACCGTCATCAACATCGACATTGTATACAGATGTTTGTGACAGAGCCTGTTCAGAATGAACATTTGGTTTATTACCAGCAAACAGATGAGTGTACCCTACATCAACACCAATATTGGGTCGCCATTGATAATGGCCGCCAACGGCGATAGCCCAACGATCCACGTCTGGTAAACGAATATTTCGATCCGTGTCATTAGTTGGAGTCTGATCATAACCCCCACCCACACGAAGCATCAACTTCGGATTTACATGGTAGTTTGCACCAAGCGCAACGCGCCAAGAATCGTGATAATTTTGCGGTACATTGCTATTAATATTTGCTTGCGTGACAGGGAAAATTGGTGCATGCCCAATATTTGGAACAGCCACATTATTCAATTGGATTTCTTTGAAAACCCCCCATCCTGTGTAAACAACAGATCCCAATAAAGCGAATCGCTCATTGATGTCTTGGTAAGCACTTAAAGTAAGTACATCAGGAAATTCTTGTGGGTTACTAAATAAGTCATTATTTGTTCTAGAAGTCGAAGGAGGTAAGACAGGGAAAACCAGATTAAATTGGTTGTTAGCCAATATTCCAGAGAAACGGCTATGTCCATAGAAAACATGTCTGACTCTGGATTGATAATTAAGACCTATACGGGTGTGATTGTCATTAAATATTCCCATCACCCCAACATGGAATCCAACACCCCAAGAGGACGCTTTGTTGTAACTTAAAGAGTCAACAGTCGCAGGATTTTCTCCAAGAATTTGAAATAAAGTCGGCGCACCAATTATTTGATTGAATTTAGCGCGAGACCATTGAAGATCAAGACCAGCTCCCAATGCAAAATTTTCAGTTAATCGAGTACCTAATTCTGGTGAAAAATTAGAAGTTAATATTTCGGTATACGTTGCTGAATAACGGACTGGAGAATCAGGAGCCCAATCAGTAGACAAACCAAAAGGGGCAGTAACGCTAAAACCGAAGGTAGTACGCTCACCTAAAGGAAGCGCGTAATGGAATGAAGGGACAAAACCATTATAACTCCCATCTACTCCTTCGAACTCTTGTACATATTGAACCGCAGAAGGAAACGGTGGAGGAAGACCGGTCGAAGTAGTAAAGGTACTAGTACCATCTAGTTTCATAGTAGGAAATATGCCCACACCACCAAAAACTACTTGTTGTTCACGAAGTAAAGCTAAACCAGCAGGATTATACCAACCGGTTGATGCATCAGCGGCTTCTGCAGCAGAACCAGCAGCATAGTTACCAACTGTATATCCGGTAGCTTCTCCATATAAAGAAAATCCAGATGCATGAACTCCACTAGTAGCCAGAACACTAAGAACAGCCGCATTAACCAGTGTTCTTAAAGGTTTGTGCATATTTTTCACTCCTTTTACTCCTCAAATATCATACTTCAAAAATTGAATAAAACACGTCCGCTAAAAAATCGAGTGTAACCTTTTTTCAAATCATTAAAAATACCTTTTTCTCATTTATATTCAACAGGTAATGAATATTAATCCATAGTGATCCAATTGAGCCCATCATGAACAATTAATGGATAAAATTAGCGATAGTTCTGTAATTCAAGTTGTAAGAACTTGTGTATCGACTCCTGTCCATGCTAATGTGTATTAATTTTGTGCGGAAATGAATCATGCAACAAATAGTAACTAAATTTGGTGGTACCAGCGTTTCAACTCGCAACAATTGGAATAATATTGTTTCCATTACCAAAAAGCATATGAGTTCCGGGGTGCAGCCGGTTATTGTTTGCTCCGCACTAACCCAAATATCTAACAAACTTGAAAAGGCTATTGAAGCTGCTTTAATCAATGAACACCAAAGTATTCTTACTGATATTCGTAATGGGCATCTTAATCTCTCTGAACAACTGGAAGTCAATCCTGAATTAATAGCAAAAGACTTACTTCAACTCGAACAGTGGCTCACTGGAATTGCCTTATTAAAGCAAGCTCCGGCAAAAACGCATGCAGAAATTTTAAGTATGGGCGAATTGATGATGACCCGCTTAGGACATGCATTTCTCGAAAACCAAGGAATTCATTGTAAATGGTTTGATGCACGTGAACTCTTAACCAGTACGCCCTTCCCTGAAGGTGGGTCTGCAAATTACCTCTCTGCTCGCTGTGACAGTGAATATGCTCCTGAATTAGTTGAAAAATTTACATCCTGTGGCGCTCAAGCCATCATTACTCAGGGATTCTTTGCTGCCAATCCCCAAGGCGAAACGGTCTTACTGGGTCGTGGTGGTTCAGATACATCCGCTGCGTTACTTGCAGGCAAGCTTCATGCCGCATCATGTGAAATTTGGACTGATGTTCCTGGAATTTATACGGCCAATCCTCATCAACTGCCTCAAGCCCGTTTATTGAAAAAATTAAATTACGATGAAGCTCAAGAAATTGCGACCATGGGAGCAAAAGTATTACATCCTAACTGTATTCCTCCGGTTCGGCGCGCCAATATTCCAATGTCAGTCAAATTTACTCAAATGCCAGAACACTCGGGAACACTGATTACTAAAGATATTGATGAAACAGCACCGTTAATAAAATCCATACAGATTAAAAACAGCATTTTATTGATCTCTATAGATACTTTGCACATGTGGCAACAAGTAGGATTTTTATCCGATGTATTTACAGCCTTTAAACACCATGGTTTCTCAGTAGACTTACTCTCCTCTTCCGAGTTTAACGTCACTTTATCACTGGATATCAATAGTAAAATACATGATCGACCAGCCATTAATGCGTTACTCGACGAGCTAAACCAATTTGGTCGTGCAAAACTTATTGAACCCTGTAGTGCAGTGAGTCTGGTAGGCCATCATATCAGAACTGTATTGCCACAACTTGGCCCAGCATTGGAAGTATTTGAAGCAAAACAAGTCTACTTGATGTCACTGGCATCCAATGACTTGAACCTAACTTTCGTGGTTGATGAGTCGCAAGCAAATCAATTATGTCAAAAACTTCACCACTTACTTATAGAAAATAATCCTCAAATTTTCTACTATTCAAAAAGCTGGCATGAAGAATTTGGCAAACCTTCGGCTCGCAATATTCCATGGTGGGAAAAAGAGCGCGATCAGTTATTAACCATTGCCTCAGTTAATTCACCTTGTTACGTTTATCACAGTCAAACCCAAGCGGATCGAGCGAAGCAACTACTGGCATTAAAGTCAATCGATACCTTATTTTATGCAATTAAAGCCAATCCTCATCCATCGATTTTAAAAACAATGGAACACGAAGGAATCGGTTTTGAGTGTGTCTCCATCCAAGAGTTAGACCGAGTACTAGAACTCTTTCCTAATATTGACCGTAAACGAATTTTGTTTACTCCTAATTTTGCTCCAAAAACAGAGTATGAATATGCTTTAAATATTGGCTGTTATGTTACTATTGATAGTTTATATCCATTAGAACGTTGGCCAGATTTATTTAAAAATCGCGATGTTATTATTCGTATTGATCCAGGTACAGGTGCAGGTCATCACAAACATGTTTCAACGGGTGGAAATGAATCAAAATTTGGTATTACGCAAAATGATATTGAGCATGTCGTCGCCTTAACTAAGAAATATAAAATTCAGGTAGTAGGGTTGCATGCACACTCAGGGAGCGGCATCCTCACTCCAGAATTATGGCAACAAACCGCTTTAATGCTCGCCTCGTTAACAGAGCAATTTCCACGGGTCAAATCCATTAATCTAGGTGGTGGGCTAGGTATCGTAGAGAAACCCGGCCAACAACCATTAGATTTCGAAAGTATGGATGCTTCGTTGATGGCAGTTAAATCACGTTATCCTCAAATCCAAATCTGGCTTGAACCTGGTCGTTTTTTTGTAGCAGAAAGTGGTGTTATCCTCGCCAAAGTGACCCAATGCAAAGAAAAAGGAAAGGTAAAATTCGTTGGGATAGAAACAGGTATGAATTCATTAATCCGACCTTCGTTATACGGTGCTTATCATGAAATCGTAAACCTAAGTCGGTTGCATGAAGAAAAGGCAGGTTTTTCTCATATAGTAGGACCCATTTGTGAATCAGGAGATACCTTGGGTTATGACCGATTATTGCCTGTAACAGAAGAAGGTGATGTGTTATTAATTGCCAATGCTGGGGCTTACGGTCGTTGCATGAGTTCCCATTACAATTTGCGCCCACCGGCACAAGAAATTGTTATCGACTAAAAATCCCCTCTCCCTATTGGGAGAAGGGATTTTCCCCTCCTTCTAGCGCTCAATAATGTACAGGAATAAAAATAATGCTAGTCGACAGTGATCAACGGAGCCAAGCCACTAATCCTTCCTTATCCTTTATCGTGCAAGCCCCAGCAGGATCGGGTAAAACTGAAATTCTGACCCAGCGCTATTTACGATTATTGAGCACGGTAACAGCGCCCGAGCAGATTATCGCATTAACATTTACTCGCAAAGCCGCGAGTGAAATGCGTGAACGTATTGTTGTGGCGCTTCAACAAGCAGCCCATAATAAAAAGGCCAAAACTCCTCATCAACAAAAAACGCTTGATTTTGCCCATGCAGCACTTCAGCGTGATGCTTCCTTTCAATGGGATTTGTTACAGCAGCCCAATCGCTTAAAAATAATTACAATAGATTCCTTATGCCAAAGCATTAATCAGTCAATTCCTCTCTTGGAAAAGCAAATTTCTTATTCACAAATTACTGAAAAGGCTGAAAGTCATTATTTAAATGCTAGTCGATGTTGTATTCAGTTTGCTCTGACATCCCCTGAATATCAGAATGCAATAAAAACTCTTTTGTTGCATGTTGATAATCGCCAGGATCGATTACTTGAATTATTCACAGTCTTACTCTCTCAAAGGGATCAATGGATAACTCCTTTATTTCAAGCACGTTCCCAAGAAAAATCGGCTTTCGAACATGCACTACTTCTTATAGAACAACATGAGTTAAAACGCTTTACACAAAGTGTGCCCCCACATTTGGCTCAGAAATTAACTCAATGTGCCCGGGAATTAGCAATCATAGAAAATGATTTTAATTCACCACGGTATCCACTAAAAAATTGGTATGATTTCCAACAGACCACCCAAGAGATTGCCGCCGCTTTAAGTAAACTCTTGCTTACAGGAGATGCAAATTTCCGTAAAAGTTTTGATCATCACGTCGGCTTGCTCAGTACCTCCTGCGCTCCTGATGAATATAAAAGACTAAAAAATGCCAGCAAAGAATTACTTAACGAACTCAATGAATATCCTGATTTTCTTGAGGCATTAATCCAAGTCAGTAATTTACCTAAACCCGAATATGATTTAGAACAATGGGACGTCTTACAAGCGCTGTTTTTGTTGCTCCCCCTTCTTGTAAGTCATTTACATGTTTTGTTTAGCGAACAAAATGAAATTGATTTCACTGCCATATCTCAGCAAGCATTGAATGCTTTAGGGGATGCAGAAAGTCCTACTGACTTGGCTTTGTATCTAGATCATACACTTCATCACATCCTAGTCGATGAGTTTCAGGATACATCAATTACTCAATTTGAATTGTTAACGAAACTCGTTTTTGGGTGGCAGGAACATGACGGGAAAACTCTATTTATCGTCGGCGATCCCATGCAATCGATTTATCGATTCAGACAAGCTGAAGTAGGATTATTTTTTCGCGCTAAAGAAGAGGGCATTGGGCCTGTTAAATTGAAATCACTTGAATTAAGCTGCAACTTCCGGTCAACACAAACTATTGTTAATTGGGTTAATAATCAATTCACCAATATCTTCCCCAAACAAGTTGATATAGAGTCTGGAGCCGTTTCCTTTCATTCAAGTGTCAATGTCATTCAAGATGAAGAATGCAGTGCAATTCGCCCCTTACAATTTAAAAATCGGGAACAAGAAGCAACAAAACTCATCGAAATCGTTCAATACGAATTACAAGCTCATCCTGAGCAAACAATTGCGATTCTGGTGCGCTCAAGAACGCAACTAGCTGAAATCATTCGACTCTTGCGCCAACATCAAATTCCCTATCAGGGTACGGATATTACTTTATTAGCCAATCTAGGTCATTTACGTGATGCGTGGTCATTGACTCAGAGTTTATTGACGCCAGCTAATCGTCTCTCCTGGCTCGCAGTACTTCGCAGTCCCTATTGTGGTTTGGCTTTAAGTGACATTCATGCCATTGCTCATTTCAATAAGAAAAAGTCGATTTACTTTGCCTTGTTACATTTAAATAAAATCCATGGATTAAGTGAAGAAGGAAAGATTCGCGCCGATTTTTTTATACGAGTTGTGCATAAATCTTTAACTCAAAGATATGAAAGCAAGCTCTCAGTCTGGGTGATTCAAACTTTAAAAGAATTGCATATGGATAATATCCTGAATGCCGCTCAACTCAACGATCTGGAGCAATTTTGGAGCTTACTTGATCGTTATGAACAAGATGGTCGTTTACCGGATCTTAAGGAATTTCTCTCGGAACTTAACAAACTCTATTCACAACAAGCCAATCCCTCTCGTTTACAAATAATGACTATTCATAAATCCAAAGGGCTTGAGTTTGATACCGTAATTTTACCTGGTTTGGGAGCGCAACCCAATCGTGGCGATAATCCGATGTTACGTTGGCTTAATTTACCGACTCAAAAACACGGCAATTTGTTACTCATGTCCCCTATCCAAGCGGCACACCAAGAACATTGTGCTTTATATGATTATCTAAGTCGATTAGATGGAGTTAAAAGCCATTATGAATCTCAACGATTACTCTATGTAGCTGTAACACGGGCAAAATCACGTCTGTATTTAATGGATCATTCTGAACGCTCTTCCAAAGCTTCATTTAGATATCTTCTAAAACATTTAGAATTTACTGAAGATACCCCCCTGCCCCTGACAGAAGAAACAAACGTGTCTTTACCCAAACTCGGACGTTTGCCCCTTGATTATTACCGAAATAAAGAATCTGAAGCGTTTGATGTCCGCCTCAGCATCAAGAATACTTCATCTTCCTTATCGACAAGTATCCCTAGATTAATAGGCATCGTAACGCACCGACTCTTGCAATGGATATGTGATCATCATCCGAAAAACATGACGGAAGTTCCTTGGAACCTTGCACGGTATGAATTACGAAAATTAGGTTTCGATGAAAAAATGCAACACGAGGCTCTTGCAAACATCCAAGAACAAATTACTAGGATGTTTGAAGATCAAATAGGACTATGGATCATTAGCAAGCATCATCAGGAGCAAAATGAATACGAGTTATTGGTGGAACAATATAATAGACCCATTACACGTATCATTGATCGCACTTTTGAGGATCAAGATAAACGCTGGATTATTGATTTCAAAACAGGAAAAGAAGATGAAACATCAATGATGAAACATCGACAACAATTGGACGAATACGGTTCTTATCTCACAATGCATACGGCTCTTCCTATTTATTGTGGTATTTATTACCTCTCCAGCAATCATTGGGTTAGTTGGGAATATGAGCCTGTCGGACTCACTGTTTGAACTCGAAAACTAATCCTATGAAATAAAACTGCTCTGCGCTATTATTCCTCTTTTGTGTTAAAAAGGCCAATCCATGTCCACTGAAAATACTGTAATCCACTTACTAAGTACCTTAAAAGATCCGTTTCTTGATCTTACCGGTAAGGAAATGAATTTACAGTGCAGCCTTGAAATAACGGATAAGGAGTTGCTCATCAACTTAACTGCCGGGTTTCCCTGTAAACTGCTTGAAGAACATTATATACCTCTCTTACAAGCAGCATTACAATCTGCATTTCCCAAACAAGACATAGTGATTCAGATCACCCAACGAATCAAACCGCACAGAACACAACTCGTTGGTAAAGGTCTGCGTGGCGTTAAAAATACAATTGCAGTAGCTTCAGGGAAAGGAGGCGTTGGAAAATCTACTGTAACTGTAAACTTAGCAACAGCATTAGCACGATTAGGAGCACGAGTAGGTATTCTGGATGCGGATATTTACGGCCCAAGCATGCCTTTAATGCTCGGCAAAACCGAGCCAGTAGAAATCAGCGGCGATCATTATCTTCCTGCAAAAGCGCATGGAATCCAAACCATGTCTATTGGTTATTTAACAAACAGCGAGCAGGCACTCATTTGGCGAGGTCCTATGCTTGCTAAATCACTAATCCAAATGTTGGATATTACTCTTTGGGATGATCTGGATTATTTATTCATTGATTTACCACCAGGAACCGGGGATATCCAATTGACTTTAGTACAAAAAATACCGCTTACCGCAGCTATAGTAGTAACTACTCCACAAAACGTAGCAACTCTTGATGCACAAAAAGCGATAAGCATGTTTTCTAAAACAGGAATTGATGTGTTGGGTATTATAGAAAACATGTCCACTCATATTTGCAGTCAATGCGGACATCAAGAGGCAATTTTTGGTGCAGGTGGAGCTGAAGCACTTTGTGCTACACATCTTACTACATTACTAGGACAACTACCTTTGGATGGACGCATAAGACAAAACTGTGATGAGGGAAACCCTACTGCAACTCAAGCGCGTAATGAGTTAACGGATACATTGATTAAAACAGCCATGAAGAGCGCTATGGAGTTAGCGAAAAAACCAATTAACTATGCGGATAAGTTTCCCAAAATTGTTGTTGAGTGAACTCAATAGAGACAGCTATAATCGCATTGTACTATGTAGTAAGGTTAGCGTAGTGACTTTGTTTTAAGTTAAACACCACTCCCTTCTCCCAGGGTGAGAAGGTGCCCGACAGGGCGGATGAGGGATTCACTAGATCACCCTCACCCATCTCCCATTACTGGGAGAGGGGAATTTATTTAACTTAAAACAGCATTACTAAATGCGATAACGGGTAAATCCATTAAAATAATAACAATAAATAAATTAGCCATGGACCGATTAATAATAATAACTCTAAGCCTCTTATATTCCTGCGTGACTTTAGCCAAGTCTTCTTATCAAATTGATTTAATTATATTTGCACAACCAAATCAAAACAGGGAAGTGTCAGTTGATGCACCGCTTATCCCAACGAATGCCAATACAATTTCTTTGAAATCAGATTCAGAAAAATCGGGGAAATCCTATCAGCTATTATCCCCTTCTTCTTCAAGCTTACGTGATGAATACTATCTACTGACTCGAAAATCACGTTACCAAGTCCTGGGACATTATTCATGGAAACAACCTGCCAATAATCAAAGCACTGTTGCTCTGCCCTTTGTCGATCATAACGGTTGGCAAATGCAAGGTACTTTAAATATAAAGCAAAGCAATTATTATACTTTTGATGCAGAACTCCAGGTATCGCCACCCAATAATCCACAATCATCATTCACTGTCTCACAAAAGCAACGCTTGAAAGATGATGTAGTTTATTATCTCGACAATGCTCAGATTGGTATGTTAGTTAAAATTCATAAAGTGGGATAAATCATTGTAGCCTGGATGAAGCGCAGCGAACCCGAGCTTTTTGTATAAGTTCCCGGGATTCTTATTGCACTTCTTCAGATTACAGACTACAAACTCATTTTTTCCCTGGAGGAAAAATCCGATCAAACACCGATGCACCACCCTCCACAACATGATTCATAGTAACGTTTAAATCGGAAGCTCCAGAATTGGTCTTATTTGCAAAGAAGCCCCAAAAGCCATTTCCCGCTTGTTTGCTCCTGCCTACTTCATGCAATCCAAATAAGGCAGCGGCGGTTAAAGTCAATGAAGCAAATGGACCTAATCTGGCATATAAAGGTGACATAAATAAATTTCCAAAACTGATTAATGCGCCAGTTTTTAGAGCTTTTTCAGGATTGATTTGATCTCGGGGCATACTACACTTCCTTGAGTAATTGTTTTAAAAGAAAATTCATGGATGACTTTTCTTATCACTAGGCATAATTTCATCGAAAATAGCCGCACCACCGACAACTATATTTGCAATAGCATTTTCAACTTCAGTACTTTTGTCACCGGTATTACCCCCAAAAAAAGAGTTAAGGCTATTTACTCCGTTTTGGACAGGTCTTCTTTTTTTACCTATTTCGTGTGCGCCATATATAAAAACACCAGTGCCTATAAGGGCAGTAGTCAACCCAAACTTGGCATCTATCCAATACAAAGGGGCTAAAATGGTGTTTCCTAGAGCAAGTAGAGCCCCCGTCTTTCCTGCATCATCCATATTTATTTTATCTTGCGCCATTTCAATATTCCTTATGAATTATTGTTTTTAGTACAGACTAAGTGAGCATCAATAAAATTGCAAGCATAAATTAATACATCATATTGATCAATATCAAGCCAAACACGTAGTGAATTGAATTCGGTCAGTTCGTAAATTATACTCTCATATGATGCAATCAAATCATGAGCTCATAATGACCCAAAATAGCCGAATTATTGATGCGCTCACCTTATGTCTCAAACAAAAGTCCGGTAAGGATTTTAAATTGAATCAATCTGCTGCTTACGCCGGGCTGACTGACTTGTATGAACACTATTCCCTGGAAAACAAAACCGATCAATTTTTTGAGGCATTCGAACAATTATGCATGATTCCCGATGATTATCTTCTTGGAGACAATCCAATTTTGGATGGTTTTATCATTCAATTCGAAAAAGTATTCCATCCCAAAAAAAATGAAAAAAGAATGGATCGCCCTACCCCATGGTGGGAAGTTGACCGTGAGCGCCTGCTCGCAATTGCAGAAATTCATTCTCCATGTTACGTATATCACAGCACGACACAAATATCTCAGGCACAACAATTACTGAAATTACAATCAATTGATACTCTATTTTATGCAATCAAAGCCAACCCTCATCCTTCTATTTTAAAAAAATTGGAAAAAGAAGGTATAGGATTTGAATGTGTTTCCATTCAGGAGTTAAAACGGATAACAGATTTGTTCCCCCATATAAACAAACAACGAATTTTATTTACTCCAAATTTTGCACCAAAAATCGAATATGAAATTGCAATGAATTTAGGCTGTTATGTCACCATCGATAATTTATACCCCTTAGCAAACTGGCCTGAGCTATTTAAAAACCGTGAGATCATAGTCCGTATTGATCCAGGTGCAGGTGCTGGTCACCACAAACATGTTGTAACCGGAGGAAATGAATCAAAGTTTGGAATTGACCAAAATGACATAGAACAACTGCGCACCTTAACTCAGAACTATAATATCCATGTCATAGGCTTACATTCGCATTCGGGAAGCGGAATTCTTACACCAGAACTTTGGGAGCAAACTGCTTTAATGCTCACATCACTCATTGAGAAATTCCCTAATACGCAATTCATTAATTTAGGTGGTGGCTTGGGGATTGTTGAAAAACCAGGACAAAAACCTTTGGACCTTACACAACTTGATACACGATTATTAAAAGTAAAAGCAAAATACCCTTATTTGAAATTCTGGTTAGAGCCTGGTCGCTATTTCGTCGCGGAAAGTGGCGTCATCTTGGCAAAAGTCACTCAGTGTAAAGAAAAAGGCGAAGTACAATTTGTAGGAATTGAGACGGGGATGAATTCTTTAATCAGGCCGTCTTTATACGGGGCTTATCATGAAATTGTCAATTTAAGTCAACTGCACTCAAAAAAATCTAGCTTTTCCCATTTAGTGGGTCCGATTTGTGAGTCGGGAGATACTTTAGGATACGACCGTTTACTCCCCATAACCCGAGAAAAAGATATCATTTTAATTGCGAACACTGGAGCCTATGGACATTGTATGAGTTCCCACTATAATTTAAGACCACCTGCAAAAGAAATTATTTTAGAAGCATAATAATTCTTCCTCCATTCTTAAAATCTTAGCTCCTTTTTATTTTGCATAAATTTCAGTCACTATGTATTGTATTAAATTAGTCTGCCAATTATAATTGCACCACCAAAAAATAGGAGTGTTGACTATGCCGAATCAAGGCAAAATTATTAATGTAGTAAACTTTTGTCTCAAGCAAAAAGGCAATATTGACTTCACTCTGAATAAAAAAGGAATTTGCGCAGGACTCGCAGCTCTACATATCAAATATGCCTCAAAAAGCATTAAAGATAATTTAGAAAGTAAAACTGCTCAGTTTTTTCATTTACTCGACCAGCTAGCAAACTTACCCAGCACTTATCGCATCGGGGATAATCCCGCTCTTGATAGTTTCATTATCAAAGTTGAAAAAGCATTTCGTGCTGATGAATATAGTTATTATGAAATCTTGCAAAGTGACATTGAAAAAATATTAGATACTGAAAATAAACCATTAAAAAATGAATTTAATTTGGGACTTGTAACAAGCGAGGCAGCATGGAAAGAAATTTTCAAAAAAATTGTCCGCGATAATCGCTCCTATTCAGTTTTTAGTAATAACCATGCAATTTCCTTATCTGTCGAAAATGGTAAATTTATTGTTTACGACCCAAATTACACGAGAAGAACAAAAGAGTTTGAAACAATTGATGATTTAGTTAAAGAATTTAAAGATTGCTTTCAATATAAAGATGATTCTTTTGGTCTGGCAATTCGAGCATTTGCTCCTCCAGATGCTACTCCTGAGCACTATCCCTCTCAAGATGAATTACATCAAATTGCATTTACAAGTCAGGCTGATTCCAATTCAAGTTTCTTTGCAGCTATAGCAAGAGATACCAACACCCTCGAATACTTATTTAAGCAAAATAGAATAGCCTATGACAAATTAGCAAAAGAATATTTTCGTCCTGAGTTTAATAATCTTTTAATGCAACAACCTAAGTCACCCATTCTAAAGAAAGCTGTTTTACGAGGAATTCTTTGCACTCTTTACGTCGGAAACATTAAGGAAACAGAAAGCTTAATTGAGCATTACCGCAAAACATATACTACAGTTGAAGAACAAGAAGAATTAAAACATGAATTGCAGGCCCTACTGGACAGCTCAGCAAAACAACTAGTTCTGCTCATGAAAAGGGAAGCAAATTACACAGAAATATTAAAGTTATTCGATCAATTAAATCTCACCAAGGAGACTAAAAATCAAACAATTTGCAATCATTTGCAACTACTTACGTATGTTAAACAGGACGTGGCTGCTAGTACAATAGAACACTTTTTAAGCAAACTGTCTCCCGAACAAATAATAAAACAAATTCAATGCGCTGCGACTGCCAACCAACATCATGTTTTACATTTGTTATTTCAGCAGTTAACCAAGGCTCAAATTACCCCCAAATCATTTCCTTCAATTTTTAATAAAGAGCTTATTCAAGAGGTTAATGTAACCACTTTGAAAAAACTTTTTGAAAATGACTTCAGGGTCAATCTTCAAGACCCTGATTTACTTGCGGAATGCATGGAACGTAACGATAAATCTATTTTTGAAACTTATGTCCAAGCATGGCTTAAACAATCAAACTCTCCTCTTTGGGAACATATTGAGAAACGTGAATACGATTTAATTGATCTCAGAAAAAAGCTTGGTTCTCTAACGATACTCAATGTCCTTATTTTCTTACGCAAAAATGAGCATGTTAAAAAAGCATGGCAAGCTAATATTCCAGAAGAAATGATCAAAAGTGCACTCACAGTTGCCATATTGAATGGTAATAAAGAAATGAGCGTATTTCTCCAAGAAAAGCTGCAATCCAAAAAAAGCAGTCTTGATTCAGATACTTTAGAGTTTCTCTGCACAAAAGCATTAAAAGAAGAAGACTTATCTATTTTAGATATTCTTACTCAATTAAAATTTAACGTACTGTATAAAACTGAGGACCTTAATACAATTTTGTGGTTATGTTCTGACTATGAAGATTATTCAATCATCGAAAAATGTTTTGCAAATGCCAGCCCTAAAATAAAGCAACTTATTTTAGAATACAGTTTAAACAGGAATATTGAACCTGTAATATCAATCTGTGTTAAAGAAGCCCCTCAACTATTTAATGAATACCTCAACAGTTCTGCTTCAAATACTAGGAATCTTGCCAAACTCAATCGGGTAATGACCAAGATTCCCGCCCACACCCTTTCGTTAAACGCCAAACCAGAAGAACAAAAAAAACAAGTTAGAGCCTTATTCAAAAATAAGCTCCCATCGCTAGCAAAAAGATTATTTCACACAATAAAATGGGAAGAACAAGATCTGGATGAATTCCTTAATGAACTAATCCAAGACAAAAATGAACATGGGATTAAATTACTATTACAACTCGCGCCCACATTAAAGCAACGACCAAAACTGATCGCTCTGCTTGCCCAAAATAATATGTTAATACCTTTAGATTATTTGTTCGAAGAACCAACTAAAAAACCAACTGAAGCAGCATCTGAAGAAGCACCTGTTGTAGTTGATGAGGAATTAACCGAACAAATATTTATTTCCGCCTTAGCCAATAACAATCGAAGCTTGGTTGCCAGATTTTTAAGCCAAGGAAGAATAACTCCTAAAACCCCATTAAAAAAATCTATTGTAGAATTACTGAAACAAGCTATAGAAAAAGGTAATGATTCTGTTTTAATACCCTTTATTGAGTCTAATCTTGATTTCGGATTAGATTTTAAAGAATTATTTCTTTTTGGTTGTGCGAAAAAACAAGCAAAAATAGCCAATCTGCTACTTACCAAAGAATTGACTCTGAACACGATTGAAAGAAAATCTGCCATTCAACAATTATTTGGTGATCAATCTATCCCTACTTTGTTTGATACAGTTTATGAACAAGGTTACGGCAGACTTTATCAATTATTATTAAAAACAAACGTCCAAAACCCAAGGGAGTCGCTTCTGAATTCAATTAAAAGTCCAGAGCAAGATCCTTCAATTCAAAGCAGCCCACTTTATTTAAATCTCTTAAAAAGAGCCGTTAAAGAAAAAAATGAGAAGATATTTAAAACCTTGTTTACTCAAAGTGATCTTCCCATTACCCCCAATAAAAGTATTCTAGATGCGTTAAAAGATCCCATACTTTTTGCAAGTATCTTTCCTTTATTTGAAAGAAAATACAGTCTACAAAAATTATTAGCGGAGGCATTGCAACAAAAAGAATGGGGTGCATTAGCCAATCTTCTTGAAAATAGAAAATTGGACGACTTAGATAAGGACCTACAACAGCCTATACAAGATCATGGTGCGTACATCATCCAAGCTTATATGGAGAATCTAGAAGCTCATTATGATAAAACCGACGTACGACCTCAATTGTTTCAGCTTCTTAATGGTAACAATCCTCAAACTCTTACTCAACTAGCAGCTCCATACCGAGAAGTTATTCAAAAAACTTTAGAACGTGTTGAGTTTAGGATGTTAAAGGAACAACTTGATTTAAACAATCAAATTTATCGTTATACCTTTGACAGTTTACCATTGAAGCAAGCACTTGAAGAACTTGCTAAAATATTTACAAAATGTGAAAAGCTCATTAAAGAACAAAAAATTGATTTGGATGTAGCCATTGAAAATTTGGAAATAGTCAATCATCTGGCGCAGATAAAAATCATTATGGCTGGAAAAGACATCTCTCCTGATTACTTAAGTGAAAAACATTATGGGCTTTTGGAACAATTAGTCGAAAACCCTCGATTTAAAGAGACTTGTCAATTGGAATTTAAGCTTCATTGCTTACTCAGACAATTTCAAAAGCCCCTTTCGGAGCAAAGTGAGGAAGTTTCCAAAGAATTCCACACAACAATTAAATTACTTCGTGAATGTTTAACAAAAGCCAACTTACCAGAAAATTTTGTTTTGCCTGAAATTCAACGCTTTTTCCCCCCTAAAACCAATGCGGTTCTACAAGAATCAGAGAAGAAGGAAACAGAATTTTTAGACTCAAATCCTGTCCCACCAGGACCAGAAATGAAAGACAAAGCTTCGTTCCCATCAAGACCGGTGTCACAAGAACAAGAACAGATGGATACAGTATTATTGCCGTCAAATCCTGTTTCATTAGAACTAAAAAAGGAAAAGAATCCATCTTTACCTGCTAAAACAGTTAAGAAAAAATCAACTTTAGATACATCGAAATTGGATAAATTGAAGCAAAGCTGTACTAACGCAGTGGAGTTTTATCTAGGACATCGTGACCAAACTTTAAGTTATTTTTCTTATTTTCTGGATTATTATCGGGGTAAAATTCGCGCCAAGCATTATAATGATTTAATTAAATCAGCTCAAACAGAACAACAATTGTATATCCTGGAATATGCGATTTTAGTTAATGATGATACAACTCAATTTAAAAAAGATTTGCTGTTTAAACTTGAACTTCCAGATGAGCGAACAGCCAAGAAGACTCTCGAAGCCGTAATTCGAAAATCTTTTGCTAAGGACGAGTTACCCCATATAGATGCACTGATTGAGTCAATCAATGACAAAGCCAATGGAAATGATAATCAACCAACTGCACGCTTATTTAAAGAGGAATTGGAATATTTAACACACCTTGGTAAGCCTCGGCCTCAAGGTCCCATGAAGAATTATTCTTTCTTTAACCAGCAAAACCCATTTGTTGGATTCTGGCAATGGGTAATAAGCTGGCTTAGTGGTGACAATTCCTCTAATAATGAGCATAAATTATCCTCGGGAAAATAAACCATAATTGCGCTTTTAGCCTGGGTCAAATACAAAACAGCCCCGAATTAGCGCTACTTATACTCTCTTCTTAAAAAGCTGGGACTGGGCTCCGCCCTCACCCAAGCTTTTTTATTTTGGAAAATATTCTACATCGACAAATTATGCTAGGATGGAAACATCTTTACTATTTGTCAGAGCATGATGCACGACGCACTAAAAAAAATCTTTCAAATATATCCTCAAACAGAAGCTCCTTTCATGCATGAACAACTTTCAGAATGGAGCAGCACACGACCCTTGACTGGCCTACGAGTAGTTCATCATGTTCCAGTAGTAACCAATACTTTATTAAAAATAACATGTTTACTCGCAGCTGGAGCTGATGTCACCGTCACCAATCCTACGGAATTCTGCCATGCGCATCCGCAAGCAGTGTCCTCTTTAAAAGAAGCCAAAATCCGTTATGTAGAGGACCCACACTCACTTCTTGGAGAAAAATTTGATTTTTATTTTGATTGTGGGGCTCAGCTTTATCAATTTCTTGGAAAACCTAAAATGGGTGTCATCGAATTAACTGGTTCTGGTGATCAATTTTACCGACAACAATCACTCGATTTTCCTGTGGTTAGTGTGGATCGCACGCGGACAAAACAACTCGAAACAGTTTTTGGATGTGCTGAAAGCAGTCATATGGCTCTAGCTCAATTGACAGGAATCAATCCTACTGAAACCTCATGGATTATTTTTGGTTTTGGGAAAATTGGCCGTGGACTCGCCTATTTTTGCACCCAAAATAAAGTTCCTGTGGTTGTTGTTGATTCGAATGAAGAACAACGAAAATTAGCCAATAAGTTAGGTATCAAAGCACTTGTTCCTCAAGATTTCAATGAATTAGAGCGTGCATTGCTGGAAGCGAATGTGGTTGTGACCGCAACCGGAGGAAAAGCAGTGATGAGTGATTATCCTCACTCCTGGTTTAGCGGAAAAATTCTCGCAAACTTAGGAGTCTATGATGAGTTTGGTCCTCACTTCAGTGATGATGAGGTTTTAAATCATAAATTGCCAATCAATTTTGTACTCAATGATCCCACACCAATGAAATACATCGATCCTGAGTTCTACATACATAACCTAGCCGCATTAAGATTTCTCAACGAAAAACTACCTCCAGGGGTTCATGGAATATCAGCAACTTTGGACAATAATATTATTGAGCGCTGGTGTACTCACCACTCATTTCCCTTAGATAAAATAAATACCTGGATGTATTTATAGTCTGAGAAAAGCAAAGACGAACTTCATCTATTGCACTCGCAATAGATGTTCTCTTTTTTAAAATAATTTACACTTTCTCCATGATGCTATATATTTCGCCTTTTTTGTTGAAACAGAATTAATGAATTTATTGGCCTCAACACCTTCATACAACTCCAAAAGAACCACTATCTGGTTGGTCAGCGTATTTTTTCTATTGTTTCAATTTTTCTTGCAATTATCTTCAGGAATTATTATTGGCGCCATCATGCATGAGAAACAACTCACCGCATTCACAGCTGGTCTATTAAGTAGCGCTTTTTATTATGTTTATACCACAATGCAGATTCCCGTTGGTCTTCTTTTTGATCGATACAATACGCGAACATTATTATCAATAAATGCTCTGATCTGTGCCTTAGGTTGTCTTTTATTTTCTACAGGCTATAACTTATTTGTGCTATTTCTAGGTCGCCTGATAATCGGTGGTGGTTCAGCCTTTGCTTTTGTGGGTATGACCCGAGTCTTACGTCAACATTACCCTTTAAAGCAATATGCTTTTATGATTGGACTTACAGAAACATTAGGATTTACCATTACTGTATTTAGCATGATTGGAATGGGATCACAGATAACTCGTATTAGTTGGCACTATTTTCTTGCTGGTGCTGGTGGCATTGGTCTTTTAATCGCTTTTTTGTGCGCAAAATTCATTCCCAGTAATAAACCTACAATCAATCATCAATATAAAAAACATTTACTGCTCATGTTGAAAAACAAACTCGTATGGATAAATGGATTGTTTGTCGGCTTAGAATTTTCGGTTATTACTGTTTTTGCTGCAATGTGGGCTGTTCCTTTTCTCCAGCTAAAATTGGAGTGTTCTTTGGAAGCAGCAAGTATTCTCACATCGATGATCTTATTAGGGGCGGGTTTAAGTTGTCCCATTTATGGCTGGTTGTCTATTCACTTATCTACACGTAAACCGCTCATTCATATATCCTGTTTATCCACAGCTCTTTTATTTATTCTTGTTCTTTACTTACCGATCCAAAATATGATTCTTACAGGTATCTTATTATTTGCAATAGGACTTTGTTGTGGCGCATATATGCTTGCATTTACCATTGCGAATGAGTTGGCACCTCCAGAATCACTCTCTGCATGCACAGGCTTTACTAATACCCTGGCAATGGCTACAGCCCCTTTATTACAGCCACTGATTGGTTATTTGCTGGATTACTTCAAAGGCGGTACAAATCTCCATGCTCTAAACGATTATCAACTTATCCTGTTAATCATTCCGGCTGCATTAATTATTGCCAGTGCATTATCACAATTTCTGCCGGAAAAAGAGATATAAATATTCGCTTTTCTCTGTTTTCTTATTTTTAAGAAAACTCAATTGGGTAATTCTTGCTTCATTAATAAAACCTTAATAATTTATCTATAAAATAACAAATATTATCCAGTGTGTAGTTATTTTATATGGCGACTTCTAAAGCAGAAATTAGAAAACCTACTGACTCTCCCAAAAAAGAAATAAGCTATTTTGTCGTATTTGGCGATAGCCTTTCTGACGGTAAAAACATGGGTGAAAAGTTTTCTTTTCTGGGATCCTTAGTAAATGGCCTCTGGAAAAAAACATTAACATTAGATAAGTCCCCCAAAGAGCGTTTTACCAATGGTTATACTTGGGCAGATGTGCTACGAGCGACCCTCATTAGCAAGTTTATTAATGAGGACAAAATAAAGAAAGACACTGAACATCGCTTTGGAAAATATAACCTGAATAATGCAGATATCAGTGATGATATTCTTAATCAATCACCCTATCAGAGAAAGAGATACACTTCCGATGAGGTTCAGGCTGAATTAAATGAAGTGGAACGTAAAAAACATACAGAAGATAGGGAAGAAGCTCATCTATTCGCAGCAAAACGAGATAACACTCCAGAAATCACAGAAAAACCAAGGTTTGCACTTGATAATGCTGACTTAGCTGATGCCGCAATCACCCGTCGATACAAAAAAAATGGCCAACCTCCTCTGCAAGAAAAGCGAAGCTCAAAAGCGTCTCTTCGAGAGTCTTCTGATGATATTTCAGACAAATTAATATCGGACCCTCGTTATAGACAATATGTGCAAGAATATTATTCTCTCGATAATGGTCGAACTGCACAATATAATGGCCGAAATTTCTTTGCAAACTACAGCCAAGGCGGTGCAACGTCTTATAATTACAAATGGAGCTTTGATTTTCTTTCCTTTTTTTCCCCGCTTACAGCGATAAAACTTTTTTTCACCCGCTTACTTGTATCCAATTTATCGGAGCAGGTAAAACAATTCTTAGAAGATAATGAGAAACAGGAAATTACTGATGGGCAAAAAGAAAAAACCCTTATTACCGTATTTTCAGGGGCAAATGATTTAATTACGGCTAATTCGGATCTAACGGAAGAAGCAGCTGAACGTGCTGCTCAAAGTAATATTGAGAATATTGAGAAATTAATTAAACAAGGTTATACCAATTTTGTTTTATGTAATTTACCTGATTTATCATTAACTCCGCGTTTTCAGAAAAAAACACCTACTGAGCGTGAGCATGCGAGCAAAATATCGAAGCATTTTAATACGCAACTAAAAGAAAAGTATGAGGCGCTACAAAAAGAGCATCCTGAATGTTCCATAGATCTTTTTAATATTAATGAAGTCTTTGGTACTGTTTATGAGGATGTCCGTCAAAACGGTGAAAATTCAAAATACCATGAATATTTTGATCAAACGAAACTAACAGAGCCGTATATAGATTCACCAGAATATAAATTGAACCCCAATGGAACTTCTCCTGGGGCAAAGCACATGTTCTGGGATGATGTTCATCCCACTGCGACAATGCATGCTTTATTGATGTCCGAATATTACAAGAGTAAGGAAGGTTTGGGTAAATATAAACTCTCAGCACCTCGTGAACAAACCGCAGCCCAATTATGCAAACAATTTAACCAAAAATATCATGAAAAATTGGATCATGGCTGGTTTAGCTTCTTGAATTCCAATGCGAGACTTCGCATTGATTATAAAAACCCAGAAAAAGCGCTTATCACTATATTACGCTATGCCCTTGATGAGCAAAATGAAGACGCAGATTTCGTTCGAGAAGCCATGAGCGATTTAGGGTGGTGGGTAAATGATGAGCCCAACATGTGCATCCCAGCCCTATCGGATGCTATGTGGATTGTAGATCCTAAATATGCGCGTGAATTAGAAAAACAGTTAGATCCTCATCTGGCTAAACTTGATTCATCTGGAGTGATGCTCAGTGCAATGAAGACTCAAGAAGTGGAAGAGCAGTTAAACCCTCAGCTCGCTAAACGTGATTCTTCTGGAGTAAAACCCCGCGCATTACAGGCTCCTGAAGATGATAAAAAACCTCAACCGAGAAGACTACCCCCTGAACTGACTTTTACTCCAGACGTAAAAGAACGATTGAAAAAGCTGCAAGATCGATGGGATAAGGAGAAAGAGGTTGCTCAATCAAAACAAGAGTCTTTAACAATTCCCACTCTTTAAGAAATAACAACCTAACTGGAAGTGCTCACTAGGATACGTCATGCCAGATAGTGTACGTCATCCCGATTATACGTCTGTCCCGTAACGTAGTACGGGATCTCCAACAGCGGGTACAGATATAATACTTAAGCTCAGGAGATCCTTCGTCCTAAACTCCACTGGATAACGTGAGCAAAATGTAGCCCGGGTGGAGCTAAGCGAAACACGGGTTCCGGAAAATCTGCACCCGGCTACAAACTAAGAATATTTTAACCTGTTAACTTATCCTTATTCATATTGAGCTCGGTCGGTTGATTTTTTGAAAATAATTGTTGGGTAACATAACAAAAACCCTCACGACCGTCTTTAGAAAACCCTGCAACAGCATGTGATGATGGATCATTAGCCTTCAACGTATTGATCAATTTTAAACTCAATTTGGGTAAACCTATATTCAGCATACACAGATCATTATCTAAAGGTTTTATTGAAACAAATTGTGACATTTTTACTTTATTGCCAAGCGGATCAAGCCAACCTGCTACAGCGGCACTGGTTGCATCTTTTTCCTTAAGATTTGCAGAGTAAAATCCATTATCATCATTTAAACGACAGAACGTTGTACTGATCTCATGAGTGTCTTTTTGATCGTTGTTTAATACTAATTTTCCAAACCAGGCTTTATTCCCAGTAACAAACTGCTCTTTATCATCGATCCGTAAGTGTCCATTAAGCTGACTTGTCTGCAGCACTTGAAATCTTACTCCCGGACGCAACATCAAGGATTCATTCACATTATTCACTTGCTTTAACATATCTACTTTGAAATTAAAACCTTTTTTATCTCCTGCTTTAACCCCAAAGATCCAGCTGTCATTAATGGGATTGTAACTAATAAAGGAATAACCAACATGCCAATCAAGTGGCGTTGATTGTTCTATTTTTTCTTTATCTTCATAAAAAAATACCAGTTGATTTGTTTGTCCATCGATTAAAGCTGCTTTGGTATGAAACTCTGAACCCTGTCGCTGCATTTCAAAAAAATAGCCGTATTTATCCCCACTTTCATTTTTTACCATACCAGAAAAAGTCCAACTACCTGTTGTTGGATCGAGAGATTGTACAAGTTGCGGCACAGGTTCAATTTCAGTCGCAAATAATCCTGTACTTACATGGAACATGATTAAAAATAAAAAACAGCGAATCCAAGCAAACATAATCAGTAATAACCTTTTAACTGTTGATGTAACCACAATGCGTCCCAAAATGCATCATCCAATACAGCCTCTACGGGTAAATAATGCATGTTATCCGAGCTGAATGCTCGACACTTCACTGCATCTTTTTCCGTCATAATAATAAGTGCTTTCGAATAATTCAAATCATCTGGCTTAAACTGATAATGATCAGGATAAGAACAGGTATCGAATTCTATCCCTAATTGCAACAAAGTGGAATAAAAACGTTGGGGATTACCAATTGCAGCAATCGCTTCCCATTTTTCATTTAATTTCTGTGGTTCGATTTCTTCATCTGTACTCAATTTTTTAATTTTTCCAGGCCTTAATACCATTGGATATGCATTAGACCGCTTTTGAAATACTACCGTGGATTGTTTCGTCGATGAGGTATCCGAATCCTTATGCCACTTACCTTCATTCACCACAATAAAATCAACCTGTTCTAAGCGTGCAGCAGATTCTCTTAATGGGCCTGCTGGCAAACAAAGACCATTACCTAATCCTCGCGTACCATCAATAACAGCAATTTCAATAGCTCGTCCCATACGGTAATGTTGTAATCCATCATCACTAATAATGATTTGGCTTTGATGTTTTTCTAAAAGATAGCGAACAGCTTCTGTTCGTTTAGGTGCAATCACCACTGGGCATTGGGTTTTTTGTGCCAACAATAAAGGCTCATCACCAACTTTTAGAGCCGAATCATTAACATGCACTTCATAGGGAAAATGTTTCGTTGCTGCGCCATAACCACGACTAACGATCCCCACCCGCAATCCTTTCTGTTGTATTCTCTTGGTCAACTCAATAACTAAAGGAGTCTTACCCACTCCTCCAACCGATATATTACCAACAACAATCAGAGGAACGGGACAGCTTACTTGACTAAAACGCTCCAAAAAATAGCGCCTAGCTGAAACTACAGCGGAATACCCCCACGACAATGGACGTAACAGCCATTGGAGTGGGTGATTCTCTCCATACCATAATTTATCAAGGAAAGCATACATCAGGCTACAACATCCTCACGAATCACATCGATGTGCTGCATCCCTTGAAGTTGTGCATAATATCCTTGCAAATCAAGTAGCTCCTGATGATTACCTTGTTCTACAATACGTCCATGTTGCATTACTATAATTTTATCTGCATGTTTAATCGTCGATAATCGATGCGCAATGACGAGAGTAGTACGATTTTTCATCACTTCATCCAAAGCGATTTGAATGTAGCGCTCTGACTCACTATCCAAAGCAGATGTTGCTTCATCAAGAATCAAAATCGGTGCATCTTTTAAAATAGCACGCGCGATCGCTATCCTTTGTCGCTGACCACCAGAGAGTAAGACACCATTCTCGCCGATACGCGTATCATAACCTTCTGGAAAACGACTAATAAATTCGTCAGCGAAAGCCATTTTGGCAGCTTGAATAATTTCTTGACGGCTTACATCTGAACGACCATAAGCTATGTTATTTGCTAAAGTGTCATTAAATAATGTCACATTTTGACTCACTAAAGCCATTTGCTCACGCAAACTAGGCAAGCTTATTTGATTAATCGGTGTATTATCCAGAGTAATAACACCTTGAGTCACTTCGTAAAAACGAGGTAATAAACTGGCGATTGTTGTTTTACCGCTTCCAGAATGACCTACCAATGCAACCGTTTTACCTGCTTCAACAGTAAAACTTACATCATGTAATATTTGTTCTCCTTGTCTATAAGCATAAGATACATGCTTAAATTCAAGAGCCCCCTGTGCTCTTCGCGACAAAACTATACCTTGTTCTTGTTCAATAGGAAGATCCAGCATAGTGAATACACTTTCTGCACCTGCTAAACCTTTTTGTATTACAGCATTCAATGTGGTTAGAGTTTTCATCGGTTTAATTAACTGTATCATTGCAGCAATAATTGCTAAAAAAGAACCTGCGGAAATAATAACTACGGTAGAGAGTTGAATTGCAGCTGCAATGATTGCTGCGATACCTATCGCAATGACAATTTGCACCCCAGACACATTAAGTGCTTTACTTGCAGCGACTTTCATATCGTTTTGGCGTGAATGCTCTATGGCTTTACAAAATTTTCCAGACTCATAAGTAGCCCCTCCGAAGATACGCACTACTTTATAGCCCTCAATTGCTTCACTGGCAATTTCAGTAACCTCTCCCATGGTTTTTTGTACTTTATGACTTATTCGTCGCACACGTTTATTCGTGTAATTCACAATAATGCCTACAAAGGGAATAGTTAACAAAAACATGAGGGATAATTGCCAGCAAATGACCATCATGACAGTGAGAAAACCTATAATTAAACAAATATTTTGAACTATATCTGTTAAAGCATCTGCGCTAACCTGCGCTACTTGTTCCACGTCATAGAGAATTTTGGAAAGCATTTGTCCTGAAGTTGCTTCGTCATAGAAATCGGCAGGTAAATGAAGAATATGATTAAAAACTTTTTCTCTTAATACTTTAACTACTGAACGGGCAACCCAAGTCATACAGTAACTACCCAATGAACTAACAAGCCCTCTCAAAGTAATCCCTATTAAAACGATGTAAGGAATTTTCTTAATAAAATCCATATCGACATTAATAAAGCTTTTATCGAAAAAAGGCCGCATCATGTATGTAAAACCAGCGTCAATCAGGGAATACAAAATGTTGGCAAATATACCTAATGCCAGTATGGGCCAAAACGGTTTCACATAAGCTAGTAAACGTTTATATAAAATACTGGTTTTAACAGTAAGTTTCTTTTTCATAACTCAAGTAACTCAATCGAAACATGGGTTATTGTAACTGTTATTACAGGGAAGTGCTAATATTCCTTAAAATACAAAAATGTTACCTAAGTTAAGCGGTACCGAATCCCGATTATAAATGAGTTATTTCTATCCGAAATTCTACGAAGTTGGACTCGTGCTTCACAATTGAATGCAATGTAAATGTCATTCCAAGGTCATTTTGATACGTGTATAAGCACAATGGAAACCTATCTTTTGCACGTTACAATCAGAAACACTCCCCGGCTCGGTAGTAACCGTTGCCCAAGACACCCCTTGTTGTCTTGCACGATTCAATCGAGCGATAAGTAATTTCTTTTGTAAGCCTTTCTCTCGATAATCTGGCAAAGTGCTCGTCACCCCTAAATCACAAAAATCCCCATGAATAGCTATAGTAGCGCCAGCTACAATTACCTCTTTATCATAAACAGCATAAGCACTGACCCCTTTGGATTGAGCATAACGAGAAAATTGATCTGCAGCTTCAGGAGCATCAAAACCCAAAGCAACCTTTTGGGCCCATTCATTCAGTTCATGAGGTTCTATTTCTTTAATACTTAAAGGATCGGCAACACAGTCTAGAGGCTGATATATTTTTAAATCCAATATTGAGACATTGTTCAATTCACTGATGCAATAACCACGCTGGCTTAAAAATACAGTTAGTTCATTTCCCACAAAAGGACATAATTCAATATCTACACGAGTATGGTTTAATGCTTTATAAAAATGTTCTATACGCTCTATTTCAGCTCGAAAATGCATACGCTTTGTAGCAAATCCCCACCCTACTACTTGTGACAAATAAGAGTCTGTCCCTGAAAAACAAGCAGCACCCCCGTTAAGTTCCAATATTGTTCCTTCCGGGTACTGTTTGGTTACTTCTATATGGGTTTGCTTGATACAAGACTCCATTTGCCTTGCTAGATCTTTAGTAATAAATTTCATCTAAAAATTATCCTCAGCGCATCGTGGTAAAGACGAAGGAGTTCATATTTCACGTTATTACTGCTTCATTTTAAATCTTTCGCTAACTCATATACCAAACCAGGCCCTTGGTAAATCAGTCCTGTATACACCTGGATTAATGAAGCACCAGCATCCAATTTAGCCTGGGCACTGGCACAATTGTCGATGCCTCCTACTCCGATCAAACTAACATCATTACCCACATATTGTTTGAGCAAACGCAAACACTGAGTAGACAGCTCCCATAAAGGTTTACCACTTAGCCCCCCAGTTTCCTCTGCATCAGATAAATGGGTTACTCCTGTACGAGAACACGTAGTATTCGTGGCAATAATTCCTTCAATACCGTACTGTAAAATGACATCAGTCATCTGTTTTAATGTTTCTGAGTCCTCATCTGGGGATACTTTAACTACTAAAGGCACATGACGTTGAAATTTATCGGACAATTTAATTTGTTCAGCCTGAATTTGAGACAATAAATTGGCAAAATATTCTTTTTGCTGCAACTGCCGCAAATCGGGAGTATTCGGTGATGAAATATTGATAGTCACATAGGAGGCATACTCGTATACCTTACCCAAACAATGAATGTAGTCACTTGCAGCATCATCCAGCGAGGTATCTTTATTTTTGCCAATATTGATACCCAAGACTCCTTTATAACGTGCTTTTTTTACATGCCTCACCAGTGCATCAACACCCTGATTATTAAATCCCATACGATTAATAATCGCATGGGCCTCTGGCAAACGAAATAATCGTGGCTGAGGATTACCGATTTGTGGTCTTGGGGTTATCGTACCTACTTCAATAAAGGAAAAACCTAATTTAGCCAATGCGTCTAAATGCTCGCCGTTTTTATCCAATCCGGCCGCCAGACCAACCACATGTGGAAATTGTAGCCCCAGGACTTCAACAGGTTTATGCTTTATCTTTTTAAAACAAAACTTGGGTATATAATGTAAAGCAGACAAACTAAAAGTATGTGCACTTTCAGGATCCATACTAAAAAGTACAGGACGTAACATCGAATACATAAAAAAACCTTGTGGCCAGGGTGAAGCGAAGCGAAACCCGGGTTGGGTTAATTCTGAACTCCTGGGTTTCGCTTCGCTTCACCCAGGCTGCATTTCATCAAATATCACATTTTTGTGCCCAAACTCGCAGCATGGCGCTTTCAGACTTATGCAAATGATAATCAACTTCTCTAATTTCTACACCATAACCCTCTTTTTGCAGTTCCAATAATACAGGACCTAAAAACTCAGAAGTTTTTCCTTCCATATCGTTTAAGGGAAATATTCGTACTTCTTTAGCTACTCTCGCTAACTCACGAATTACATTTAAATGGAACTCAACAGTCTGATCTTCTAAATCTGCAAATAGGTAATTCGTACTTAATGCAAAATCAAAAGAGAAATCGGGGTATGGCAAATGATAATCTGCCGCACCATAATATCGTCCCTCAACCTTACCTTGCTCGTAATCAGCAAAAAATTTTTTCATTCCATTTCGTCGATGCTCGAGCAGCTGTTCTAAACTTCCGAAACGACTGAAGTCGAATTGGTCTTGGTGATTACGTACTTCATCTGCCATTTGTGCAAAAATCATAACCGCCTTGGAGGATAAGGTATCTTTATCCAAAACAAATAAGGGATCACAACTCACAGCTTGATGCGCTTCTTGAAATTGTTGAGCGTTTACTGCACTGGGACCACATCCATATTCCAATATCTTTGAATTCATATCCTCTTGAGACAAATCAAACATCTCACGATACTCATCAACAGTATGTCCCCAGAGTACTAATTTACGCATGAATGACTCTCCTAAATAGATAAAACTAAACGCTTAAACTTGGTTGTAACTACCTTAGAAAGCTCAGTAGTTTTTCCATTGGCCTAAGATTAGGCGATTTTTCAAATCAGGTAAAGGAGCATTTAAAAAACACTTCTTACTCTATAAACTGGATAATAAAATAAATAATTACTTAATCCCTACCCTTTAACTTAAATAAAGCCGTTCAATCATTTAAAAGCTCATTTCATCAAGGGTCAGTTGAATTGGTTTATCAAATCATATCTTTAACTTGTTTAATAGGAAAAAAGATCTGAGAAATTCTATTTGCATCTTCAACTTGATTGGGTATAGTCTAACACATTTATAAAAATCAACAGACTACTTACTCTGCATTAAGATACGCCAAATTTTTTGCGTTCGTTAAATCTTGTATAGTTAAGCAGTTACAACAACAGGAAGTCAGCTATGTACACAGGACCGAACTATCAACTCGGTGAAACTTATGACATGTTGCGCGACAGTGTCTACCAATTTGCTCGTGCTGAAATTGCTCCACTTGCTGCTCAAATTGACGAAAACAATACTTTTCCCAATCATTTATGGCGAAAATTAGGTGACATGGGATTATTAGGAATTACTGCCAGTGAAGAATATGGTGGTGCCAATATGGGATATCTTGCACATGTCATCGCAATGGAAGAAATTTCTAGGGCATCTGCCTCCATAGGCCTGAGTTACGGTGCCCACTCTAATTTATGCGTTAACCAAATCAATTTAAATGGTAATCATTCGCAAAAACAAAAATATCTGCCTAAACTTATTAGTGGAGAATATGTTGGTGCTCTGGCTATGAGTGAATCCAACTCAGGTTCCGATGTAGTCAGTATGCAATTACATGCTCGTCCAGCAGGCGATAGATATATTCTCAACGGCACCAAAATGTGGATCACCAATGGGCCTGACGCCGATGTTCTGGTTGTTTATGCCAAAACAGACAAGCAGGCTGCGAGCAAAGGAATCACTGCCTTTCTGATTGAAAAAGGAATGCCTGGATTTAAAACAGCTCAAAAACTCGACAAGCTAGGAATGCGCGGCTCAAATACCTGTGAATTGGTATTTGAACAATGTGAAGTCCCTGCGGAACAAGTTTTGGGTGAAGTGAATCAAGGTGTTAAAGTATTAATGAGTGGACTTGATTATGAGCGCACTATTTTGGCCGCAGGCCCAGTAGGGATCATGCAGGCCTGCATGGATGTTGTTTTACCTTATGTACATGAACGCAAACAATTTGAACAACCAATAGGTGAATTTCAATTCATCCAAGGAAAATTAGCAGATATGTACACCGACCTAGGCGCCTCAAGAGCATATTTATATGCAATTGCTCGTGCTTGTGATCAAGGTAATGTTAGTCGCAAAGATGCTGCAAGCGTGATTTTATATACGGCTGAAAAAGCAACGCAAATGGCATTACAAGCAATTCAAATCCTTGGTGGTAATGGATATATCAATGAGTATCCTACAGGACGTCTACTGCGTGATGCAAAATTGTATGAAATAGGGGCTGGTACTTCTGAAATCAGAAGAATGCTTATTGGACGAGAACTTTTTAAAGAAACAGCATAAGGAAGAATGAAAATGGAACAGAATGACATAGTAATCGTTGCAGCAAGAAGAACGCCTATGGGGGCCATGTTAGGCAATTTATCAGGTCTTTCAGCTCCAGAGTTGGGAGCAATTGCACATGTGGCAGCCCTATCTCAAGCAGGAATTAGCCCAGCTGAAATAGATGAAGTAATTAGTGGTTGTGTTTTACAAGCTGGAATTGGTCAAGCTCCCGCACGGCAAGCTGCAATTAAAGCTGGATTACCAAATTCCTCAGGAGCAACCACAATTAACAAAATGTGTGGCTCAGGAATGAAAGCAGTAATGCTCGCTCATGACTTAATCCGCGCAGGCACTGCAAATATTATTCTTGCAAGTGGTATGGAAAGTATGAGTAATGCGCCTTATCTCTTGAGTAAAGCACGTTCAGGATACAGATTAGGACATGGTGAATTAAAAGATCACATGTTCCTCGATGGATTAGAAGATGCCTATGATAGAGGAAAATTAATGGGTGTTTTTGCAGAAGCAACTGCCAGTCATTTTAATTTTAGCAGAGAGCAACAAGATGAATTTGCTACTCGCTCTATGAGTAAAGCGTTGCAGGCAATAGAAAGTGGTGCCTTTAAGGAAGAGATCGTTCCCGTAAC
Source organism: Legionella stuttgartensis (assembly GCF_977063405.2). NCBI lineage: Bacteria > Pseudomonadati > Pseudomonadota > Gammaproteobacteria > Legionellales > Legionellaceae > Legionella > Legionella stuttgartensis. The sequence continues at coordinate 126,405 of NZ_CDRUHA020000059.1, forward strand.
TATTAATACTCGTAAGGGTGACATTACAGTATCTGTAGATGAAGGTCCTGATGCGACAAAAATGTCTAAGATACCTCAATTAAAACCTGCTTTTAAATCAGATGGAACCGTTACTGCAGCCAATTCAAGCTCCATTTCTGATGGTGCAGCAAGTCTAATTTTAATGAGTGCTGGACAAGCAGAAAAGCGCGGGATCAAACCCATTGCCCGCATCGTTGCGCATGCCAGCCATTCACAAGCACCTGAGTGGTTTACCACAGCTCCTGTAGATGCGATCCGCAAAGTGATGAATAAAGCGTCCTGGAAACAAAATGATGTAGATCTTTATGAAATAAATGAAGCATTTGCAGTGGTAACAATGGCAGCTATGACACAACTTGAATTAAACCCAGAACAAGTTAATATTCATGGCGGAGCTTGTGCCCTGGGCCACCCTATCGGTGCATCCGGCGCACGTATTTTAGTAACGCTAATCCACGCATTAAAGCATCAAGGAAAAAAACGTGGTGTCGCTTCATTATGTATTGGTGGTGGTGAAGCAACTGCAATGGCAATTGAATTAATTTAAAACGAAACATCCCCTATCTCTCTATGGGATGGGGGATCTTTAATAAAAAGGATGTTCATGCTACGACACAGTCTTATCTATCTGTTAATGAGTATTTTAGTAGTGCTATTCGCTAAATATGCTCACCTCATTATTGTCTATATTGATGTATTCTTTACTTATATTAATTTGAAATTAACCCCTATATTCAGCCAAACGGGCTGGGGACTGGTGATTCGCAAAATTCTCGTTCTTGTTCTATTGCCTCTAATAATTACCGCCATTCCTGCGCTTGCTTATAGGCTTATAAAAGGTGGGGATATGCCTCACTTTATTGCGATTACCTGGATTATTTGGACAATTATCGTTTTAAGCGATATTTTGGTACGATGAGGATAGGCATGGCAAAGTTAATCAGTCAAATCAATACAAGCAGTCAAGAATTCAAAGCAAATCAAGCGGCCATGCAAGCCTTAGTAGATGAGTTACACAATCGAATTCAACACATCGCTTTAGGCGGTGACGAAAAAGCACGAGCTCGCCATTTAAAACATGGTAAATTATTACCAAGAGAACGGTTACAACAACTACTTGATCCGGGAAGTCCTTTTCTTGAGCTTTCCCAGCTTGCAGCGTATCAAGTTTATGATGATGTGGTTCCCGCTGCAGGAATTATCACAGGAGTTGGCTGGGTTTCAGGCATTGAATGTGTCATTGTGGTCAATGATGCCACGGTAAAGGGCGGCACTTATTATCCATTAACAGTAAAAAAACACTTAAGAGCCCAAGAGATTGCTCTCGCAAATCATCTACCCTGCATTTACCTGGTTGATTCAGGAGGAGCTTACCTTCCCCATCAGGATGAAGTATTTCCTGATCGTGATCATTTTGGACGGATATTTTTCAATCAGGCACAAATGTCTGCGCAAAATATTCCCCAAATTGCAGTAGTAATGGGTTCTTGTACTGCGGGAGGTGCGTATGTCCCTGCTATGGCTGATGAATCGATTATGGTGAAAAATCAAGCTACGATTTTTCTGGGCGGACCACCTCTTGTCAAAGCAGCGACAGGCGAAGTTATCAGTGCTGAAGAGTTAGGTGGTGCAGAAGTCCATTGCAGGCACTCAGGCGTAGCAGATCACTATGCGGAACATGATGCTCATGCGCTTCATCTGGCACGCGTTGCTATTAGTCATTTAAACCGTAAAAAACCACAACAATTGAAGCGTATTGAAACGGTAGAACCACTTTATGACAGTAAGGAGCTTAACGGCATCATACCTACTGATCCTAGAAAACCTTTTGATATTCGTGAAATTATTGCTCGAATTATTGATGGTTCCGAGTTTGATGAATTTAAAGCGCTTTTTGGTACAACCTTAGTTTGCGGCTTCGCACATTTATATGGTTATCCTATAGGAATAATTGCGAATAACGGTATTTTATTTAGTGAAAGTGCATTGAAAGGAACTCACTTTATAGAGCTTTGTTGCCAACGTAACATTCCTTTACTCTTTCTACAAAACATTACTGGTTTTATGGTTGGCTCTAAATATGAAGCCTCGGGTATTGCAAAACATGGTGCCAAAATGGTGACTGCAGTGGCCAATGCCAATGTTCCAAAATTTACTGTAATCGTTGGCGGTAGCTTTGGAGCGGGCAATTATGCCATGTGTGGACGCGCTTATAATCCTAATTTTATGTGGTCTTGGCCTAACTCACGTATTTCAGTAATGGGTGGAGAACAAGCTGCTAATGTTTTAGCTCAAGTGAATCGCGACAAATTGGCAAAACTAGGGAGCGATTGGCCTCTAGCAGAGGAAGAGCGTTTTAAAGAAAAATTGCGTTCTCAATATGAGATGCAAGGAAATCCTTATTATGCCAGTGCCCGATTGTGGGATGATGGAGTCATTGCGCCACAAGATACACGCAAAGTATTAGGTTTAGGTTTATCAGCAGCATTAAATAATCCTATCGAGCCAACACGCTTTGGCGTATTTCGCATGTAAGGAGCATACTCGTGAGCGACTTGTTGTACGAAATTCATGAACGCTTATGTTTACTCACTCTAAATCGTGTGAGTAAACATAATGCTTTTGATAATCAACTTTTAAGTGAAATGCAACATCAACTTGATGCAGCAATTGTCAATTCTAACGTCCGAGTCATAGTCCTTAAAGCAAATGGAAAACATTTTTCTGCAGGCGCTGATTTAGGCTGGATGCAAAACATGGCACATTATAATGAAGAAGAAAATCTAAAAGACGCCATGGTACTTGGTAATCTAATGTACACTTTAAATCAAAGCCCTAAACCCACTTTAGCCATGGTCCATGGCTCAGCTTTTGGTGGTGGTGCGGGACTTGCTGCAGCATGTGACATTACTATTGCATCTCAATCAGCACGTTTTTGTTTTTCAGAAGTGAAATTGGGCCTTATACCCGCAGTGATTAGTCCTTATGTAGTTCAAGCCATTGGTGAGCGCAGCGCTAAAGCCTTGTTCATGAGCGCTGAAATTTTTGATGCAACTAAAGCCTTGTCCTTACAGTTAGTACAACATTGTGTTCCTGAGGAAAATTTGTTGGAATTCACGCTTAATTATGCAAAACAAATCAGCAATAATGCGCCTGAAGCAGTTAAAGCATCCAAACAGCTAGCAAGTTACGTATCAAATAAAAAAATAAATGAAGAACTTGTTTATTACACAGCTTCTTTAATTGCTCAAAAAAGAGTATCTACTGAGGGACAACAAGGGCTTAATGCTTTTTTAAAGAAAGAAACACCCAATTGGAGCTAGACATCTTGAGTCCTTGGTAGTTTAGTAGTGTAGCCTAGATGCAGCACCCAGGCTACAAAGCGTTCAAACTACGTTAGATAATGAATGAAAGCTTATGAAAGTTAAATTAATGAGGCACTAATGTTTAATAAAATTCTTATTGCCAACCGCGGTGAAATTGCGTGCAGAATCATCAAAACTGCACGTTCTATGGGCATCCACTCAGTGGCTATTTATTCCTCGGTTGATAAAGACAGTTTGCATGTACGCACTGCCGACAGTGCATATTTTGTGGGTGACGCGCCTGCTAAAGACAGCTATCTCAATATCGCAAATATTATTCATGTTGCCAAGGAATCTGGTGCACAAGCCATTCATCCTGGTTATGGATTTTTATCTGAAAATCCTGAGTTTGCTAAAGCATGTAAGGAAGCGGGTATTATTTTTATTGGCCCTTCTGTTGAGGCAATGGAAGCAATGGCATCCAAACAATTAGCCAAACAATTACTTGAACGAACTCAAGTCCCTTTAACCCCGGGCTATCATGGCAGCGAACAGGCTGAAGACAAATTGCTGGTTGAAGCAAAAAAAATAGGGTTTCCTGTCTTAATTAAAGCAGCAAATGGGGGTGGCGGTAAAGGAATGCGGGCTGTTCACCACGAATCAGAGTTCAGTGCTGCTTTAGCTGGAGCAAAACGAGAGTCCATGGCAAGTTTTGCCGATGACACCATGATTTTAGAAAAACTGGTACTTAATCCTCGACATGTTGAATTACAAATCATGGCCGACAATCATGGCAATGTAGTTCATATATTCGAGCGTGATTGCTCCATTCAACGTCGACACCAAAAAATTATTGAAGAAGCCCCTGCACCCAATTTGTCTGCATCATTACGTAAAAAACTTGCTGAGGCGGCTTGTGAAGTAGCGCGTTCTATTAAATACAGTGGCGCAGGTACGGTTGAATTTTTAGTAGATAGTTCAGAACAATTCTATTTTATGGAAATGAATACCCGCTTACAGGTAGAACATCCAGTAACTGAAATGATTACTGGGCTTGATTTGGTCGCCTGGCAATTAAAAATTGCTGCGAATGAACCCTTGCCTTTGTCACAAGATAAAATTCAAGCACAGGGTCATGCAATAGAATGCCGCATCTATGCCGAAGACCCTCATCACGATTTCATTCCCTCAATAGGACAAATCCACTTTTTACAAGAATCATCAGGCGATGGCATACGCATTGATACTGGAGTACAAATCTCCTCACAAATTACCATGTATTATGACCCAATGATCGCCAAGCTTATTGTGTGGGGAGCTGATCGTGATGAAGCATTATCCAGATTAGTACAGGCTCTATCTCAGTATTTTATTGGTGGAGTAAAAACGAACATTCCGTTTTTACAAGCTATTTGCCAACACCCCAAATTCAAACAGGCAGAACTTAGTACTGATTTTTTAACTAAAGAAGAAATAAAACTCCCAATACCCGACATAGAAACTGCCCTACTCATGGCTGTTAGCTTTGATTATTTGCACAATGTGAATTCGTTACAAGATCCCTTACTGCAAGAAGTCTTTTCTTGGCAATCTCAACTATCAAGTCATTGGATATGGCGCTATAAAGATAAGGGTGAGTTGATTGAAACTTTTATCACTCCAATCAATAAAAATCAGTTTAAAGTGCACTTCAAAACACAAGAGCATCTAATCCAGGCGCATTTAGTGGGCAATAAACTTCGTATTGAAACTGGAATTCAAAATATTCACGCTACAATTGAAAATAAAAAACAATCTCTAACCTTGTATACGAGTCAAGGGCAAATTACTATTGAACGGTTTAATTGGGAAACACTAGGGGCGCAAACTACTGCTCATAAAGGGCAGCTTACTGCACCCATGCCAGCTACTGTAGTCGCCATTTTAAAAAATATTGGTGAAAAAGTGAAAGCTGGTGAACGCTTGATTGTATTAGAAGCAATGAAAATGGAACATACTATTCATGCCCCCACTGATGGCATTTTACTGGATATATTCTATGCTGTAGGAGCTCAAGTGAATGAAGGAGAGGAATTACTGTCATTAAGTGAAGCAGATTCTTAAATTCGGTTTGATCATTAGTATCAAGCTGGCAGAAGCCAAAGTAACCCGGGTTCGCGTGTCATTACAGTTCCTCCGCCAGCACGTATGACCACCTTGGGAATATTAAAAGAGATAATTATGGACTATCCGCAAAATGTAACCATTATAGAAGTAGGCCCTCGAGATGGGTTGCAAAATGAATCTTCTTTTGTGTCGAGCAAACACAAAATTGAATTAATCAATTTGTTAAGTGAATCCGGCCTACAATATATCGAAGTGACCAGTTTTGTCTCTGCAAAGGCAATTCCACAGTTGGCGGACCACAATGAAGTATTCCGTGCTGTAAACAAAATTCCATCTCTGCACTATTCGGCGCTGGTTCCTAATGAACAGGGAATGCTCAAAGCACTAGAAGCAGGGGTTAAAGAAATTGCAGTATTTACCGCAGCAAGCGAACAATTTAATCAACGAAACATTAATTGTTCGATCGAAGAGAGTATTGCTCGTTTTAAACCCGTCCTCGCTTTAGCCAAGGAAAATCACATCAGAGTCCGAGGCTATATTTCCTGTGTTCTTGGTTGTCCTTATGAAGGAAGTGTAGCTCCCGAAAAAGTAGTTGAGGTAACTCAACGATTGTTAGACTTGGATGTGGATGAAATCTCATTCGGAGATACAATTGGTGTCGGAACGCCACATCAAACCCATCTCTTGCTCGAACAAGTGCTAAAACTAATACCACAGCACCAATTAGCAATGCATTTTCATGACACTTATGGGCAAGCTATAGCTAATATTTATACTTCTTTACAACATGGGGTCCACCGCTTTGATAGCTCCGTTGCTGGGCTAGGCGGTTGTCCTTATGCTCGCGGAGCAAGCGGCAATGTAGCCACGGAAGACGTTCTATACTTAATGCATGGTTTAGGAATTAACACTGGGGTGGATATATTTAAAATTGTTGCTGCTGGCGACATGATCTGTAAGATTTTAGGACGTAAAAATCAATCTAAGGTCGCAAATGCAATGTTAGCAAATCCCTGTACTTAATACATTATCCAAGTTACCACTCACTTCGCTCAGGCAAGCTAAATTATGTAAAGTTTGGTTGGTATGAGGTGAAAGAATTAACATACAATCGTTTCGATAATTAAGAGAGAATGAAACATGAATGAAGCCGTATGGAAGCCCAAGCACCCTAAAGACACTAGGATGTGGCAATTTATGGAATTCGCAGCCAAAAAAAACGCCCAGATTTTTGAAAATTATCACGATATGCATACCTGGTCCACGAAACACCCAGACTCATTTTGGCCAACACTTTGCGATTTTTTTCATGTTCAGTTTGATACGGCACCCTACCAGATCTTGAATCATAATAAGAATGATCAGATGTTGAATTCGCATTGGTTCGCTGGAGCTCAATTTAATTTTGCTGAAAAACTTTTATCACGTAATGAGAAACATCCAGCTTTAATTAGTCTTAATGAAGATAACTACAAACAAGAGATTAGCTTTGAGCAACTCAATACACTGGTTGCACAATGCGCAGCAGGTTTGAAAGCGGTTGGAGTTACAGTAGGTGATAGAGTAGCTGCTTTAATGCCCAATACTTCGCAGACAATTATTGCGATGCTTGCTACTACCTCATTAGGAGCAATCTGGTCTTCTTGCTCACCTGATTTTGGTGCACAAGCTGCAATTGATCGATTGGGTCAAATTGAGCCTAAGATATTATTTATTTGTGATGGACATCAATATCAAGGTAAAAAACACAGTGGGATGGAAAAAATCAAACAACTAAACGATGCCATTCCTTCACTCAAGCAAATCGTCATTTGCCCCAATATAAATGAACCTATAGATATTTCTGCGTTGCCCAAGGCACAATATTGGAATGATTTTCTTCGTCCAGCAAGTCGTTGTGAATTTGTTTCTTTACCTTTCGAACATCCAGTTTATATTATGTTCTCATCAGGAACGACGGGGAAACCTAAATGTATTATCCATGGAGCAGGCGGAACCTTATTGCAGCACATCAAAGAATTAGGGTTGCATACTGATTTGCGCCCTAACGACAACCTATGCTTTTATACTACTTGCGGCTGGATGATGTGGAACTGGACCGTATCTGCACTGGCCTTAGGGACAACGCTCACATTATATGAAGGCTCGCCAACCTACCCAGAAAATAATCGTTTATTTAAGCTCATTGCTGAAGAGCAAGTGACTGTTTTTGGTACCAGCGCCAAATTCATCTCTTCTGTAGAAAAAGCAGGAGTAAAACCCAAAGATGAATTTAACTTAAGCCATTTGCGCTGTATCCTCTCAACAGGATCACCGCTTCTACCCAAAAACTATGATTACGTTTATGAGCAAATTAAAAATGATGTACAGCTTTGTTCTATTTCAGGTGGCACAGATATCGTTTCTTGCTTTGCCTTAGGTAATCCAATACTCCCAATCTACAGAGGTGAATTACAATGTTTGGGGCTCGGTATGGCTGTTGAAGTTTATAATGAGCAAGGTCAGACTGTTCGAGAAGAGCGAGGGGAATTAGTTTGTACCGCACCCTTTCCATCCATGCCTGTGGGTTTTTGGAATGATCCTGACAGAACAGCTTACCAACGTGCTTACTTTGAGCGTTTTCCTGGAATATGGGCTCATGGTGATTTTGCAGAAATTACAGCTCATAATGGATTGATTATTTATGGACGATCCGATGCTGTTTTAAATCCTGGCGGAGTGCGTATTGGTACTGCTGAAATTTACCGACAAGTAGAAAAAATTGATGAAGTTATAGATAGCATTGTGATTGGTCAAGATTGGCAAGATGATGTACGTGTTGTTCTATTTGTTAAATTACGGGACAATGTGGAACTCACAGAAGAATTAATGAGTAAAATTCGTTTAACGATTCGTCAGAATGCTTCACCAAGGCACGTACCAGCAAAAATATTGCAAGTAGCAGATATCCCACGCACGATTAGCGGCAAAATTGTTGAAATAGCTGTGAGACAAGTTGTTCATGGTTTACCTGTGAATAATTTACAATCTCTGGCAAATCCGCAAGCCCTAGATTATTTTAAAAATCGCGAAGAACTACAAAAATAAAAGGTATTTTGGATGCGCTATAGCCTGGGTGCAACGCAGTGGAACCCAGGCTATTTGAATCACTTAAAATAATTCCCTAAGTCACATTAAAATCAGGAGCTCTACGTTGTTTATGCTCACAATTTGTGTATAATACCGCAATGGCGTCGATTTGAAGTTCAGCTTGCGGACGCTCAAAAAAGAGTTCTTTTTTGAAAATACGGCTAAAGCGGATATGTTTGCATCCCTCTAAGTCTTCCGCCCGCAGCATAATCTCAGGTTATAATAAATGATTGAATTAAGTGGATTATCCAAATCCTTTTCGGGTAAACCTGTCCTGCGAGACATTAATCTATTTATCCAAGAAGGTGAAATTTTCGGAATCATTGGTAAAAGTGGTGCAGGAAAATCAACCCTATTAAGATGTATTAATCTTCTAGAGCGACCAGATGAAGGTCATGTCATCCTCGATGGCCAAGATTTGACAAGTCTTTCGAGAAAGAGTTTAGCTTTAGCTCGCCACAAAATGGCCATGATTTTTCAACAATTCAATTTACTTAACTCCAAAAACGTTTATGACAATATTGCGCTTCCTATGCGCATTCAGGGCATAGACGAAGAATCCATTCGTAATAAAATTGAAGAACTACTACCAGTTGTCGAGTTAACCGATAAAAAAATGGCCTATCCCGCCCAGCTGAGTGGCGGTCAAAAGCAAAGGGTTGCTATTGCCCGTGCATTAAGTTGCTCACCCAAAATTCTGCTTTGTGACGAAGCGACCTCAGCATTGGATCCAGAAACAACAGACTCCATTTTAGCATTACTTAAAAAAATTAATGCGCTTTATGGCATCACTATAGTGCTCATTACCCATGAAATGGATGTAGTGAAACGTATTTGTAACCGTTTAGCAGTGATGGTGGATGGCGAACTGGCTGAAACTACTGCCCTAGCGAATGTATTTAATAACAAAGACAGCTTAGCACGAAGTATGCTTTACGCCCAGTTGAGTCCACAATTGCCAGAGTGTCTCACCAAAAGACTCGCAGACTATGTGACCGAGAAACCCTTACTGCGCCTATTTTTCCAAGGGGAAGAAGCAACAGTACCTTTTATTAGTCGAACAAGTCGTGAGTTAAATTTAGATATTAACATCTTACTCGCCAATATAGATCGTTATGATACAGTAACCTGTGGCGTTTTAGTTGTAGAATTAACTGCACATCAATTTTTACTGGAAGCATTCATCGAACGCTGTGAACAAGCCAAATTAACTGTGGAGGTTTTAGGTTATGTCCTTCCCAATGGCATATGATTTATTCATTGCAACAACTGAAACATTATATATGGTATCAATCAGTACCTTATTTGCTGTAGTACTCGGCTTACCTTTAGGAACCTGGCTCTACTCATCCAATCATATTAAGCCAATGCCTAAGGTGCATAAAGCATTATCAGGCCTGATTAATATGGCGCGATCTATACCATTTATTATTTTGTTGGTAGCGATCATTCCATTCACTCGCCTCATAGTAGGTACATCAATCGGAATCAATGCGGCAATAGTACCTCTTACTCTCGGTGCAACACCCTTTTTTGCAAGACTTGTAGATAATGTTTATCGAAGTTTACCCTCAGGTCTTATCGAAACAGGTTATGCAATGGGTGCAAACACCAGACAGATTATTTTGCATATATTGTTGCCAGAGGCCAAACCTGCATTAATACATGCCATTACTGTGACCGCCATTACTTTAGTTAATTATTCAGCAATGGCAGGAACCGTCGGCGCTGGAGGTTTAGGTACTTTAGCCATTAACTACGGTTATCAACGTTTTGATGCTGGAGTCATGCTCTCTACAGTAATCATTTTGATTATAATGGTCCAACTGACTCAAATGGTTGGAGATTATCTAGCGAAGCGTTTTTTACATAATTGATCTAAATCACTTTTTTGGAGTTTTTAAATGCGGATTTTAGCTTATTGCGTTTTATTATTAAGTCTTGTTGCATGCAACAAACCTTCACCCAATTCATTGGTAATAGGAACCATTGCCGGGCCCGAAACTGAACTGGTTGAAACAGCACAAGAAGTGGCAAAAAATAAGTATGGCTTAAATATAAAAATTGTAACGTTCAATGATTACAATTTACCTAATGAAGCATTACAAGACGGTAGCCTAGATGCTAACGTCTACCAACATCTGCCTTATCTTAATGCAGCAGTTAAAGCTCATGGCTATACCCTCGAAGCGATAGGTAGAACTTTTGTTTATCCAATGGGAATTTATTCTAAAAAATATAAAACATTAAGCCAATTGCCAGAGAAAGCGATCATCGCCCTACCAAATGATCCAAGCAATGAAATGCGAGCCTTACAATTATTGGAAAAAGCACAGCTAATTACATTGAAAACGACTCAGAATGCTGGCTTAAAAGATATCGCAACAAATCCACACAATCTGCAGTTCAAAGAGATGGATGCAGCACAATTACCTAGAGTTTTACCTGATGTAGACGCAGCGGTTATTAATACCACTTTTGCCTTACCTGCGGGTTTGAATCCCTCTCATGATGCTTTATTTAGTGAGGACAAGGATTCACCTTATGCCAATATAATTGTTATTCGCAATGACTCGCCCAAAAAAGCACAATTGGAGCTTTTTGTTAAAGCATTAAACTCCGAGGAAGTTAAAGAAAAAGCTAAAACTTTATTTGGAGATTCAGCGATTCCTGCTTGGTAGAATTGCTTGGTTCCATGCAGCGAAGTCCGAAAGTCTAGAAAAAATAACTCAGACCCTCGGATTTCGCGGCGCTAGACGCAGCGATGAATCTGTCGGTTTTAGCTTAAGTTTAGCATTCAAAAACCTTGACAGACCTTAATTCTATCTTAATGAAAAAGTGTTATACTTTATAAGAACTAAAGCTCTTGAGGTACACTATGCCTTCACACAGACAAGCATTTTTTAACTTGCTCAACTCTCAACATAGGAAAGTTCAGTTCACACCTGAAAAACTTGAAGAAATTTTTCAAAAGTATCGAGATGACATCCACTTAACTCAAGATCTTTCTTTTGGCTCACACGCGTTCGAGGGGCATGCCAATAAGCGAGTCAAAGATCACAAAGGTTTTAAGCTACAAATCGGCCCAGAAGAAGGAGATACGCTTGAGAAGGCACTCAAAGGAAGTGACCCCGCGGAGAAAAATGAAGTTAGAGAGGGGCTGGATAAGGCCTTTGCTCCTGAAAAGTTTTATGCACCTGCTCAAGAAAAGTATCAAGAATCAATTGAAGCATTTAAAAAACGGGTCAGTCAAGTTCCAGGATATTCTATTGAAGTGCTTCGAGGAGAACTTGAACGAATCACCAAGGATGCCAAAGACGCAATAAAGGCCCAACAGAAAATGGAACTTCAAAAACTCAAAGATACTTTTGATGAAACGAAGAATCGTGGGTTTATGGATAAATTCACAACCGCTTTAGGTAAAGACGCTGACGAAGCAGAAAAATTAAAAACTGATTTAATAACAGAATTAGAACAATCTCATGCGCAACAACTTACTGAATTTGATAATGTTACTAAAGAAAACCTAACAACACTCGATAAAGCGTCTGCCCTTGAACAAAAACAGGTACTCTTTTCTGGACAACTGGAGAGCTGGGCCAACCAACTGAGCCCAAAGCAAAGAGATCAGATGTTGCAAGAAATGGAGATGGCAAGGGAAGAAAATCGCAAACGCCGAAATTTAACTGCGCCAGAACAGATTACAACGGCTGAAATCGATGTTGATAAAAAAACAATTTCTACCATAAATCCAGAGGACTTAAATTTCATCATTTCCTTATCAGGAGCTAAGATAAAGCACAATAAGGGGAAAGATAATGAACCAGGTACTTGGAGTGTACAAATGTCACCCCGAATACTTTCTCCTTTTTACTATTTAAGTCGCCAAGAAAATCCTAAGGTAGATATGTTAACTATGGCTCAGGCAGTACGAGCATCAGGATTTGACTCAATTACCCTAAAAATTAACTTTGATGATCCGAAAACTCAAAAACAAAGAGCCAGACAAGCCTATGAAGCAGCGCTTGAAAGTGGTTTTGCTCCAGGCCCATTACCTGGAGAAGAATCAAAAGGTGACAAAGCATTAAAAGGTATTGTACTTAAAGATGGATCGGGAAATGAAATTGATCCAAAAACGCTCTACACACCCAGTGAATTACAAATACTTCATGAACATGCGCAAGCACGACGTGAAAAACTTTCGAAGTTACTCGATAGTGCTCCTAAAACTCCTGTGCCCGAAGAAACTGCAAAAAATTTTCGCTCTGAAATAAGCAAGGGTAGAAACGAAATAAGGTTAGCAAAAGGGAAAGAAGCAATTAAAGAAGATGAAGAATTAGCACACGAACAGAACGTACAAAGTATTCTGAATACTCCTTAAAAATCAACCTGGTCTTTCAGATGGCCAAAAATGAAAGTCCAGGTATACATCTTTCCAATGTTCGCAAATGATGCTCAAAAAATTCCACTGTCCCTTCACTACAATTTCTGTTATTTTAGTAAGTTCACTACGGGTTAAGCTAAGGAGATGGCTATGAATACTCGTGAATTTGATGAAGAGGTAAACGATACAGAGGAATTTAGTGTCGATACGATCCTGGCTCCTGAAGCAAGTCCTTCAACAAAATTAGAACGAAGAAGACGAATAGAGGATTTGTTTGAAGAAAAACGCCTCCGAGAAGAACTTGCGGAATTCGGTTAGATTTTCTTAGCCCTTGTAACCTGCTTAGTCGAATGGCGAACCAGAGAGTCAGGGCTATTCTCCCGGGTTTCGCTGCGCTTCCCTCAGGGTACAATTAATCATTTATTTTAGAAAAATAGATATCAAACCGAACAGTTTTTCCCTCAACTGTAGCATTTGCAGGTAATAATGGTTTTATTTTTTGTGGCCATTTTACAACCACCTTCTGTTTCGTACGCGTTATTGCCAATTGAATTAACTCCAGTGCATCCTTATCTGCGCCGATTATTTGCTGTAATGCTTGCATTTCCTTTTTTACCAATGCGGATTTACTACGTTCTGGATGCATGGGATCAATATAAATAACGTCGGGGTAAGCGTCAGTTGTTAATGAACTTAAATAGGAATAAGCATTTCCAGACTGAAGCATCAAACGCAGTTGCTGTCTATCCGACTCCGTTTGGCGTAATAAAGCATCCGATAATAAGGATGCCATAACAGGATGACGTTCAAGCATTAATACTTCCGCACCAAAACTGGCTAAAATAGCAGCATCACGCCCCCACCCAGCAGTTGCATCAATAATTTTAAGTCCAGGAGATGGCTTGCAGGCACGGACTAACCCTTGCTTTTTTCCCTCTGATTTCCTTTTGCTCCAAAATTCAGCACTGAATTCAGCAAAAATAGGAGAAAATCCCGGCATTTTTAATGAAAGTTTATCTTCAGTGACAAAAAGGCAAGAACTGGCGTTTTTGTCTAAAACAAAATTCAATTCGTCTGCAAGCGCCGTTGCTTTGTCGTATAAGTTTTCATGCTCATAACCTACTACTGAAATATTCATCATATTTGCTAACCGTAAGAATTATTTCAATTGCATCTTGATACAACCTATCAACCATTCATCTCCCTCGCTACAAATGGAACCTAATGAAGTTACGTTTCAATGTGTACCTACGCGCAGGGTTTCAATTTAGAGATGGATTCCCGCCTACGCGGGAATGACACAATTCTAGACTAAGGACAATGGTCCAAAATCACATTCAAGATAACGGATTACCCCATCTGCAACAAGGAGATATCAGCAACTCCTTGCAATAAATCCTGCAAACGTGCTAAAAGTGCCAAACGATTAGCTTTTATTGCCTGATCCTCAACCATTACCATAACTTTATCAAAGAAAAGATCTACTGGTTCTTTAAGACTAGCCAGTAACTTCAACAAGGGGCCATAATCGGCAGAACGATATAAAGGCTCTACTGCTCGTGCAACCTGATTAATGTGTATAAATAAAAACTTCTCTGGCTCTTCTGTAAAAAGTTGTTCATTCACCGCCAATAAAGTTTTTCTTCCTGCTTGCGAAAGCAAGTTGTTCACACGTTTACACGCAGCAGAAAGAGAAGCTGCTTCAGGCAGTTTTACAAATAATTGCAAAGCACTTAATCGTTTGTCCAGATCATACAGCCAATCATCCTGACGCGCTCTAACAGCATGCACTAAATCAACACTTAATCCCTGACCTTGATAATGAGATTGTAAACGCTCGAGAATGAACGATTTCAATTCATCCGATAAATTAGGTTCAACAGATATTTGAGTTCCGTAATGAATTATGGCTTGCTCAATCAGTGTGGTTAAGTTGAGTTGTGCTGATGTTGCAATGAGTAATCGGACAACAGCTAAAGCATGACGGCGTAATTTGAATGGATCTTTTACTCCAGAAGGTTTTTGCCCTATGGCAAAAATACCAACTAAAGTATCGATTCTATCTGCTAGTGATAAAGTCAAACCCAAATCAGACTCAGGTAAGCTGTCCGCAGCGAAACGAGGCATATATTGTTCATTTAAAGCCTGAGCAACACCTTGATCTTCACCATCGTTTAGTGCGTAATAATATCCCATTAGTCCCTGCAATTCAGGAAACTCGCCGACCATTCCGGTCAGCAAATCACATTTGCTCAACTGTGCTGCTCGTTGTGCCTGATGTAAACTTAAATGTAAAGCAGGGCTTAAATAAGCCATGAGTGCTTCAATTCGTAATGCTTTATCCTTTAAACTGCCTAATTTTGCTTGGAACACAACGTGCTCGGTACCCGCTATATGCTGACTTAAAGGTAATTTTTTATCTTGCCTAAAAAAGAATGCTGCGTCGCTTAAACGCGCTCGCATCACTTTTTCATTTCCTAAAATAACTTGTTTGGGATTGGTACTAGCAATATTGGACACTGTAATAAAATGAGGTAATAACTTTCCTTGTTTATCCTTTAAAGCAAAACATTTTTGATGTGATTGCATTGATGCAATTAATGATTCAGCAGGCACTTCAAGAAATTCTTTTTCAAAATTAGCCATCAGTGCCTGAGGCCACTCAACAATTGAAGTAACTTCATCCAGCAAATCCTCAGGCATAATCGCTGTAGCCTGAATGGATGCAGCCAACTCCTCCACTTGCTTTTTAATTATTTGCTTTCTAGTAGCAAAATCAGCAAGAACAAAGGCTTCCTTCATTTGTAATTCATAGCTTTTTGCGGAGTTAATTACAACAGGTTGGGGATGATGAAAACGATGTCCCCTACTGTCGCGACCACTTTTAATTCCTAAAACACTATGTTCTATTACCTTATCCCCATAAAGCATTACTGCCCAATGCACAGGCCGAGCAAATTCCTCATCTCCTGCTCCCCAACGCATAGGTTTAGCGATGGGCAAAGCAGCCAGAGATTGATTTATTAAGACAGGCAACAAATCTTCGGTTTTATTACCCTGGCTAAGTGTTTCGAAAACAATCCAATCCCCTTTTTCTGTTTCAATCTGAGAAAGTTGTTCTACTTCAACACCACATGATTTGGCAAAACCCAGTAAGGCCTGGGTAGGTTTTCCTTCTTTGTCATACGCAGCGGCCACTGCAGGACCACGTCGGGTCACGCTTTGGCTTTTTTGTTCGTCTTGCAAATCAAAGATCACAATCGAGATACGTCGTGGTGTAGCAAAACGCTTTACTTGCCCATAACCCAATTGTGCCTTATTCAATGCAGCCAATAACTGATTAGCAAATTCATCAGCGAGAGGCCATACCGAACCAGAAGGTAACTCTTCGCAACCTAATTCAAAAATAAAATCATTGACCATCACACACCTTTTGGTTAAGCATAGGAAAGCCTAAAGCTTCGCGTGCTTGATAATAAGCTTGCGCTACGGCTCTTGATAAATGTCTTACGCGTAAGATATAACGCTGCCTTTCAGTAACGGATATTGCTTTGCGTGCATCGAGTAAGTTAAATGAGTGCGATGCTTTAATTACCATTTCATAAGCAGGAAGTGGTAATTGTAACTCAATCAACTTTTGTGCCTCACTTTCATAATAATCAAACTGTTTAAATAACTCTTCTACATTCGCATGTTCAAAATTATACGCCGACATCTCCACTTCATTTTGATGGAACACGTTACCATAAGTTATGATGCCATTCGCTGTATTACTCCAAGGTAGATCGAATAAGTTATCCACCCCCAATATATACATAGCCAAACGTTCCAACCCGTAAGTCAGCTCACCCGTTACCGGTTTACACGCTAAACCACCTGCTTGTTGGAAATAAGTAAATTGGGATACTTCCATGCCATTTTGCCAAACCTCCCAACCGAGACCCCACGCACCTAAAGTAGGCGATTCCCAATTGTCTTCAACAAAACGAATATCATCCGCCAAAGGATCCACTCCTAGGGCACGTAACGAATCCAAATATTTATCTTGTATATCTAAAGGAGAAGGCTTGAGTACCACCTGAAATTGATAATAATGCTGCACTCGATTTGGGTTATCTCCATAACGACCATCAGTAGGTCTTCGAGAAGGCTGTACATACGCAGCTGACCAAGGCTCAGGGCCTATTGCACGTAAGAACGTTGCTGGATGAAAAGTACCTGCGCCAACCTCCATATCAAAAGGTTGCAATATAACACAGCCTTGAGCAGCCCAATATTGCTGCAAAGTAAGAATAATATCCTGAAATGTAGATGGTTTTGTCATGAAAATCTCAATGTAGCCTAGGTGAAGCGAAGCAGACCCTGGAAATTTGTACCCTGCAAAACCCGGACTCCGCTTCGCTTCACCCGGGTTACTTTTGTACTTAACTGCGATGGCTTATGAATTACCTGCTGCTTTTTTGATTAACTCTTGCAACGACTCTTCACTTGCAGCGCCAGGAATAAATGAAGGTTCAGAACCCGCTTTAAACTGACCATTTGGAGTAGAAGCAACTATAAATGCAGGAGTTCCCATTAGGTGTAACTTTTCTGCTAATTCACGGTTTGCATCCAAAGCAGCTGTGACTTCTTTGCTTTGCATATCAGTCTTTAACTTCTTCATATCCAAACCTAAAGACTTAGCAGTAGCCATAACGATTTGGTCGTTTAAACGCTTATCAATGGAAATCAATGCATTGTGCATTTCTTTATATTTACCTTGCATGCCAGCAGCTAAAGCAGCTCTAGATGCCAATTCAGAGCTCTTGCCAAAAATTGGGAACTCTTTATAAATAACTCGCAAATCACTGTCTTTCTTAACCAAACTATTAATAATTGGTGACATTTTTTTGCAATGAATGCATTGGTAATCAAAAAACTCTACAATAGTCACATTCCCCTTTGGATTACCTACAACTGAAATTTTACCTTGGAACAATTGGTCTGTATTTTCTTTAATTGCAGATTGAGCTTGTTGTTGCATACTTTGCTGCTGTTTCTGTTGCAATGCTTGAGAAGCCTCTAAAAGTACTTCTGGATTAGTAACTAAATAGTCATGTATTACTTTTTCAATTTCTTTTTTTTGGGTATCAGACATAGGAGTTGTATTATTGGTATCTGCTGCCATAATTGCAGGTGATACTAAAGATGCGGCCAGCGCTCCTACTGTTAATAAATTTGTAAATTTCACACAGTTCCCCTTATTTAATAGTTTACATAATACCAACAACTTTCCAACCGGCACCCTAGCATCCGCTTGAAGAAAATTCAATAGGGCCTGTTTACAATTCTACTATCTCAAGGCCAAAGGACCTAATTTTATACGCGTTTCGGTGCTCTAAAATCAATGCCATTTGAGTGCAGCCAAGAGGACCCTAGGAATATTAGTATTACTCACATCTCAACAGCTAAATTAGCATAAGCTAAAACAAGCCATTTCACACCATGTTCATTAAACTTTACCTGAACACGAGTATGCGCCCCACTACCCTCAACTGCTAATACTATGCCTTGACCAAATTTTGCATGGGTTACACTTTGTCCTAAAGACAACCCTGAGGTTTCTGGCACCACGGAAGGTTTATTTCGCGTAATAACTGGTGCTTGAAATTTCGCCTTGACACGAATCTCATCAAGTAATTCCTGGGGTAACTCCCTTAAAAATCGTGAAGGCCGATGATACTCTTCTCGACCATATTGTCGTCGTATTTCAGCATACGACAAAACCAGTTTGCGCATAGCACGCGTCATCCCCACATAACATAACCGACGCTCTTCCTCCAAACGTCCAGGCTCCTCCAAAGACTGTTTTCCAGGAAACACACCTTCTTCCATTCCTACTAAAAATACCATGGGAAACTCAAGGCCTTTAGCAGCGTGTAAAGTCATCAAATGAACATAACGCTCGTGCTCTTCTGCCTGCATTTCTCCGGCCTCTAAAGAGGCATGTGCTAGGAATGCATTCACTAGAGGAATTTCTTCTTCGTCTTCTTGTTCATAACGAAATTGTTTTGCCGCATTGATTAATTCTTGTAAGTTATCAAGACGAGACTCCGATTTATCGCCTTTGATTTTGCTGAAATGAGCATATAATCCACTCTGCTGAATAACTATAGATAACTGCTCGTCTAACTCCATTGCTGCGGTATTTTGCTGCAATTGTTCGATTAGTTCGATGAATTTCGCCAGAGAAGAACCTGCCCGTTGAGCCATTTCACCTGATTGCAATAAGGTTTTGGCCGCGTGCCATAAAGAACTTTGCTCCGATTTGGCATAATGACGCAGATCATCAAGCGTTTTTTCACCAATACCTCGAGTTGGAAAATTAACGATACGCTCAAAAGCATTATCATCATCAGGATTCACTAATAAACGCAAATAAGCTAAAGCATCTTTTACTTCTGCGCGATCAAAGAAGCGTAATCCACCATAAATACGATAAGCAATTCCAGCACGTAATAATGCTTCCTCTAAAACCCTTGATTGAGCATTCGAACGATATAAAATAGCAATTTCATCAGCACTTACGCCTTGATTTATTTCCATCATAATTCGTTCACAAACAAAGCGTGCTTCTTCCAGCTCATTAAAAGCACTGTAGACTATAATTTTTTCTCCAGTTGCACCATCCGTCCACAAGTCTTTCCCCATTCGTGAGTTATTATGGGTAATTAAAGCATTGGCAGCATCAAGTATTGTAGCTGTGGAACGATAATTTTGTTCCAAACGAATAATCTGTGTGTTTTTAAAGTCTTGAGAAAACTGCTGAATATTTTCTACTTTAGCGCCACGCCAACCATAAATTGATTGATCATCATCGCCAACCGCCAAGACAGCAGCATGTTCCCCAGCAAGAAGACGTACCCATGCATATTGAATTGTATTGGTATCTTGGAACTCATCCACCAATATCGCTTGAAAACGTTGACGGTAGTGATTAAGAATTTCTGGGTTATCGCGTAACAATTCATGAGTCCGCAATAACAATTCCGCAAAATCAATTACTCCTGCAGTCTGGCAGGCTTGTTCATATGCATTATAAATATTGAGTAATGTTTTACCAGGCCCATAAGGCAAAGTATGGACGTGCTGGGGTCGTAGCCCTTCATCTTTGCGTCCATTAATGAAAGTCTGAGCCTGTTTCACTGGCCATTGTTCTGAGTCAAGATTTAATGAAGCAATCACTCGTTTGATCAAGCGTGCTTGATCTTCAGAGTCTAAAATATGGAATAGTTCAGGCAAATGTGCTTCTTGATAATGACGACGAAGCAAGCGATGACACAACCCATGAAAAGTTCCTACCCATAATCCCAATACAGGGGTACTCAACATATTATTTAAGCGCGTTCTCATTTCGCCAGCTGCTTTATTGGTAAACGTTACGGCTAAAATTCCATGTGGTGAAATATGCTTCTCCTCAATAAGCCATGCAATACGACTAACCAAAACCTTTGTCTTCCCACTCCCTGCCCCAGCAAGGACCAGCGTATTACCCAGCGGAGAAGTAACTGCTTCGCGTTGTCGCTCATTCAGTCCTTTAAGAATTGCAGCAAGAGTCATAAATAAATTCCAGGAAAAAATCGATGGTGTATTCTATTAATAGATCCCACTATCCCGCAAGGAAAAGAAAATAGAAGCTATACTAATTATAATTATAATCTTGTTTTTTTACGCCAACATGAATACGTATTGCTTTCAAACGCTTCCCGGCGCAAAATAGCGCAATATGGCAAAACAAAACTTCCCAAAGGACTAAAATGCACTCACTCTATCCGTCAATTAAACCTTATGCGCAACATGAATTAAAAGTCAGTGCACTACATACGCTTTATATTGAAGAAACAGGCAATCCTGATGGATTGCCCGTTATTGTATTACATCCAGGCCCCGGTGCTTCTTCTGGAGATGGTTATCATAGACGGTTTTTTGATCCACAACATTATCGAATCGTACTGTTTGATCAACGTGGCTGTGGGCGTTCTACTCCTCATCTGGAAGTTCGTGAAAATACGACCAATTTGTTATTAGATGACATCGATGCCATTAGAGACTTCTTAGGGTTATCCGAATTTGTATTGTCTGGAGGTGGCTGGGGCTCTTTACTTGCCTTACTCTATGCCCAAAAATTTCCACAACAAATTAAGGCACTACAACTGCATCAAGTTTTTTTGGGAAGACAGCATGATTTTGATTGGTTTTATAAGCGCGGTGCCAACCTAGTTTATCCTGATTACTGGCAAGAGTTTATTAGTACTGTCCCTGAAAACATGCTGGACAAAATCCCTCAATATTATGCCAATTGTTTACAAGGTCCTAATGAACTGGCACGAATGAGTGCGGCAAAGTCATGGGCATTATGGGAGGCTCGTTGTAGTAGCTTACATCCTCATTTATATGTCATTGATCAATTTAGCGATCCTCATTTTGCCCTCGCTCTTGCGACATTAGAATCCCATTACATCAACAATCATTTTTTCATTGAAGAAAATCAGGTAATGGACAATGTTCATAAAATTAGACATATCCCAACATACATTGTACACGGCCGCTTTGATTTAATTTCTCCTCTGGCAGGAGCCTTTGAACTGCATCAAGCAATCCCGGCATCCAATTTAAGAATAGTTCGCGATGCAGGGCATTCGGATAGAGAGTCAGGCATTATTGACGCCCTAATTTATGCGAGTAAAGAAATTTCCAAACAAGGGCTTGATGCATGCTGATAGTCATTCAAAGAGTAACACACGCTCGTGTAGATATTGATGGTGAAACCGTTGGAAGAATAGATCAAGGACTTCTGATACTCTGTGGTTTTGAACCTGATGATACAGAACACAATATCAATAAAATGTTAGATAAATGCCTTAATTATCGTATTTTTGATGACAATCAAGGCAAAATGAATTTGAGCCTTAAAGATGTTCAAGGTGGTTTATTATTAGTTCCACAATTTACATTAATGGCCGAAACCCAAAAAGGATTGCGCCCCAGTTTTTCCAATGCAGCACCACCAGAGCTTGGACGATTGCTTTTTGATAATCTCTTGACGCGCGCTGCGCAGTTATTTCCCCATACACAGAGCGGATGTTTTGGTGCCAACATGCAAGTGCACTTATGTAATGATGGACCTGTGACTTTTTTGTTAAAGTTCTAGAATCTATTGACCACTTATCTCAAGTCTTCTACGTCCCGCGCTTTATGCGCGGGATCTAAACCACCTTGTTCAATAAATTATTTATCGTTCTAATCAAGATCGAAACTAGTCCATCTATATTGTGGTCTTACTTTATATTCGCTTCCACTGTGCTAACCCAGGCCACAAAAATATATCTTAATCAAAACGTCAACGACTGCACGAGTCACTATGATTGTTTGCAAGTACATCAAACTCGTGTAACATCGTTTACTAAGTCAAATAATTAAAAAAATCATGCGATTAATTTCAATAGTCATTAGTTTTACCGGTGCTCTCGCTTTAACTGGATGTGCTTGCAAGGGAACTAACCCCGCCGATCCTTTTGAACCTTTTAACCGCAAAGTATATAAGTTTAATTCTGCCTTAGACAATGCAATTTTGAGGCCCACCGCAAAGGCATATCGGGCCGTTTTACCGGCTCCTGTTCGAAAAAGTATAAATAACTTTTACAACAACTTGGATCTTATTCCATCCGTAGGAAATGATCTTCTGCAGGCTGAGGGAAAATGGGCAATTCGAGACTCTTGGCGCTTCATTATAAACTCTTCTTTAGGTGTGGGTGGTTTATTTGACGTAGCTAAAACCTTTGGCTTACCCCCTCATTCAAATGATTTGGGTCTTACTTTAGCGAAATGGGGCGATAAAAACTCCCCATTCCTAATGCTACCCCTATTGGGTCCAAGTACTCTTCGAGACGGAGCAGGATGGTTATTCCAATTTGCGCTATACAGCCCCTATGTTTACATTAATGAAGATGCAGTAGTCTACAGTTTATTAGCGCTCCGTACTGTGGATTTACGCTCACAACTGCTCGATACTGATCAAATAATGGATGAAGCTTTGGATAAATATGCCTTTATGAGAGATGCGTATTTACAATATCGTAACCATTTAATTACAGGTACTCATCCAGATACAGGTTCTCTGTATGTTGATGATAAAAAAGCAGATCAGGAAGCAGCAGCAGAAACTGGTAGTGATTATGTAGATGAATAATGTAGTTCTGTAATACTTTGTAGCCTGGGTGAAGAATGGCGAAACCCAGGTTTCTGTATTTGAATAAATTTCTTAGCCCCGAATTTTGCTAGGCTTCATCCTGGTTACTTTTATAGAGTTTAATTATTAGGCAAGACATATCTTCTCAAGGCTTCGTAAAAAATCACCAGCGATATCAAGTTTTGTTTCTGCTTCTATTTCTCGTAAACAGGTTGGGCTTGTAACATTAATTTCTGTTAAATAATCACCAATCACATCAATACCAACAAAATACAAACCCTTGGCTTTAAGCGTAGGCCCCACTTGTTCACATATCCACCTGTCTCTAGTTGTAATAGGTACTACCTCTCCTCGTGCACCTGCAGCTAAGTTACCGCGCAAATCTCCTTGTGCAGGAATACGTGCCAATGCATAAGGAACAGGTTCGCCATTGATTAATAAAATGCGTTTATCGCCAGAGTGCTTTATTTCAGGAATATATCGTTGAGCAATAATCGTTTGTGTTTGATTTTTAGTTAGGACTTCTAAAATAACTGCTAAATTATTTCCTTGCTCCTCAACATGGAATACAGAATTACCTCCCATTCCTTCCAATGGTTTAAAAATAACTTGTTTGTGCTCCTCCCAAAATGATTTCAACCGTTTCATATTTCGTGAAACAAGTGTGGTTGGACAGCACTGAGGAAAATTTAAAGTAAAAAACTTCTCATTTGCATCACGTAAGCTTTGGGGGTTGTTGGCTACAAGAACTCCTTCGCGTTCAGCCAGTTCCAGATAATAGGTCGTATAAATATATTCTGTATTAAAAGGAGGATCTTTGCGCATCAAAATGATATCAAATTCACCTAAAGGCGTTTCATATGAATCATTAATCGTTACCCAATCTTTGCTACTCACATCCCCGATACTTAAATCATAAACGTATGCAAAAGCCCGTCCTTCCTTACAAAATAAATCTTCTTGAGTAAAAACAACACAAGACCAACCCATTTCTTGAGCTTTCTTGATCATAGCTAGAGAGGTGTCTTTATAAGGCTTTAATTGATTTAGAGGATCCAACAACACAGCAAGTTTCATCATTCACCTCCAATCGCTGCAATTTCCCTTGCTGCAGCAAGTGCTGCTAAGCGGGCAATAACCCCATACACATAAAAGCGATTCGATTCATCCACCTCAGTTAAATCATCGCAAGGCATATTACACGCTTGGGCAAAAGCTAAAGGTTCAAAATGCATTCCCGGTGCATTCAGATTTTCATCAATACCACGTTCTTGATGAACTCGGTAAAATCCACCCACCACAAATTGGCCAATCATATAGACTACAGGTTCAGCAACAGAACCGTTTGGCATGGTTTCAAAAGTATATACACCCTCTTGAATAATAACTCTATCCACTTTGCGACCACCTTTACTGGTCGACATTCGAGTACGTTGTTTTCTATTTAATTTACGTACCTCTTCTGCCTCATGCACCATCATAACACTCATGCCATAAGTACCATTATCTGCTTTAATTACAACAAATGGTTTCTCTTTTATTCCGTAAGTTGCATATTTATCATTCATTAAAGTGAGAATTTTATCTACTTCGATGGCTAACCTGTCTACCCCTTCCTGAGCCATGAAATCCAGTCCTTCTAGAGCACTAAAATAAGGATTGATTAACCAGGAATCCATCCCTACCAATTCGGAAAACTCCATCGCGACCTCGTCATAAAAATTAAAATGACTAGATTTCAACCGCGAAGACCAACCTAATTGTGCTGTAGGTCTTATCTTTTGTTTTATTCCTTGTAAAATTTCAGGGATCCCCTGAGACAAATCATTATTCAACATAAGAAAACATGGATTAAAGTTAGCCAGGCCAACACGATCGCCCTCGCGCTGTATAGGCTCTAAGAGTAGCGATTCACCCCCATCAAGAATCATTTCAGTGGGTTCTTTAATCTCTGGGTCCAAACTACCAATACGAACTACAAAGCCCGCTTTGATAAAAATTGTTCTTAATACATTAAGACTTTTTAAATAAAACATATTGCGTGTATGACTTTCTGGAACCAATAAGATGCGTGTGCAATCTGGGATATAATCAACTAAAACAGACTGTGTTGCCTGAATACACAGGGGTAAGAATTCGGGATTCAAATTGTTAAACCCCGCTGGAAATAGATTAGTATCTACCGGCGCCAGTTTGAATCCTGCATGGCGTAGGTCAACCGATGAAGTTAAAGGAGGAGGAGTTTCTTTCCATTGATGTCTAAACCACGCTTCAATTGCTGCTATCTGATTTAAAACAATTTTTTCAACATGAAACAATGGTCCAGAATGAGCGGTGGTTAAATGAGGGACGGGGATTTCATGTGCATTCATGCTTTCTCTCTTTCTATTTTTTTCGATGATGTTACCGGGGTTATCACAGAAATAAAAGATCTTATTGATTTTCTGTTATTATATTGCAAGTTCGATTTTTATGCCTGACATAATCCGTTAATTTCATGATATTACTAAAAAATGATTTTGTTTGGTTTAAAAGTCCAACTAACATTGATTCACAACTAAAGGAACCTTATTCATGATCAATGAGCTAATACAACAATTTTCCACTCAAATACAAACCTTTTTATATATTATGATGATCATTAATGGTATTTTACATTTAATTTTTGCTGGTGCTGTAGCCCACGATGCGGGCAATATGAATCAAACCGGACAAAAACCAGTCTTGGTTTCTGCTGCTACCTGGGCATTTGCTACATTAATAGGCGGTGTGTTCACAGCAACGATTTATTGGTTACTCCACCACTCCACCTTTACAAGACCGACAATAAGAGAGATTCGTTATGACCAACCCTAATATTAAAACAATTGATGTACATCAACTAAAAACAAGGATGGATCATGATCCCAATCTTTGTTTAATTGATGTTAGGGAATTGGCAGAATGGCAAGAATTCCATATTGCCAGAGCGATCCATATCCCTAAAGATCGCATTACATCCTCTTTTGCAGTTCAATTCCCCAATAAAAATCAACCCATCTATTTACACTGCAAAGGTGGAGTCCGATCTTTATTTGCTGCTCAATCCTTAATGGATTTAGGATATCAAGAAGTTTATTCAGTTGATGGTGGTATTATCGATTGGGCTATGTCAGGTTACCCCATAGAACAACAGAAGGAACTATCAGAGCCGCTGTAATTTCTAAATCCTATTCACAACATGATGCAGCAAAGGAGTTCCTACGATTTTTGACCGGGTCCTACTTCGCTGCACTGATTACTGTTTATAAACAATGCCTATTAAAGGCTGTTATTGGTAAAAAGAGTATAGACAATCGGCTCCATAGTATCTTGGTTGTTAGGAGACTCTGGTGCAGGAGGAATCGCTTTGTCTGAAAAGAGTCTTGCACGATTTTTTATATCAGATTCTTTTAGCAACTGTTGTTCCCTAGTCAGATCAATCTCTTTTGTTCTGAAATTCGCTACTTTTTTAAGTAAATCTTGCAGCACATCTTCTACCTTATAATCCCTGATTTTTGTTTTTGAAAAAGCCTGTTGACTCGGGCTTAGATAACCTTTTCTGGGATCAGAGTCTACATATACATGTGAATGCATAAAATTACTCAAAGCATCATACATATCAAGCAAATCTTTAGAATCCGGAAAATTGTCCAAAGTAAGATTGAGTGAAGTAGTTAATGCATTAAATAAAGTACTGTTTTCGGGAGATAAAAAATATGGAGTTACAGTTCCTTGATAACTTTTAAAAATTTGATCACGAATATAGTATGCCGCGGCATTAAGTACAATTTTTTTGTCTTCATCGTCATTGTCGGATTGTTCAAGACAGTTTAGGATTGCATTTAAATATTTACACTGAATCGCTCGTTCAGGATGACTAATGGAAAGAATCTTTAATGACTTTGGAATGTTTTTTTCATCCAACTTATGGCTTTTTAATTCAGTTGCAATACTCTCCGTAATGTATTTTGCTAATTTATCATATTTGACATACTGAAAACCCATTTCTGTTCTCCTTAAACTCCATGAATCGGGATTAGTAAAATTTACTCCAAGGCGAAGTTTAAACTAATTCAGAAAGCCAGTCATGCATTTTCCTTTTACTCCTTAATTAATTTTTAATCTTTAAAAGTCAATAACATAGAGCAAACGATTTCGAGCATATACTCATGAAAAAAACTCTTTTCACCGCCTTATCCTCTAAGGCAAACAGGAGCTTAAAAAAGTGAAATGTACCTTTTTGATTGCTTTTTTCCGCCCTGTTGATTAATTTACCTCTTTTAGTCCGCATCAGGAGAAGTTATGAAAAAATACCTCTGCGCCATTTTTCTTTTTCTAAATTGTCTCAACACCTATGCACAAATCAATCAACCCAAATTGGTTGTTCAACTGGTAATCGATCAATTACGTGGTGATTTAATTGTTCAACATCAGCAACAATTTGGTAATGGAGGATTTAATTATTTGCTAAGTCATGCCATAGATTATCATAATACGCATCACCCACATGCTAATACTACTACTTGTGCAGGACATGCTACTGTTTCAACAGGAAGTTTTCCATCCTTACACGGCATTGTTAATAATGAATGGTATGACCGAAAATCACAGCAGATGATCTATTGCATGGAGGATTTAAAAACTAATATACTGAGCACACCTCATACGCGTATTGTTATTCCAGGGCGCTCTCCGAAAAACTTGTATGCCTCAACGTCAAGCGATGAAGTCATACTCTCCCATAAAGGACGTGCCTTTGGTGTCTCTTTAAAAGATCGTTCAGCGATAGCCCTCGCTGGTCATGCGGGCAAGGCGTTTTGGTTTGATACAACTAATGGTGGTTTTATTACCAGTACTTACTACTATTCCCAATACCCTCACTGGGTTAAAAATTGGAATAAAAATTATCTTCCTAAAGATTACGATTGGCATCTGAGTCGTGCTAAAACTGAATATCAAAATGCTAATTCTCCTATTTTCCATCATGAGGATGAACTTTTTGGTCAAACCTTTCCACATCATATAACTCAATCCCCAAGTCCTGAATACTTTAAATCTCTGTCCCGATCCCCTAAGGCAGACCAATTAACCGCAGATTTTGCAGAGCAACTTTTAACTGAAGAACGATTAGGACAATCATCTGGAAAAACGGATTATTTAGGAATTAGCTTCTCTGCTGTCGATGCAATCGGTCACCAATTTGGCCCCAATAGCCTTGAATCAGAAGATAATTTATTAGAATTAGATAAAACTTTGGCGCATCTTTTTGCTGTTATTGACAAACAAGTAGGCCTCAACAATACACTCATAGTGCTTACTGCAGATCATGGTGTAAATGATGGTCCAACTTATCTAAAAGCACATCATATGCATGAAATTCATCCCATTGATATACCAAAAATGGAGCACTACATTCATAACGTATTAAAAAAACAATATGCGCTTCCAGAAGAAACACTCATGTCGATTACCCCGCCTTATATCTATCTTAATCATAAGGTAATAAATCAGCATAAAATTAAACTAAATGAAGTGAAACGTTATCTTGCACGCGCTTTAACGCTGCAACCTGGAGTTTTCAAAGCCTATGCATTACCAATTACAGATATTGAAAACGATTGGCTTAGCGCTAAAGTTAATAAAATGTATTTCCCAGATCGGTCCGGAGATCTTTACCTCATTCAACCTCCAAATCAATCCTATGGTACTAAAGGTAACGATCGTGTTGCTCATGGTAGTCCTTGGCAATATGACAGTTATGTTCCATTACTGTTTGTTCATCCTGATTTTAAAGCGCAACGCATATTTCGTCCGACTTACACCACGGACATTGCAGCTACTTTATCCGCAATACTTATGATAAAAAATCCATCTGGAACTGTCGGAAATCCCTTGCTGGAAGTGGTGTCTGCTTTTAATTAAACAGATAGCCCTGGGTTCTGCAGCGCACCCAGGGTTATCTTTTATCAGCTAAACTTATATTATAGAATTTGTGTGTTTTATCGCTCTAAAAAAAAGCATTATAACAAGCAAACCCTAATTAAAGATTGAATTTAACACAAAAAACCTTTAGTATTTGCACGAAATTTCTAACGATATCATCATGAACAAACAAGCGATAATTATTGGGATTTCAGGCCCTTCTGCATCAGGTAAAAGTCTTTTAGCGAATACAATCGTTAATGAGCTTGGCTCGGAACAAGTAGTAGTTATTTCTGAAGACGCCTACTATAAAGATAATGGTCATTTGCCTTTCCCTGAAAGAGAAAAAATAAACTATGATCACCCTGATTCTTTTGATCATGCGTTGCTTTGCGAACATTTACGACAATTAAGAGATGGTCGACCAGTTGAAATTCCAATCTATTCCCACTCCAAGCACATGCGCTTGCCTGAAACCAGAACGGTGGGACAACATGCCATTATTATCCTTGAAGGTATTTTACTCTTTAGCGATAAAGAATTACGCGAAATAATGGATATTCGAATTTTTATGTCCACTCCGCTCGATGTGTGTTTAACCCGACGCTTAAAAAGAGATGTGGTTGAACGGCATAGAACCTTTGAATCGGTAGTACATCAATATGAAACAACAGTACGTCCCATGTACTTGCAGTTTATAGAACCATCTAGTCGCTATGCAGACATTATTATTCCTCGCGGAGGAGAAAACAGGATTGCTATTGAAATGATTCAGGCTAAGATGCGTGAATTATTAGCTTTGCATACTAATTAATGTGAGTTCGATATGAAAAAATAAGTTTATTTTTCATATCGAACTTAATTATTTAAAACTAGAACCCTTATAAATGCTAGCATTTTACGGGATAACATTCGTTTAGCGATAAAAGACATAAAATGGCCTTTTATATCGAACTCATGTTAATTAATTGAGGAGAGAATGGTGGGATTTTTAGCGGGTAAAAAAGCACTTATTATTGGTCTAGCGAGCAATAGATCTATAGCTTATGGTATTGCTAAAGCATTTCATGAGCAGGGAGCTGAATTAGCTTTTACTTATCAAAATGATCGTTTACAAGATCGTGTCGAAAAAATGGCGGCTGAATTCAATTCATCTCTTACCTTTCCTTGTGATGTTGCTCATGATGAGGAAATCCAAGCTCTTTTTTCAAATCTTCGCAAACATTGGGACCACTTAGATATCCTTATTCATTCAGTAGCTTATGCTCCAGCCGATCAAATTAGTGGAGATTTTGTAGAGTCTTGTACACGTGAAGGCTTTAGAATTGCTCATGATATCAGTGCCTATAGTCTGATAGGACTCGCTCAAGCTGCTTTACCTATGATGGAAGGTACGGAAGGCTCTCTGTTGACCTTAAGTTACTATGGCGCTGAAAAAGCGGTACCTAACTATAATGTTATGGGTGTTGCTAAGGCAAGTCTTGAAGCTTCCGTCCGTTATTTAGCCTCAAGTTTAGGTTCTAAAGGGATCCGAATTAATGCTATATCAGCAGGACCAATCAAAACACTTGCTGCGGCTGGAATTAAAGATTTCCGTAAAATTCAAAATGCCTATGCTAATATTACCCCGCTCCATAGAAACGTTACGATTGAAGAAGTTGGGAATACTGCTGCATTTTTGTGCTCTAATTTAGCCTCAGGGATTACTGGCGAAGTAGTTCACGTTGATGCAGGTTATCATGCAGTATCTAGCATGAGTGATCTCAGCTAAGTTTTTTGACCCTCTCCTATAATCAGGAGAGGTTTCTACGAAATAAGTTTTATTCTTAAAAAACTCCAACTTTGGCTCGAACAACGAGTCAAAGTTTAAACTTACCCAATTGTCTGCACTTACATCCGCTCCACAACAGTTGCAGTATTTATGATGCATTCACAACCACGTCATCCGGAGGAGTTTAAGATGAGGGATTCTCCTGATTTTACTCATACTCATCACGTTATTGGATGCCCTCTCCTCTGCTATTGTAACTGGGTGAACGCGAATTAAAGGAACCCCGGATACCGCTTCACTTCATCCAGGTTACAACTAATTAACATCATTGTACGTTGATAACTATGAGTAACTTATAATTTTTAACTAGTTCATATTTATAAGCTATTCTTTATACACGTACCCTAAAAAAATTCATCATGCATCATCAAATCGTCAGACCGATTCTATTTATTTGGACTTTCACTATGATGAGCTCTATAGCCGTAGGAGCTTCTTTTTCTTTAGACAATATGGTTAAGGTCACTCCGGAAAATGATACCCAGTGCGTACAGTACTACCTGTATAACGGCGTACTTTATTGTAATTCGTCAACTGATTCTGATCCCATAGATCCTCAAATAAAGAACTATGAAAGATTAAAGATTGCATTCGATGAACGTCCATGGCAAATGGCTTGGGGTAATAAAAATTCAATTGGCACAACAATCGAATACGTTCCTGCAGGAGACGATATTAATCATTGGCATGAATTAGTTACAAGCCAGTATTTTCCTGTATCGGAGAAAAATATATCATTAAAACAATTCGCCAATACTCTCATAGACAATCTAAAAGCTTTAGGTTATCAACCCATCATCAAATTCCATGAAGATACAGAAAACCGGGTGATATTTGAAACAAGAATAGAAGCACCTGAAAATCAAATTCAAGATGAGTTGGAAATGTTGATTAAAGACAGTACCGGCATATATCTTTTGCACTATGTCATTAAGAAAGGAGATATGGGAGAAGAAAATAGACAAAAATGGCTAAACAATTTAAAAAATAGTGTGAAATTAGAGGCGACAGGTCTTAAGAACAATGTGCATGATTAGCGAGGTTTGGGAGCATTCTCAAGCTCTTCGGTTTCTGTAGGCGTATCAACTGGATCTAAAGGATTTCGCTGATTCATCAGTTGTGCAGGGAGATGTGTAGCACCCACTCGAGTATTAGTTAGAACATCCATTTCACGTCGCGTGTCGTTTGGATCAAAATTAATTTTCTCAATCTCATCTAATTCTTTTTTAGTATCGATTGGATCATAATTCATTTTATCGTTATTCAATTCTTTATCGTGCTTCATTTTAAGCTCATGCCATTTAGAATTTTTCATAATATGCTCAAATAAACTATTTAAATATATTATAGCATGATGCCAATCCCAAGGGATTTAGAAGGGAGAAATTGATTACTCAATTTCCCCTGTATTTTTATATACTGCATCTAAGGCCTTTAATGACTCCAGTAATGGTTTCATTTTATCCAAGGGCCAACTGTTAGGACCATCACTCAATGCTTTATCTGGATTTGGGTGCGTTTCCATAAATAATCCAGAAATACCTGCAGCTACTGCAGCGCGAGCCAGAACAGGAACAAACTCACGTTGTCCTCCAGAAACCCCATTATTTCCGCCAGGCAATTGCACCGAATGTGTTGCATCATAAACAACAGGACAACCCGTTTCACGCATAATGGCTAAAGAACGCATGTCAGAAACCAAATTATTATATCCGAAACTTACACCACGCTCACATGCCATAATCTGCTCATTACCACATGCCTTTGCTTTATCAATCACATGCTTCATTTCCCAGGGAGCTAAAAATTGTCCTTTTTTGATATTAACAGGCTTATTCATCGACGCTACTTTCTGGATAAAATTAGTCTGTCTGCATAAAAACGCTGGGGTTTGTAATACATCCACCACGCTCGATACTTCTAACAAAGGAGTATCCTCATGGACATCAGTTAAAACAGGAACACCCACCTGAGTTTTTACTTTTTCTAAAATGGATAATCCCTTTTCAAAACCAGGGCCTCTGTAGCTGGATATAGAAGAACGGTTTGCTTTATCAAACGAAGATTTATAGATAAAAGGAATCTGCAATTGCTTGCATATTTCCTTTAAATAACCTGCAGTTTCCAAAGCCAGTTCTTCACTTTCAATGACGCACGGTCCAGCAATTAAAAATAAAGGCTTATCTAAACCTACTTCAAATCCACATAATTTCATTCTTAATTTTTTCCTTGATGTTTTTTACGAGCAGCAAGTACGAATTGTTTAAACAGTGGATGACTTGCTCTTGGAGTCGATGTAAATTCTGGATGAAATTGGCATGCCAAAAACCAGGGATGATCGGATAATTCTATCATTTCTACTAAAGAATTATCTGCAGAACGTCCGGAGATAATCAACCCATGTTCAACCAGGCTTTCTACATATTTATTATTTACTTCATAACGATGGCGATGACGTTCTATTATTTGTGGCTTTTCATAGACTTTACGTGCCAATGTACCCTCTGCTAATTGACACATTTGTGCCCCTAAACGCATGGTACCACCTAAATTACCATCTTCATCACGAAGTTGTTTTGAACCATCCGCATCCATCCACTCATTAATTAATCCCAGCACAGGATACGGTGTACTTTTATTAAATTCAGTAGAATTTGCTTCTTTTAAACCAACAACATTTCTGGCAAATTCAATAACTGCTGTTTGCATTCCCAAACAAATTCCTAAGAAAGGAACTTTATGCTCACGAGCATATTGGATTGCTTTAATTTTACCTTCAACACCACGCTCTCCAAAACCGCCTGGAACAAGAATGGCATCAATACCTTCTAAAAGCGACGCCCCATGAGTTTCAATTAACTCAGCATCCAAATAAACAATTTCGACTTTCGTTTGGGTATGAAGTCCCGCATGCAATAAAGCCTCATTAATGGATTTATAGGCATCATTCAATTCAATATATTTACCGACCATAGCAATTTTTACAGTCGCGGTTTGAACCGCTCTCATTGCCACAACACGATCCCACTCACTTAAGTCAGCAGGCTTTACATCAAGACCCAATTTTTTCACAACAATGTCATCGAGTCCGTGCTCATGCAAAACTCTTGGAATTTGATAAATACTTGGCGCATCTTCAAGAGGAATAACGCCTTCTTTCTCCACATTAGTAAATAATGCAATTTTTGCTCTATCAGACATAGGTAACGCTTTTTCTGAGCGACAAATCAAGATATCCGGCTGAATACCTATGGAGCGCAATTCCTTTACTGAGTGCTGAGTTGGTTTTGTTTTGGTCTCACCTGAAGTAGCAATATAAGGCACTAAAGTCAGATGGATGAATAAAGTTCTTTGTGAGCCTAATTCTATTCGCATTTGACGAATGGCCTCAAGAAAAGGTAAGGATTCGATGTCACCTACAGTTCCACCAATTTCAACCATTGCCACATCAAAACCATCAGCACCTAATTTAATGCATCGTTTGATCTCATTAGTAATATGGGGAATTACCTGAACCGTTCCACCTAAATAATCCCCTTTTCTTTCTTTTTTAATGACATTTTCATAAATTTTCCCTGAGGTAAAATTATTACGTTTTGTCATCGTTGTATTTACGAAACGCTCATAATGTCCCAAATCCAGATCTGTTTCTGCACCATCATTGGTCACAAACACTTCGCCGTGCTGGAAGGGACTCATGGTTCCAGGATCAACATTAATATAGGGATCAAGCTTAATAAGGGTTACTTTAAGACCACGCGCCTCGAGCACGGCAGCGAGCGACGCAGCTGCAATACCCTTTCCTAAGGAAGATACCACTCCACCTGTAATAAAAATAAAATTTGTCATAATTGACCTTGTATCCTGCTAATTAAGTACTGTTCAGTAGAGAAATAGAAAATTAGGTCTATTGAAGTCTGGACACACGTAACGGAAACCCAGGCTACAATATCAGCAAATCAACCTAATTTATGGCCAATAAATGTCCCATTTTCTCTTTCTTAGTTTTTAAATATCTGTGACTTTCCTTAGTAGGTTCTATTTCTAAAGGCACTCTCTCCATAACCTTTACACCATAACGATCAACCGCAGCAATTTTGGATGGATTATTGGTTAATAATCTTATTGCATCAATACCAAAATATTTAAGTATTTGATAGGCAATCGCATAATTTCTGCTGTCCGCAGGAAGTCCTAGTTGATGATTCGCATCAACGGTATCCCAACCTTGCTCCTGCAAGGCATAAGCTTTTAATTTATTTGCTAAACCAATTCCACGCCCTTCCTGGCGTAAATAGATTAAAACACCACCTTCAGCCGCAATTAGAGACAATGATTGTTCCAATTGTTTGCCACAATCGCACTTACAAGAGCCCAAAATATCACCTGTAATACACTCTGAATGAATACGCACTAGCGGCACACGATTAGCAAATATTGGTGGCTTTACCAAAGCAAAATGCTCTGCACCATCAAGTTCATTTGCAAAAACAGTCATATTAAAATCGCCTTTATCTTGCAAAGGAATACGTGTTGTGGCTGCCGCTTCGACTAATATTTCATGACGAATTCGATATTCTATCAAATCTTTAACCGTTACCAGAGGAATATTATGTTTTTCAGAAAATGCAACCAATTCATCCCGTCGACTCATGGTGCCATCTTCGTTAATAATTTCACAAATTACAGCGGCAGGAGTTAAACCAGCAAGCTTTGCCAAGTCAACACTACCCTCTGTTTGCCCAGGCCGTTCCAAAACGCCTTTTTTCTTGGCACGCAAAGGAAAAACATGTCCTGGAGAAATAACATCCGCAGGGCCACTCTCAGAAGCTATCGCGACTTTAATCGTCTGAGCTCTATCTTTAGCGGAAATACCTGTTGATACACCTTCTGCTGCCTCTATGGATACCGTAAATGCGGTCCCATAAGGAGATTTATTATTTTGTGCCATCATCGGTAATTGCAATTTATCAATTAGTTCATCAGCCATAGACAAGCAGATCAAACCACAACCATGACGAGACATAAAATTAATTGCTTCTGGCGTTGCATACTCCGCAGCCACAACCAGATCTCCTTCATTTTCCCTATCTTCATCATCCATTAAAATAACCATTTTACCGGCTTTGAGTGTTTCCACTGCGTGTTCTATTGTAGCTAATGAATACTTCATAACGCGACCTCATTTGATCCAGTGTTCATTTAATCTTCCAGCCAATCCAGACATGCTATCATATTGTCGCCCATAGCATGCCAAGAAATAGTATGCGCTCGGTCAAATATCCCATTCTGCTGGTATGCTGAAATTGCATCGGGTTCCAAAATACTTGGGACAATATATAAATATGTTCGATGAACCAATCCTTGTTGGTGCAGTGCACTAAAAAGGGCTCCACCCGCTTCTACCCAAACATCATGATACCCCAGTTCACCAAGATGGCTTATCACAACTTCTAAATCCATTACGCCATTTTTCATGGGCATTAAATGGAAAGTACTGTTAGGGTAGTAAACTTTTCGCTCATTGCAATGATATACATGACAATGAGCGGCGGTTGAAAAAATTATAGATTGTTGATTCAGACTCAACTGCCTATCGATAATTGCAACAGGCTTTGCCTGTTCTTCCTGGCCTAAACGCACGTTCATTTTGGGGTTATCCCTATGCACTGTTTTGGCAGTAGTGAGAATTACATCAGCAGCAGCGCGCATTTTATGCGTAAATTCCCCACATAAAGCATTAGATAAAATAACACGCTCACCTACTGAGCGGCCAATTTTACCATTTAGCGTTTGCGCCATTTTCACGGTTACCCTTGGCTTTTTGGTCAGAGTCCAATAGGAATAACTTTTATAAAATTCGGTAATTTCATCTACAGGATAATGCGTCACCTTAATTCCATGAGCTCGTAGTTTTTCTGAAGAATTATTCTTAGCTACCACTGGATTAGGATCCAAATAAGCAAAAACAACTTCCTCCACCCCATGATTAATAATCGCATCAACACAAGGTGGCGTTCTTCCCCAATGATTACATGGCTCAAGAGAAATATATAGACAAACCCCTGGCATTTTAGGAGGAATCTGTGTTAACAATAATTGTTCTGCATGCGGAGTCCCTGCCCCTCCATGACTTGCTTGTGCTATAATAGTTCCATTTTGCACAGCAACCGCGCCAACACAGGGATTAGGGGCGCAGTGGCCTTGTCCAATACGGGCCTGTTCAAGTGCTGCGAGCAAAAACTTTTTGTGCATTGTTTAAGTACCTTTCTATGATGCATGGTAACTGCTCAACACTAAAATAGGCGTGATCCTAAGGACAAACCGCAGGATGACGAGAAGGGATGAGTAGTTACGATGCGTGAATGATAACAAATTATTCAATTTTTGAGTAGCCTAATGATTAAATTGAAAATTAAGAAAAACATCTTTTGGATACTGTTAGCGAGTCTTATTGCTCAAACTTCTGTTGCCGAGGGTTTGTCTCCGTACTCAACCAGTGAGCTGGAGCAGTTGGAAAAAGAATTCGTACAGCAAATCAATCAATCAGAAAGCGTGGAGCGAAATCCATTAGCAAGCCAATATATTAATCGTATTGGAAAAAACCTGGCACATGCGGGTCATATTAAAACACCTGATTTCTTTATAGTAAAATCAAATGAAATCAATGCTTTTGCAGGACCCGGCGGGCATATAGGTATTAATTCGCAACTTATTTTAACCACCAGTACTGAAAGCGAGCTTGCTGGAGTAATGGCCCATGAAATCGCACACGTACGCTTGCATCATCTCTACAGGATGATCGAACATCAAAAACAAATGCGTGTTCCAATGCTTGCATCCATCCTGGCATCTGCTGCTTTGGGAGTAATTAATCCTACTGTAGGAATGGCTGGAATGATGGGCGCTTTAACAGGATTCTCACAAGACAATATCAATTTTACCCGCTCCAAAGAAAAAGAGGCGGATAGGATAGGGATTGATATGTTGACTAAAGCAGGATATAACCCTCAAGGTATGGCTGCCTTTTTTAAAAAAATGCAGGAAAACTCACGTTATTACTACACAGCAAACGTACCAGCCATTCTACGTACCCACCCGCTGGATGGAGATAGGATCGCCGAAGCAGAAAACCGTATCGCGCAATTTTCGCACAAACAGCATGTAGATTCTCCTGAATATCCTTTAGTTAAAGAATTAATCCGCACTTCAGTCATTCGAGAGCCTAAAACGTTATTTGATTATTATGAGCATCAATGCAACAAAAAAACTCCTGCTCATGCCTGCCAATATGGTCATGCTCTTACTTTAATCAATAATAATAGTTATGCCAAAGCAGCTACTATTTTGACCCCTTTATTGGCAGAAAATAATAATCTCTATTTTCAAATTGCTATGGCGCAAGCTGAAACAGGAATGTCTCAACATAAAGCAGCCCTCTCGCGATTAGAAGAAATACAAAAAAACTATCCTGACAATTACGCCGCTCTTATGGCGTACGCTCAAGGTTTGTTGGCTGCGAATCAAAATGAGAAAGCAACCAGTATCTTACTTAAAGGAAGTAGAAAATATAAACACGATCTTCCTTTGTGTCGTGAGTTAGCCCGAGCGCAAGCGCAGTCGCATCAAAAAGATTATGCTTATTTTACCCAAGCCCAATGTTTACTTCTTGAAGGACAAAAAAGAGCTGCAGTAGCTCAACTCAAAGTAGCCCGTGGCCTTGCAAAAAAAGATCCTTATTTATCAGCAAGGATCTCTGCCAAAATTGATGAAATTATGAATTAAATTTATTCACCTTACTCTTAGTCTCGGCCTGTCTCAAATGTAGCGGCAGGTCTAATTAACTTTTGCTCAAAAATCATGTAGAGTGCTGTTATAAGTAAAATTTCTCGTCCCAAAAATTAATTTCGCTTCTAAATCTGCTCAATAAATAATTCACAATCAAATAGATATCCACGCACCATCATGGTTAATTATTTAACTGTTTGAATAATTATTCACCGGTACTATACTAAAAAGTATGTCGTTAAAACTCCAGGTTTTATACGACACACAGCGAGGTTCTTATGAGTTTCTCTAGAATCAATAAATTACAAAATATAGTTAATTTACTTCAAAGTAATGCAACTTTATATCCTGATAATTTAATGTATAGCTTTGTTGGTGAAAACGAAACCAACGCCTTAACTAATAAGCAACTGTTACAAAAAGTGACAACAATTGCATCGCATTTGTCAGTTAGGGTTCCATTGGACTCAAGAGCACTCCTGTTATTACCCCCAGGCTTGGATTATATTGCAAGTTTTCTTGGATGTTTAATGTCAGGGATTATTGCTGTTCCTGCCTATCCTCCTCACAATAATCGCCATGCGAATCGAGTTAAATCCATTATAAGCAATGCAAACGCTGAAACATTAATTACCACCAAAACAATTGCGGATCATTATCCCTTCGATAATGTACAAATCATTGATATAGATGAGATCCAAAATCTGAAAAGCCCTATGGTCCAATTTGCAGAAATAGCAGAGGGAAACTTGGCTTTCTTACAGTATACATCAGGTTCTACAGGCTCTCCGAAAGGAGTAATGGTGAGTCATGGAAATATAATTGCAAATCTCAATTTAATTCATAACCTTTGTGATGGACAAATAAAAACCGTTTGTTCCTGGCTTCCTCCATTTCATGATATGGGATTAATCGGCGGTATTTTATATCCCTTGGCGTACAACGTACCTTGTATCTTAATGGCCCCCGCCACATTTTTAAAAACCCCATTTCTCTGGTTGAAAACCATTAGTGAATATAAAGCCAATATTTCTCCTGCCCCCAATTTTGCTTACGATTTATGTGTGAACAGGATTACTGAGGAAGAAAAGAAACAATTGGACTTAAGTAATTGGAATATTGCACTGAATGGTGCAGAACCTGTAAATGCTGAAAGTTTAGAACGTTTTAGTGAAGCTTTTAAAGAGTGTGGTTTCCATGCACAAAGTTTTTATCCCGCATACGGCATGGCAGAAACTACTTTAATGATTTCAGGTAAAAAACCTGGACAGCAGACCAAAGTATTGCATGTTGACAAAATTGTATTGCAGGAAATGTCTGAAATTAAATTAGTTGAATCACAACAAGATGGAACTCCTATTGTTAGTTGTGGACGCCCACCATTAGATCATGAAATAAAAATCATTAACCCACAATCTGGTATGGAATTAGAACCCTATCAAGTAGGTGAAATTATCGTTTCAGGCCCATGTGTTACACAAGGATATTGGCAAAGGCCTGAACTGACTCAACACACTTTTGGTTTAAAATTATCTTCATCTGATAAAAGCTTTTTACGCACTGGTGATTTGGGATTTATCGATCTAGAGGGTGAACTATTCGTCACTGGACGTTTAAAAGATCTTATTATTATACGGGGACACAATATTTATCCTCAAGATATTGAATCGTTGGTCTCGGTCTGTCATGACGGCTTGGTGGTCCATGGTTGTGCCGCCTTTATGCTCGAGATAGACCATGCGCCTGAATTGGTCATAGTACAAGAAATTCATCGCCATACAAAAGATTTTGATTCTGTATTTAAGACTATTCTGGAATGTTGCAGTTCCGAATTACCTGTATTACCTGCGCGCATTATACTGATTCAACAGGCTACTCTCCCTAAAACTTCGAGTGGAAAAGTACAACGTGCTGCGTGTCGCCAAGAACTAACAACAGACAATTTAAAAATAATTGCACAATGGAATAAAGTAAGCAGTAAGAGTTCTCCTTCGACTAAATTAAATACGCGAGGTTTACAACTCTGGATGCAGAAATGGCTTGCTAACCAACTGCATCTTGATGCAGAGCAAATCGATCCACTGCTTAATTTTGCTTATTACGGGGTTGATTCCAGCCTTGGGGTACAATTTTGTGGGGCACTCGAAAAAGAAATCCATACTGAAGTAAATCCCAGCTTGCTATGGTCTTATTCAACCATTACCCAATTGGCTAATTATCTGGAGAATACTAGTACCAATGAACATTGTTTGAAAAAATCAGAGCCGCTTCAGAGTGAATCTCCGGACCCAATTGCCATAATTGGCATGAGCTGTCGTTTTCCTGGAGGAGCCAATACTCCGGAACAGTTTTGGAAAATATTATCCAGTGGTAAAGACGGTCTTCAACCTATCCCCAAACATCGCTGGGATAATCAACTTTACTATGACCCTCAGCCTTTTACCGCAGGTAAAATAGTAAGCTCCAAAGGCGGATTTATCGACAACATTGATTGTTTTGATCCCGCATTATTTTCTATTAGTCGACGTGAAGCGGAAGCCATGGATCCGCAACATCGTTTGTTACTCGAGTTGACTTGGGAAGCATTGGAACATGCAGGGATCCCCCCCTTATCACTGGAGCAGAGCAATACCGGTATATTCGTCGGTATCTCATCTAAGGATTACAGCCAATTAGTACGGGATTCACAACAGCACTTTACCGATGCTTATTTTGGAATAGGTAATGCGAGTAGTGCTGCCGCTGGACGTCTTGCTTATTTTCTAGGGACACATGGTGAAACATTAGCTGTCGATACAGCATGTTCTTCTTCTTTGGTTGCGGTATTCGAAGCATGTCGTAATTTAAATGATAAAACAGAAGACTTAGCAATCGTTGGTGGAGTAAATTGCATCCTCGACCCATCCCTCAGCATTAGCTTTTCACAGGCAGGGATGCTTTCTCCAAGTAATAAATGCCAAGTTTTCGACGCCAAAGCAGATGGCTATGTTCGTAGCGAAGGATGCGGAGTAGTGATTCTGAAACGTTTATCTGATGCCCAACGTGATAAAAATCGTATTTTAGCAGTGATTCAAAGTGCGACGGTGAATAATGATGGTCATAGTAATGGGATTACTGCACCTAACCCTCAAGCGCAGAGTGATTTAATTCGTCATGCGTTAAAGTTATCCGATTTGTCCGCAGATCAAATCAGCTATATTGAAGCCCATGGTACTGGAACACGTCTTGGGGATCCTATCGAGTTTAACTCTTTAAAAGAGGTTTTTGCGACCGGTACTCGCGAAAGCCCTTTAGTTATTGGCTCAGTAAAAAGTAATATTGGTCATTTAGAAGCAGCAGCAGGGATGGCTGGTCTGATAAAAACTATATTAATGGTTCAACATAAAGAGATTCCGGCAAACCTGCATTTTGAAACAGTAAATCCATTGATTGATTTAGAAGCGATTCCCGCTCAAGTCCCCAACTCCCTACAATCATGGAACACCGAGACATTCCAACCTGTTCGTTATGCAGGCATTAGTTCTTTTGGTTTCACCGGTACTAATGCTCATTTAATTCTTAGTGAACCTCCATCTGCAGAGCCCAATAACGAACTCCCTATGAAATGGCAAAGACCTATACATTTATTTACCTTGTCTGCCCATTCACCCGAAGCTCTTTCTGAACAACGAGCCAAACTTTTGGAGTTTATTCATCAGGAAAAACAGATAGATATAGCCAGATTGTGTCATAGCCTGGCTCTTGGACGTAGCCCATTGGCTTATCGTTTGGCATTTCCGGTGAGCTCACAACAAGATTTAAATGAGAAATTGCAGTCCAATGAGAGCTCCATACCCTCCATACGCCCAGGGATCAACAACAAAATTGTTTTTTTGTTTACAGGTCAAGGAGCTCAATACATTCAAATGGGGCTAGAGCTTTATCGAAGCCATCCGTTATTTAAGGCTGAGGTGG
The DNA here is from genome assembly GCF_977063405.2 of Legionella stuttgartensis. Taxonomy (NCBI): domain Bacteria; kingdom Pseudomonadati; phylum Pseudomonadota; class Gammaproteobacteria; order Legionellales; family Legionellaceae; genus Legionella; species Legionella stuttgartensis. The sequence goes on from NZ_CDRUHA020000059.1 coordinate 169,094, forward strand.
ATCGATGCGATCGTATATTGGCTGAATATTTGCCAGAATCCTTAATTAGCATCATGTTTGATGAAGAAAAGGCATCGATTCTGGATCAAACAAAATATACTCAGCCTGCGCTATTTGTAGTTCAATATGCCATGGCCAAACTATGGATCAGCTGGGGCATTCAGCCTGATGCATTGATAGGTCATAGTCTCGGTGAATGTATTGCTGCCACTCTTGCAGGTGTAATGAGTCTGGAGGATGGTTTAAAATTAATTGCTCATCGAGGGCGACTCATGCAGGAGCAACAAGCTGGAAGTATGTTGGCAGTATATGTCAGCAGTTTACAAGCAGATGCGTTGCTCGCTAATTTTAAGCGCTCCTCCCCAAATGTTATTTTAAATTTAGCTGCGATTAACAGTACGAATCAGGTCGTTTTTTCTGGCGAGTTGGATGCAATTTTGGATTTTGACGCGTATTGCCAATCCTTAAAATTCAGCACCACTAAATTACGCGTCTCGCATGCCTTTCATTCCGAACTGATGCGCCCCATGTTAGCAGAGTTTGCCCGAATTGCAGCTTCAATTGAGTATCAAGAACCTCAAATTACTCTTATCTCTAATGTATATGGTAAACCCATCCATTCCATTACATCGTATTATTGGGTAGAACATATTTGCGCTACTGTACAATTTAGTTTAGGCATAGAAAATTTAATTAAATCCGAGTATCAGGTGTTTATTGAAATAGGACCTCAGCCTGTATTGCTCAATTTTGTCAAAGAATTGCATCCCGATCCTAAGCAAGCACTATTATTAGCATCTTCGCATAAGAACCAAGCTAACTGGCAAACGATTACCGAGTCTTTATCTGCGTTGTATTTGCAAGGTAATATTATAGATTGGCGCTCTTATGATCAGCCTTTTCATATTCAAGCTTACGAACAAACTTTACCAACATACGCATTTCAGCATCAGTCTTATTGGTTATCTGGTGATTCAGAATTTAAAGTTCGCGAGATTCAGGATGATTTTATTCGTCAATCATTATACAAAATGGCATGGGAAAAAATCGCATTGCCGAGCTCATCCCCACAAGAATTAAAAGAAAAGGGTAAATGGTTATTATTTATAAACCAAGATCGCGAAAGTGAACTATTGGTAAAATATATAAGCCAATTTTTGTCTGACCATATAGTCATTACTCCATCCTTAACCTACCAGTCCACACCAAAATCGGCCAGCATTAATCCTCTCAAGATGAAACATTTCCAGAAGTTACTTAACGAACATACTGAATTTCGAGGAGTGATTTATTTATGGGGAATAGCCCCACTCGACATATTAAAGAACTCTTCTTTATCTAATAGGGAAGCAAATGATTTAAAAATACAAAGTACTGCTTCTTGTGCCGGACTATTGCATTTAGTTAAGACCTTAAAAATAAAAAGAAAAGAGGTGGTCTTTTGGACTGTTACCCGAGACAGTACTCCAGTTCAACAAAAGATAATTCCTTTTTTTGCCCCTCTATTGGGTATGGGTAAAACCTTACAGCTTGAATATCCTGAATTAAATTATCATCATTTAGATGTAAATGGAGATGTCACACCCGAACAAATGGTGGCCAAATTACAGCAATTAGTTATTAAAAAACAAGATGAATTTTTGCTTGCACTTTATCAGGATGAGTTTTTGGTACCACGTCTGCACCAGTTACCTTTTGATACAAAAATTGAAAATAAAGAGATTTTATGTGAAGACGGGGCGTATCTTATTACTGGAGGACTCGGTGGTTTAGGACTTGCTTTAAGTAAATGGCTCGTTAGCCAGCAAGTAAAAACAATTATCCTTCTCGGACGACGCCCCTATTCCAAAGATATTGAGAATACAATAAATGAGTTAAACGCTGGCGATGTAATGATTGAATACGTCCAGGCAGATGTCAGTGATGATCCAAACTTGCGTCACGCATTATCGGATATACACATATCATTATCTGCTATAAAAGGTATTTTTCATTTGGCTGGAATAGTACAAGATGGTTTGTGGGAAAATTTAACCTGGCCTGATTTTGAGGCTGTTTTCCAGGCAAAAGTTGAAGGCGCATGGAATTTGCACCGATTGAGTATAGAGCTGATGCCCGATTTGGAACATTTTGTTTTCTTTTCTTCAATCAGCTCGGTGTTGGGAACTCTTGGGCAAGCAAATTATGCTGCTGCAAATGCGTTTATGGATAATCTTGCCCATTATCGAAAAAATATGGGATTACCCGCTTTAAGCATTAATTTTGGTCCTTGGCAACAAGTAGGTATGACCCACAATTTGAAACAATCCTGGTCTATTTATGGAATTAACACGATTAATGAAAAGATTGGTATTGATGCTTTAAACCACATGCTGAAATTAGCTCCTACGCAGCTATGCTTAATGCCTAATAATATTGCCTCTCAATTGTCTCATCTTCCTGTTTATTACAAAAAACTTTTGGCTGACATAATGCCAATACCCTCTCTCATAGACAGCAAGTTGGCTGAACAAAATAAAGGAGAAGATATAAGGGAGTCGTTTGTCCTCATAATTCGCAAAATTTTACGATTGAGTGAATCCGATGAATTACCAATGCATGCCAGTTTGATGTCGCTAGGTATGGATTCCGTATTGGCGGTAGAATTATTACATCAATTAAACAACGAATATTCTATTAAAAATCTTAGTATCCAAACCCTCTTATTCGAAAATCGCTCCATCAGCGATCTCATTTATTTAGTGAAAGAACAGGTAGAACTTCCCCATTCAGAAGAGAGCCCCCATAACAATTTGCCTCAAAATATCAATTTATCGAGTCCACATCTATTACAACTTTCAGTACAACAAATACGGATTTGGCGGCATATTCAAGCCCAACCTTCTAGCCCAGCCTATTTAGTCACTAATTTTATCCATCTTGAAGGAGAGATAAACGTCGAACACTTAGAGAAAAGTATTCAACAAGTTATTGCAAGACATCCGATGCTGCGTTGCACCTTTCACGCTTCCTTGAATATTCCTTTTCAATTTTGTCATGATTCAGTTGATTTCAAATTACAATTTTTGGATTTGAGTCACTTAGAGCACAAGGAACAGACAAGACAACTTAAAACGCTTATATATGAGATAAACCATCAGCAATTTGATTTAAGCCAAGCACCACTTTTGGCGAGTTATTTAATTAAACGTGGAGAACAACATTATGTTTGGGCGTTACATGTGAGCCACCTACTGACAGATGGCGGTAGCAGTTTAATTTTAGTGCAGGATATTCTTCATTTTTATAGTTTAAATCAAGAAGAAAATAACGAGGAACTTGCACCTGCTGTACCTTACCAAGATTTTATTGATTGGCAATTGTCTCAGATCGTAGACGGTTCATTTGAGAACTATGCTGTATTTTGGCAAAATTTATTGCAAAATTATACCCCCCCAATTCTACCTACGGATAAACCCAATCCCCAACTGGCTTTAACTTACGGCGCGAAGGAACCTATCTTAATTCCTATTGAAACAGTAAATGCTCTGCAGGAGTTGGTCAAAAAGAATGAGATTACCCTAGCCAATATGTTACTGGCAATTTATGGCATATTACTGGCCCATCTTGCTCAGGCACATGAGGCCTATGTCACCTTACTGTGCTCTGGAAGGGAATCAGAACAATATCATACAACAATTGGAAATATTGCTAATGAGCTCCCTCTAATTCTTAATTATGAATCAGATAAGAGTTTTATTACTGTAGCAAAACAGGTACAAAACGAGGTAGTTAAATCACTGCCCTATCAATATTTACAACCCGAACAAATGGTTGAGCTCGATTTGCCCGTTCCTGATGTTTCCTTTGACTTTCAAAATATTGAATTAAATCCCCCAAATTTAAATTTTAAATTAAAACCATTAGGTTCAGGACAATCCCAAATACCACTTTGGGGCACAAATCCTCGTAAATTGTCCTTAAAGTTTAATTACAGCAATGGTTCACTAAGCGGGTATCTTAAATATCGGATTGACTTATACGATCGCTCCACTATTTCCTCTCTTACTGAACAATTTGTAAAAATTATCCAGATAATTAGTAAAAAACCAGAAATAAGTTGTGGCTCTTTGTTCCATAAATTGTGAGTTAAATTATGCCTAAGTCCTATTTAATTTGTCCGCCAGTATCGATATTTAAAGAATATGATATACGTAACCTGATTGGTGAATCTTTGAATGAAAATACCTATTACACCTTAGGGGTTGCTATTGGTAATGAGTTACAGGAGATTTATAAATTACATACCCTGTTGCTTTGCCGTGACGGCAGAGGCAGCAGTGCTGCTTTTAGTGCGGCTCTTGCGAAAGGTTTATTGATAAGTGGTATCAATATTATTGATCTTAGCTCATTACCTACGCCATTAATGCATTATGCAATGTTCTATTTACAATGTGCATCTGGGTTAATAGTTACTGCGAGCCACAATCCCATTGAATATAATGGACTCAAAATAATTTTAGGCGGTCAAAACTATCATGGAGAGCGCCTTCAGGGTTTGTACAACCGCATTCTTGATAAGAAGCTTGAACCGTTCGCGCACAGCAGTGGTAAATTAATAAAATATCCGGAAAGACAGATAATTAACCATTATATTGACGCCATTAAAGCCAATGTAGGTCCTATAAAGAAATTACGTGTTGTAGTTGACTGCGGCAATGCAGTTGCGGGATACGTTGCTCCACAATTATTAGCCAGTTTAGGATGTGATGTTATTCCATTATCTTGCGATGTATTACCAACTTTTGTTAATCACAATCCAGATCCGTCAATCGAAGAAAATCTGGTTGATTTGCAACAGATGGTTTTGGAACAACATGCTGATTGTGGTGTTGCATTTGATGGCGACGGGGATCGTTTGGGCGTAGTAGACAGCCATGGCAACATCATACCTTCAGACTATCTTCTTTTAGCCTTTGCAGACGCTTCTCTTAAGAAAAACGCAAATCAAGCATTTGTATTTGACGTAAAATGCACCCAATGTTTGTCCGAATGCATCACCCAAAACAATGGAATGGCGATAATGACTAAAACAGGAATGGCCCATATTATGGAAGGTATGCAGAAACATCAAGCTGTTATAGGTGGAGAATTCTGTGGTCATTTCTATTTTAGTGATCGTTGGTTAGCCTACGATGACGGTATTTATGCTGCCGTTCGTACTTTAGAACTGTTGAGCACACAATCTCTTGATAGTCACGATTTCTTTGAACAATATCCTAAGTTATTAAGTACAAATGAAATAAAAATTGATATTGCGGATGAGTTGAAAGAGGAGTTTATGCACCAATTACTAGCCCAAGCGCCTCAATATTTACACGGAGAACTTTTACATATAGACGGTTTAAGGGCTAATCTTGATGACGCCTGGGGTTTAATTCGCCCATCAAATACCAGCCCTTATCTAACGCTCCGCTTCGAAGCAAAAACTTCTGAGGGAATGGAGGACGTAAAACAGCGCTTTGCAAAGTTAATTACCCAAGTTAATCCTTTATTAAAATTACCTTTTTAGTGGATATATATGGAGAAGCAGATTATTGCCGCTTTTGATTTTGATGGAACCTTGACACAAGGGTTTTCAAGTCGGCTATTATTTTTAAAACACCTGGTCGGCATGCCAAAAATGTTACAAGGCATCGTCTATTCTGTGCTTCAGGCACAGGTTAAGCAAAACAGCGTGACTTGGCACAAAGAGTTAGACCGGTTTGTTCTTAATGAAAAGGATATGGATTTCCTAAATGAAGAGGCTTTAATTTTCTTCAATCAGGTTTTGATTAAGAAATTACGTACAGAGGCATTACATCGCTTAGACTTTCATCAACGACAAGGACATACTTGTATCCTTGTGAGCGGGGCTTGGGACATTTATCTTAAACATTTTGCAAATCAATTTCAGTTCGATCAGTTGATTTGCACAGAGTTGGAATTTAATCCTCAGAATAAATGCACTGGTCGCATGAAAAAAGAGTACTGTCTTGGAAAATATAAGCTGGAAGAATTCAAGGAAAGATACAGTACCCGGGATAATTATATTTTGTATGCATATGGAGACAGCCCCAGCGACTTAGCATTGCTTAATTATGCAGACTATGCTTTTTATAAATGTTTCCAATAAAGAAACAATGATGAAGCAACAAGATATTACCAGAATGTTAAGGATGGTCCATCAAACAGATCCTCGTCATTATGATACTGCCTTTTTGGAAATTCTACGAATATATTGATCTCCATACTATTATTCTTACTTTTGGGGGGTGCTCAGTAGCCCCTTCAGCATTCTTTTGCAGACTTATTTTCATATGACTCAAAACGGTTTAAGGTCTGCGTTTTTCAGGGTTATCACCTTACTTCTGTGTGGCATGGGTATATTTTTGACAAAAAAAATAAAATCGGAAGAAGTTTAAGAAGCTCCAGCAACAATTGGGATGGTGGAGCTTTTATGGGCATTTCTCTAACATCATTCAATGAAACTAATCTCGAAAATTCTCATACTGTAAGGGCAATTTGATATCTGATTTCTTCAAAAGCGCGATTGTTTCTTGCAACTCATCTCGCTTTTTCCCTGTAACCCGAATCTTGTCTCCCTGAATAGATGCTTGAACCTTAATTTTGGAATCTTTTATACATTTCACAATCTCCTTAGCTGTTGGCTGGTCAATTCCTTGCTTAAAGGTCATATTTAAAGAATAAAATTTTCCACTGTGTACGGGCTCATCTTCTATATCTACTCCCGAAGCATCAAGATTTCGTTTACTGCAATGATTACGGAATAAATCCTCTAATTGTCTGACTTGAAAGTCTGATTCGGTTCGTAATGTTACCGTCATTTCTTTAAGTTCTATACTTGACTCTACTCCCCGAAAATCAAAGCGAGTACCCATCTCACGCAAAGCATTATCAACAGCGTTACGTAATTCAACCATGTTTGTTTCAGAGACAATATCAAAAGAAGGCATAAGTTACTCGTTCAAATTAAAAAATATAATTTAACAAAAAACCGAATGCTGCACCACATTTTCTAATTGTCAATTCTTATTGTTGCATATTCACTTAAAGAGTGTTATCAAATTAATTGGCTCAAAAATATTCTATTTAGTTACCAACCGTACAATAACCATCTGGTTATTCTAATCTCAAGGAGTGAGAAGTATGGCAAAGGAAAAAAAGGAGTATTACACGTCATATCAACCCCAACCACATCATTCTCGTTTTTGGGTCCATTCGGAGTCTTGTTATACTGAGGAAGAATTGGCGCAAAGAGAATGGATTCTAAAAGCACGTGCCAACTCAGGGATTCACCCAGATTATTTAGCCAACCCTAGTTCCTGGTTTGCTGATGATTCCCAAGCTTTAATCAACGTTTACGAGCGCTCTTGGTTTTACTCTAATGCATTTAAGACGCGCCATGCATTAACTCGAGATGATTTTCATGTCCAACCCATTGATAGTCAACGTCTGCAATGGTCTTCCTTATATCAATTAATGCAAAAAACTGGTGATTATTTATTGTTAAGAAACCAGGACTTACGCCTAGATCATTTAAATCAACCAATGAATTTCTTCTTATTGGATCTGAATCATATACTGAAAGGAATAAGTCAAAATCCAAATATCAAGCAAACAAGCGAACAATTAGAATTAGTGACTCGTTACGTACGTACTATTGAGAAAAATATCTCTCCTTTTGTGGGTTCAGATCGCTTATTTTTAGCTAATTTCCGCAGCACGATTGATGATGAAATTCATCCGCAGTTAGCCCACAGGATTGAATCGCAACTATTGAGAGATCGCCTTGGCGACTTATCAAAAACGATTGAACAATTATCCACCGAGCGCAACAGGATATTGCACTTTGCTCTGAATGCAAATCAGGTTAATCCCCATCCTTATACATTCGCAATCGATAAACCTGCTGATTTAAAATCGTACCCTACTCAAGCGGTAAAAGAATGCGGGAAAAGTTCAACTGAGATCGTAGATGGTCCTATTTCTACATTACAGTTAACAGCGGACCAACTTAAAAACTGTCCGGATTTTCAATTAGTCAATATGCAAGATAATGTGTTAGATAATTATGCTCAAGCCATAACTGATTTAAATGAACTCGATCAGTTTCAAAAAGTTATTACTCATACGATGGATCTATTAGGGCAAGCAGGCGAGGTATATACCGTTCTTCAATTTAAAGAACAACTATCTTTATTATTGAAACAAATTGACTACTTCATTGATGAATCTTCAATTCATATTAATGAAATTATACACGCCAATACAAATGCGTATCATAAAGCGATTCAAGAGGAACAAAATTTATCTTTAATTAAAAAATGGTTAACCTCTGAGCAATCAAAATTAAATACTTTCATTGCAAATCAGGATACATTGGCACAATTTCCGTCCACAACAGTCGATCTTTCAAAAACGAATCAAGTACTCAAACAACAAGTCAATTACGTTATTGCTCATTTAAATGGACCTAAATTGAAGGATACTGATTTCGCAACCCTAGCTGGACAGGCTCAAGAATTAAATGCCTTAATGGATTCGATGCATCGCTGGGTCTCATTTCAATACTCCATCAAAGGTCTGGAGCCCCCCAAAGAACCAGAAAAATTACAGTTATTACCACAGTCTAGCTCGCAGCAAAAAAACCATCACCAACCGAAACTAAGCCCCTCATTTTTTGACTCGAACAAAAAACAAGCTATAGACTATTGCTCTCCTAACTTGAGTTACGAACCCCCAATATGCCGAATCACCCCAGAACAACCACCGGCTATAGCAGCCTGTACCGATCAGGATATGTCTGTATGTAGAGTACAAAATGACTCGTCACGAACAGATCTTTCAGGGATGTATATTGGGCTCATTATTTTTGTTCCCCTTGGAATGATTGCACTCTATTTACTGTATCTATCTCTTAATAAATCAGAACCTAAGGTGAAAATTCTAGGAAGCCAAGAAGAGTATGAAAAAATGAAAACTGAATTGGATGATTTTATTATCGAAATCAAAAAAAACGTCGACTTAAACGACTCCCAAATACAGTTCAAACTAGAAGATTTCATTGAAACATACAATAAGTTAAACAACCAAGCACAAAAAGGAATGTATGATGTAGAAGAATTAACAGAACTTTTTGAAGAAATGAGGGACTTTTATATTGAGTACACCTCTGAATCGGAATCACTCACATCATGTATGTATTAATCTAATACTTAATTGAGTCGTTCCAATGAGCAACATACAAATAAACCCGGGGGATGCGTTACTCCCCCAGGCTTATATCATTTCATCAACCGAAATAAACTTTGAACAATAAGAATAGACCGATGAGTAATGAAATTACATCAATCGTAATAAATAGTTCCGACTTATTTATCAATTTATTCCAAATTTTATATACAGTATCTGGACAATAGAGCCTAAATAAGCCGCTAATTAGTATTAGCCAAGCAAAAACTGTCACAATGACAGGCCACCCCATTACCCATACGTTATGACTAAGTACCATTAATAATCCAATAATTAATGTTATTACGCCAACAAATAACATGACAGCTCGTTGCCCCATCAGCTCCTTCATTGCAGCAACTACAATTTCACGTCGTACAAGCAAAAGCAGGCTCACAATTACCAGATACCAACCTAGTAATGCTGCTAAAAAATTGGTACCCATAACAATCTCCTAATATATAACCCCTCTACTTAAATTATAGTTCAATATGCACCTTTATAATGTGGTGAATTAGGTAAAAATAGCTAAACTTATATATATAAGTTTGGATCTAGGATTCTTAAAATGAGCAAGCTATTTACTGCACATGTTTACTGTAAAGAAGCAAGGATTGCGACCCAAACAGGAGAAAATCTCGATAAGCTTTATACTTGGATGTTAATTCAAGTTAATGGACACTTTGATGATATTCGCGGTGAAATTATTGATAATGACACTAACAAAACCGTCAGGACATTTCGCAAAGCACCCATAGAATAAGAGCAAGCTGAGCCTACTTTGGGTTATCTCATTATCCATCCATGATGAATCATACATACACCCAAAGAATATGTTGAAGATAAAGAAGCACTTACAATGAACCACTTTATTTTTAAAGTCACATTAAGGACAATTATGTAGTGGGTATTGTTTGGCTCTTTGTTGTTGAACTATTGCTGATAAAATCTTTAAAGGTAAAATAATACAGTGCTGTATCAGGGGGTTCAGATTAACTAGAGAGCTCGATAGCTCGATTTAGGGAGACAGCGATGGGACATGGTCATTTACCACAATCACTTCAAAATTTCTTAGATTTGACCAATACAAAACCAGCAGTCTTCATTCCTGAGGAAGTACGTGCTCTTGCTGAAAAGACAGCTGAAGCTTTTGCCCTACCCAAGGTATTTGTTCCTCTAATCAGCAATTCATTGCTGCAACTTACGGATCATGAGATACCGATACGAATTTATCATCCCGCTCCACAAAAAAAATTACCCTTAATTATTTATTTTCATGGAGGTGGGCATTTATCTGGAAGCCTCGATACCCATGATGCACTTTGTCGGCGAATTACTGTGACAAGCCAAGTCGTCATCGTTTCTGTTGGCTATCGTTTAGCGCCAGAATTCCCCTATCCAGCGGGGCTGATGGATTGTATCGCTGTTTTTGAGCACAGAGATGAATTACTCAAAGAGTTTCAGGTAGATACTCAACATGTTTTTTTAGCAGGTGACAGTGCAGGAGGAAATTTAGCACTTTCTGTCTGCCATCAAATGAAAGAACAGGGTGATCAAGCGATTAAAGGATTAGTATTAATTTATCCGTCTATAGATTTCTCCATGAACTATGAATCGTATCAACGCAATGGGGAAGGTTTTTTACTCACCCGCGACAAAATTAAATGGTATTTTGACAATTACTTCAAAAATGGCGGAGATAGAATTCAAGCATCCCCCATGTATTTTAAACATTTGGAATTACTACCGCCCTGCTATATTGCAGCTGCTGAATACGATCCTCTATTTGATGAAGCAATCACTTTTGCAAAAAAATTAAATGCCCTGGGAGTTTCGGTTGAATTAGAAGAATTTAAGGGAATGATCCATGTTTTTGCGCAACTTGAAATATTTGTACCTGATCAGGTCTTTCGATTAATTGAATCCATAGAACATTTTATCAAGTTATACCCAAGGTAACCTGGGGAACGCTCTGCGCCACCCCAGTTATCGCTATGTGTTAATTAAAAAGTATCAAAGCCTTGATATTCCTGCCAAATAACTTCTTCATAAGTACATTCATCTACAACAGCAAGTTGGGGGCCCTTTTTTAACCATGAATAAAATAGTTTTAACTTGTCAGCCTTACCGCAAGCAAAAACTTCTACGCGTCCGTCATCCAGATTTCGCGCCCATCCTGTAATTTCCAATTTCATCGCTTCTCTTTGTGCTGAGGCGCGATACCATACTCCTTGTACTTTTCCCGATATATAACATCTCATACATGCTTGATTTGCCATAATAGTTCTTACTTGGTTTTTGGAGAAATAAAGTTTATCTTATTTTAATGTCTTTTTACATTTCACTAACTTGATAGCAGAAATGCAAAAAACTCTAATAAAAAGGAGATAACTATGGCTATATGGTTTAGAGAAATTACTCTAGAAGATCTCAATCGATTTGGAAAAAATACGATGTCTGAATTTCTTGGTATCCAATTTATTGAAATAGGTGATGATTTTTTAAAAGCAACCATGCCAGTGAATGCGCGCACCAGACAGCCTATAGGTATTCTTCATGGAGGGGCTAATGTCGCCTTATCAGAAACCATAGCAAGTACTGCGGCAAACGGAGTTATTGATGTGAATCAATTTTTTTGTGTTGGCTTGGAAATTAATGCCAATCATATTCGCTCTGTTAAAGAAGGGATTGTCACAGCACTTACCGCTCCGCTTCATCTAGGACGCTCTACTCAAGTTTGGGAAGTTAAAATTTTTAATGAAGAAGGAAAGCTAACCTGCATTTCGAGAATGACTGCCTCAGTAATAAATCGGCCTAATCAATAAAACAGTCTCCAATTCTTTTCCTCTGTTTCTTTGGGCATTAATGATACAATAAACAGCAATTTAGCTAACTCCTTGTTGTTATGAAACCCAATCAAACTCTTAAAAATAGAGGTGCTCTAAGCAATTCAGATGGCCGATTTGAACCACAAACCCGTGAACATTTTGCTGATGGCTGGGATATAGAGGAAGATATCCTTCCTCCTTTACAAACATTTTTATTGCCCGAACACTCCAAATCACTCATTAGTCATAATGACTCCCCAGATATTGGTTTTGAACAATCAATTAATCCTTATCGAGGCTGCGAGCATGGATGTATTTATTGTTATGCCAGGCCCAGTCATTCTTATGTTAACTTGTCTTCAGGAATCGATTTTGAAACCAAAATCTTCTATAAAGTAGATGCTGCAAAACTTTTGGAAAAAGAAATTAATAAAAAAAGTTACAGATGCAAACCCATTGTCTTAGGGGCAAATACAGATCCCTATCAACCTGCAGAAGCAAAGCTTGCCATTACACGTAGTCTTTTAAACGTATTAGCTCATCATCGTCATCCTGTTATCATTATAACGAAAAATGCGCTTATAGAACGCGATTTGGATATATTGTCCGCTATGGCCGAACAAAATTTAGTTCGCGTTGCTGTAAGTATAACCTCGCTTTCAAAAGATCTGAAACGGATTATGGAGCCAAGAACGACAGCTCCTTCAGGCAGAATCAGAATAATAAAACACTTAACTGAAAACGGTATACCATCTCGTGTCATGATTGCCCCTATCATTCCTATGATCAATGACATGGAACTGGAAAAAATCATGCACGCTGCGGCAGAGGCTGGTGCTAGGCATGCCAGTTATGTGTTAATTAGACTGCCTCACGAAGTAAAAGAATTATTTAAAGAATGGCTTAGCAAACACTTTCCGCAAAGAGCCGAGCATGTGATGAGCCTCATTCGCCAAATGCGCGGCGGGAAAGAATACGATTCACGATTTGGGGTTCGAATGCGTGGTGAGGGAGAATATGCCAATCTCTTAAAAACTCGATTCCATCTTGCTTGTAAAAAATTTAGGTTAAATATTGAACCTGCTCCTGATTTAGAAATAAGTACGTTTCGTAAAAAAGAAGATTTATCATGCCAACAATTAAGCTTATGGGATGGCGAATGGTAGCATTTGAACGCTTTATAACTATGTAGAAAACCAACAAATATATTTGATTAAAATTTATGCAAATCACAAAATAAATTCTATACTTAAGCTGAGTGAAAAAAAGTAAAACCCAAGGAGGATGTAATGAATACCAGTTCCTGTGTTTCAAAAATATTACGTACAAGTATTATAGTAGGTTCATTATTCTTCGCCGTAGGTTATACGTCTATTGCCAGCGCAGCTCAAGGTTGCGGACATGGATATCATCGAAATATGTATGGTATGTGCGTATACAATAGCCCCGGCCCTAATGCAAGACCAGCCCCATATCATCCAGGATGTTGGCGAAATGTTTGGGGACAATTACGTTGCTACTAAAATGGCTAAACAAGGCCTTACCTTGACCCCAAGGTAAGGCCTGAATTTATAATTTATTTTATTTCTTTTTATTAGAATGAGATTCTAATTTGGTTTTTTCATGGGTAGGTTTCATCTTATCAGGATGAGCAGAGTGCTGTTGATCATGGCGACGTGCATCTTGTGACTCATTTTTAAATTTATTATGTTTTGACATTTATACTCTCCTTGAGATTAAAATTCCTTCCAAATTTAAACTTAGTTCGACATCCTTGAAAAAGCAAATGAGCCTTTTTAAAGAAGTTGTATCCCTTATACTCGCTGTTAAGAATTCACATATTTATAAATTCAGTAGTTGTAAATCAAAAAGTACGCTAAAGTAATTTCAATTAAACTTATTGAAAAATGGATTTTTTCATGACACCGGAAGTAAATGAAGCCTTAAGGAAAATAAGACAACAAAAACCTTTTATATTAAACATTACCAATTATTTCCCTATGGGTTATGTAGCAAGTGGGATACGTAGTATTGGTGGCTTCCCATTAATGTGTAGTGCAGAAGAAGAAGTTGAAGAATTACTGGGAATTTCTAAAGCCGTAGTTATTAATCTAGGAAAATTAGATAACCCATTTGTTAAATTAAGTAATCATATATGTAAGATAGCAAACCAAAAGAATATTCCTATTATTTTGGATCCTGTAGGAGCCGGTGCAACTCGATACCGAACAGATGTTGCAACCAATATGATAAAAAAACATCAAATTTCAATTGTCCGCGGCTATCCTAATGAAATTGCAAGTTTAGTAACTAATGAACTCGTAATCCAAGACAACAACTCTCTACTCAAAGAGAAAACAATACTAGATAACGCAAAGTCATTATCAAAAAAATATAAACTATCTGTGGTTGTCAGTGGGAAAAGACATCTCGTTGTCAACGCGGATCAAATCGATCAATTTAATTTTGATTCAGAGCTGGTACAAAAAGTGGCTGGGATAAGTAATTTACTTTCAGCAATTATCAGTGTTTTCAATTCGGTAATAGAAGATCCATTTTTAGCCGCTAAAAATGCAGTACATTTCTATGCTGAATGCGTTGGGCCTACTTCAAGCAGTGCCCCAGGCCCGGCTTCATTGATTATCGGAATCATTGATAAAATCTATATGAATACAATAAAAGCACAATTATTTACTTAGTGGCGTATCAGGATTTGGAGCGACAACCCTAACCCGGAGATTTGCTCGCTTAAAAAGTTATTTAGTAAATGCCATAAAAGCAAATATTCCTTTATCGACAAGAACTTGAAAATTACTCCAAGATTGCTCACGAGCAATTTGGGCAAAAGTATCAATGTACTCGGGGTAATCATCAGCGCGTGGATGCTCCATCCGTGCCATAATCTCATCACTGGTGATTTCAGGGTTGCTTTCACCGATACGTGATTTCAATGCCTCCAACCATTCATCCCTTGTCTGATCCTGTTTGAGAACCCCATCAACCATTAACAAAAAACCATTAGGATTTAGTTTTTGTTTGCATGTAGCAATGAAATGGTTTTTATCGTGGAGGGACAAATGATGGACGGCATAACTTGTAAAAATCACATCCACTGGGTCTGATAAACGAGGAAGCGCGACCGTCATATTATCCGCAATAAACTCTTTTTTACACTTAAGTAAGGCAAGAGTTTTCTCTGCCATTTTTAAAACATCTGGTGCTGCGTCGATACCTATGTATTTTTCTATTGAAGTAGCTGCAAGTACAGAAACAACCGTACTGCTGTCACCACACCCAACATCCACAAAAGAAAAAGGGCGATTTCCTATATGAATCGAGAGAAATTTTTGTAATGCCTGCACCATTTCACGATGATATAAGGTATTATTTTTAATGGTGCTTTGATAACGTTGCCAATTCTCATTAAAGTATTCACTCGCAGTAGTCATAGCATATACCTATAAATTATGGGATAGAGAAATAATAGCAACGCTTATCATTTCGGTACACTAGAAATTTAAGGATAAATATGATTCAGATTGAACAAAAACAAACTAAGTGGTAAAATTCGACTCATTTGGTAGATATATGGCCCACATATGAATTATTTTTTTTCACTATTTCTCACTTTATTTTTCTCTGCGAGTTGTCTCGCTGGTATTAAAACCGAAGTAAGTTTACGAGATAAGATTGGTCAAATGCTTCTTGTAGGTTTTGATGGTAAACAAATTAACAATCAATCTCCAATAGTAAAAACAATTGAAGAACATAATATTGGCGGCGTCATTTTATTTGACTACAACTTCCGTACACAAACGTTTGACAAAAACATTGAAACCCCAGAACAAGTAAAAAAACTGAATCATGAACTCCAATATTTTGCGGAACAAGGTAATTTAAAACATCATCGACAGCAATTACCTCTATTAATTTCTGTAGATTATGAAGGTGGACAAGTCAATCGTTTAGGAAAGCAATATGGATTTCCATCGACTTTATCTGCAGCCGAAGTCGGTAAAAGAAGTGTTAAAGAAGCAGAAACTACTGCTGCACCCATGGCTCATACTCTAAAAATGGCGGAGTTTAACTTAGACTTTGCCCCAGAATTGGATGTAAATGTTAACCCTGATAATCCAGTTATTGGAAAAAAAGATCGAAGTTTTTCTAGTGATCCCAAACAAGTCACACGCTATGCAAATATTTACAGCCATCATTTCTTAAATCAAAAAATTCAATGTGCTTATAAACACTTTCCTGGACATGGCAGCTCTGTTAATGACTCACATCAAGGTTTTGTGGATGTTACCGATACTTGGCGAACTTATGAATTAGAACCCTTTAAACGCTTACTGAGTTCATCTGAGGCGTGTGGTGTCGTTATGACCGCACATATCGTGAACCGTCAATTAGATCCATCGGGATTGCCAGCAACGCTATCCCATAAAATATTAACAGATATTCTCCGTAATCAGCTCCATTTCCGCGGGGTTATTATCACTGATGACATGCAAATGAAGGCAATTAGCGATAATTATGGGCTGGAGCAAGCTTTAGTATTAGCTATCAATGCGGGTGCGGATATGCTGATGTTTGGTAATAATTTAACAGTTCCCTCACAAGATCCAGTTCAAGTCATTAATATCATTGAAGCCAAAGTTCAATCTGGAGAAATCAGCCAAGAACGAATAAATGAAGCCTATCAGCATATAGTAACGTTAAAAAAATCATTAAACTAAAAGGTCTATTGCAATGTAAATCAAGGCGCAGTGAAGTGAAATTTAGACCAGGGACTGCTAAATTTCACCCCCGCGCAATTTAACTCTCTAACCAGCTCGTTTAAATTGAATAGCAACATCGACATCCATACCAGGGGAAACAGTAAGTTTTCCTTTCGCGCTTCCTGAATTTTTTGAAAAAACACCGCTCAAGTTACCGTATTCTGTTTTAATGGTCACCGTTCCATTAACACAAATTCCACGCAGTTTCGTTGAATGATGTTGCGGACATATAAGACTTCCTGAACGCTTGTCTGCATTAACTTCAATAACAAAATGACCTGTACTATCTAAAGCTCCTACTGTTCCTGCTCCGTTATAGTTGCACTCCCCTATCAACCAATTAGAAGCCTTACCTGATCCAGCCCAATTTCCAGGAATATCTTCACAGTTACTTGAACCAGAATAAAAAGTAAAATCAGCATAGGATATGCTTGCGAAGGTCAGGGCAACAGCTGTAAATCCAATGAGCAGTTTTTGTTTCATTTATCATCCTTAAAGAAATAAAGCCATACAAACACAACTTGTTTGCGACTGGTTGAATTCGAAATGTATTATTACTTTATAAGATTATGAGTGCAATCAAAAAATCAGAACCAGGAAATAAACTCCAGGAGCAACTTGAGCTATTCACGCTCAAGCAATAATGCTCCTGTTTCCCCGACGCATTTTATGTCTTTGCGTTAGAAAATTGGATACGTGGCGATGAACATTCGTACACATACAAATATCGCGGCTTAGTCAATTTGTGAATTACGGGAATGATCTTATTATGAGATATTGTTGCCACAGATCGACATTGATTAAAAAATTGTTCTGGGCATTGTTTTGTATCTTTAAAATCAAAATAGTATATTTTAGCAATTTCTCCTTTGGAAATTGCCTCTAAAAATGCTTTATCCCAGTATTGATATTGATTGATGTCATTGCAAGGAATTGCATGAACAGACTCATTGGGCATAAAAAAATTCAACGCTGAAGCATTCGTATAATATCCGGCTACTATAGGCTGTCCTTTCTTTATGAGCTCGGGCTCATTAATTGCTTTTTGTAGTACCGTATAAAATTTCCCTTTTTTCATATAGGTTGCGATTGGCCATGAATTAACAACGATCACCACGAGGCTAAAGACTAAAAAAACTGGGTAGCAGATTTTAAAAAGACGGTGGTAATTATATTGTGTAATCAAATACCCTGTTGCTAAGGCAATGTTCATTCCTAGAGGTGTTAAGTAAATCGCACGGGCACTTCCACCCAACAGTGTTGATATAAACCAAAATAATAACCCTACAAATAATACTGCATAAGTCAGTTCCAAAACTGGGTTATTGGACGTAGTTTGATTTTTCCGATACTTATACCATCCAAATACAGTCAACAAGAGAAAGACTGAAAAATTGATGACTAATGTACTTATAAGCCTTAAGAGACTATGGGATATCGTAGTATGATTTTGAGTTTGACTGTGGAAATTTAATAAATAAGTAATTGAGATCCAATCATGCTGGATATTCCAATAGATAACAGGAGCGATCATTAAAATAATTATTAGGCAGGCTAAATAAAAATGTACATTTTTAAAAAGTTCCCGCTGCTTGGAAAAAATAACATACAAAAAAAGTCCCATCACACTGACAACAGCAGTATACTTAGATAAAACCATGGCTCCAATAAACAAAGCACATAGATACACATCAAGAATACGTTTGTATGAAATGTAACGCGCAAAAGAATAAAATGACAGAATAGTAAATAAATTCAATGGCGCATCGTATAGCACACGAACAAAAACACTTTCTGTGGTAGTAGGCAAAACAACCCATATTAGCGCACTAATTAATCCTGTCTGCTGATTGTGTAAGAGCGAACCGGTTTTGTATATATAATAAGCTCCTACAACCAAGCATAAAAAACCAATAATATTAATTGAAAAAAAGGTATCACCAAAAATTGCCCTAGAAATATGGAAGAAATAAGCGATCATGGGTGGCCCATCAAAATACGACCAAGCTAATTGTTTTCCCCAGGCGTAATAATAGAAACTGGTTACTGTTGGAATAATGAAAAACGTTGCAAGAAACAACAAACCAATATAAATAACTAGAAAAGGTTTTGTTACTTTTTCATTCCACATAAATCACCACGTTCCTTTATTTTAAATGATTGAGGTCCCATCAGGACATTATGAAAAATTGAATTTTATAATAACATAATAAACATTTAATGTGCATTATTCAGTGGATTCTCGGAGAGGAGTAGAGTAATTATCTTCTTATCATCTCCCCTCATCCGCCCTATGGGCACCTTCTCCCCAAGGGGAGAAGGGAAAGCTTTGTTTTCTTCACCTCGAATCCCTTCTCACATGATTGGGAGAGAGTTAGGGTGAAGGGAATTATCCACATCACCTACCCTTCTCCGCAGAGTTAGGTAAAATCTCTACAACATGCGCCAACCATTTTTTATTATCAGCTCTAATAATGGTATTGGTGCGTCCATAAATAAAATCATTTAAATTGCAATGAATCATTGATGCTAATGCACTGTCACATCTGACCTTATAATAAGCTCTATCTTGTGTAAGTATTTGCAGATGATACTTGACTAGCAATTTACCAAAAGGAGTATTCGTATGTAGTATTTCTTCTATCATACCTTTTGGCAGCTCATTAAAGTTCATCGTGATAAACGCTAATTCAACGACAATCACTTCTTTTTTTGTTTGTGCTAAATCAGGCTGATTTCTCTCTTTATTGCTATCAATAAACATTACAATGGCACGTTGATAAGTATTTTTAGCTGGCTCCTGAGCTGCAAAAATTGTTTTTATAATGGCACTGCGTGCATAATATTTTTCTATGCTTTTAGTCATTAAGGGTTGAGTCAATAACTCATTGTAGGGACTTGGCAATTGCGAAGAATCCACTTTTGTACCTATTTTATTGATTTCTGCAAGTTGATTTACCTTCAGTTGAATTTCTTTCGATTCAGGAGCTCCATTGACCGCAATGGCTTTAAAGAAAAGAACCATGCCCAGGAAAGGAAAGAATAGAAAAAGTTTCATTATTATCTTTATTAAAAATCTCATTTATACTCAGCCTGATATGTTGTAGTCTCAAATTGACTTAGTCACTGCACATTGCCTAATTTAAATCCAACTTCGTCCCTACTCTCAAGATTGGAGAAAACAGATAAACTTGGAGTACTATAGACAATTTCTGTATAAGAAAAACCAGTTACTTCCTGCTGATTATAACTTCCTGATACCTCGCAATATCCTTCCCAATAACCATGTTTTTCCTGCTCGGGAAAAGCGGCAACATTAGTAAATGACAGTCCAATACTGGGTATATTAATCCTGTATGTAGTGGGATAAAGAATTGATAATGCGGGATCAAGCCAATAATTTTCACGCACCACCTCCATATCTTGATAAGAAATAAATCGCTTTTCGCCAGAAGGAAGAATTACATTTGCTAACCCGCCAATAACATTGTTACCGTCAAAATTAAAAATAAGGAAGATATTGGCATCAATTCCATTATTCAGGCGCACTCCAAACCACTCCCAACCATTTGAATCAAGGTTGAAGTCCCCCCATTGATGATCCATCCAAGCATCACCAGGAGTTAGGTTTACTTGGTACGTCTTATCATTGAGTTTAAGCGTTCCTGTGGTTTTAAAATGGGGTATGGAATAATAATATGAATTGGTGTTATCAGCCATTGGCATCAGTCCGTTTTCATTGATTAAGAAAAACGATGCTTTTGGCTCCAGAATTAAATTGAATTTTAATTCCGTGTTATTTTGGCGTCCTTCGGCTTTTAACAAGTAAACCTCTTTCCCTTGTTGACCCTTTTTCTGTAAGCTGTAGTCATTTTTTACAAGAATGTTTAATTTTTCAGTATTAAATTTACCGTCATTAAGAAAATAGTCTTTAGCGACTCCATAGCCTATTTTATTGTCCAAATCAGCAAGTTGCATATGAAGCATGGGTTGGGTATAGACATGTCCTTTTACATTGATGGCGGCATTAAACAAAGCCACATCAAAGCTTAAATGTCTCCCCTCGTCAGTAACCAGTTTGCCATTGAAGTACCACCATTCAATCATCTTTGCAAATGAGTAAGGTATGTTTTGATGGTGTGCGGCCTCGTCCCTGGGAAAATCTAAAGGGAAATAAGGTAAATTGGCGTGAGCCATTGAAGTAAAGAGTCCTATTAACATCCATTTCATACGCATTATTAGTTCCTTTTAAATTGCAGAGGCGCATTTTAGGTGCGATGATATAAGATGTTGAAGTAAATTATCAATCCTGGATATTCATTTTATGTTAAATCATATTAGATGAGTAACTCCGCAGCCTTTAGCTGCGGAATCCGAGCTTACATTGAAAAGTAACTGTAACCGAACTCGTCGCTCTTTTCTTCCTCTTCGCTCTTTTCTTCTTCTTTCTTACTTGTATCTACGTTAACTTTTATTGGTCCTTCTTCCGGCTTTTGCTCGGTTTGTGGGCCAACATTTTCTTTCAGATCATTTTTTTCATTTAAACCTAGAGCCTCCAATATTGTTGCGAGTGCCATCATACGCATTAATTCAGGACTTGCATGGAGTGTCATAAACACTAAAGTGTTATCACTGAAATCTATAAGATGTAAATGTCCGTGGGGACAGACAAAAACTTCAGGACCACGTGGAGTAAAACCAAAGAGTGTATTTGTATTTCTTCGTTGCGCGTTATTTTTTGAGGCTTGTTCTTCTTCAGTAGGCTCCGTAGTTGGTTGCGAACTCTCTTCAGAAGTGTATTCATACCCTTCATCTTCGCTTGATTCGTAATTTTCCTCATCGCTCTCTTCAAAACTACTAGTCTCCTCAAAACTGCTTGCTTCTAGACTGTTTTCTTCAAAACTGCTTGCATCAAAGCTACTGTCCTGTGAGCTGTTTAAACTTTTTGCTTCTTCAGTTCTTTTTTCAACTTTGGGTGAGGCTGATGGTGTGTGAGGCATGTGACTGCTCCTTTAAAATTAATAATGAAATCCGATAATAAAAATACCTCTGAAAAGACCACGCATGGTAACGGTCATATCTTTTCATGGAAAAGTTTACAGTTAATTTACAAATTTTGGTAGAGCAAATGTACAAATTTAATTTATGCTTTGTATTAATTATTTTAGAAAAAAAACCTTAAAAACAAGACCAAGCAATTGATTTTAAATTAAATTTTTAATAATAAAATGCAGTTAAATTTTGACTAAACTAGCAATACTAGCTTACATTGATATGGAATTACGAACATCTAAGCCAAATATAAAAAAATGCCAGCTGGCATTAGTTTTACAATACCTATACTCACGCATTTTACACCTTAGAACATAAATTTATTTGAATCATCTCAATATGGATATATATTTAAAAAATGCCTAAATAGAAATAATGTAATGAGACCCTTCATGAATGCATACCAACAGTTAGAACAGCATTTTAAAAAGTATTATGATTTTGAAAATCTAGCAGCAATTGTTTCCTGGGATGAAGCATCAATGATGCCGCCTGGTGGAGGTAAAGCCCGAGCAGAGGCTTTAGCTACGTTAAGTGCTGTTCAACATGATTGGTTAACTAATAAAAAAGTTGGTGACTTGATTAAGCACG
Source organism: Legionella stuttgartensis (assembly GCF_977063405.2). Lineage (NCBI taxonomy): Bacteria > Pseudomonadati > Pseudomonadota > Gammaproteobacteria > Legionellales > Legionellaceae > Legionella > Legionella stuttgartensis. The sequence goes on from NZ_CDRUHA020000059.1 coordinate 191,616, forward strand.
CAAAGGAGATTGACGGTTTATCATTATGGCAGCAAAAAAATCTTTATTGGATGGAAAAAGAGTATCTTCAGGCAACCTGTATTCCTGTAAATTTAGTCGAAGAATTTACTAATGAATCTTTAATTTGCGGCCAAGCGTGGCGGGAATTACGAGCAAAAAATGATTGGAAATCATTTAAACCGTACCTGGAAAAACTATTTCAAAAAGTAAAAACCATTGCTGAGATTAAATCACAAACGTTCAGTAAACCTATGCTGGATGTTTTAATTGACGAGTACTCCCCAGATTTAGATTGCAACACAATTACCTCAATTTTTAATTCATTAAAACAAGAATTGCCCAGGATTATTCCCAGTATCATTGAAAAACAAAAGACCAGACAAATCCAAAATTTTACAGGCAATTTCCCAATAGAAAAACAAAAGCAACTTGGTATGGAAATAATGACTCGTCTAGGATTTGATTTTAATCACGGACGACTTGATGTAAGCCATCATCCGTTCTGTGGGGGTATTTCCAGTGATGTTCGCATTACGACACGTTATAACGACCATGAGTTTTTATCATCCTTAATGGCAATTACCCATGAAACTGGCCATGCGCTTTATGAACAAGGTCTATCAAAAGAATGGAGCACACAACCGGTCGGCCATTCCTTAGGAATGGCTGTGCACGAAAGCCAATCCTTGTTTATAGAAATGCAAATTTGCAGAAGTCTCGAATACCTCCGTTTTCTTGAGCCCATAGCACAGAACTATTTTAAAGACGTAGAACATATCACTGCAGAAAATCTTTTTTATCATTACACTAAAGTACAACCAGGGTTAATCCGTGTTGATGCAGATGAAGTCACCTATCCTTTACATGTGATACTTCGTTATGAAATAGAACAACAATTGTTTTCTTCCGAGATTACTATTGCTGATTTGCCCGAGGTATGGGATTCCTCCATGCAAAAATATCTAGGTTTATCTACAAAAGGCGATGATAAAAATGGTGTGATGCAAGATGTTCATTGGCCATCTGGAATTTTTGGATACTTCCCCGCTTATACCTTTGGGGCATTAATTGCAGCTCAATTGTTTTCAGCCGTAAATAAATCCATTCCTGATCTTAAAGAGCAATTACAAGGCGGTAATTTCAAATCATTGGTGTCTTGGCTGAGGGAAAATATACATCAGAAAGGAAGGTTATTAACCTATCCAGAACTAATGCGTCAAGCAACAGGTGAAACATTAAATCCTGATTATTATTTTACACATATTAAAGAACGATATTTATAATATCCTAACTGGATTAAGAATTATGAATAAACGCAAAATGCAAAATAGTGCCGTCATTGCTGCAGCTTTAAGTGCTTCCCTTGTAGCGTTATATACAAATACTGATTGGCTGTCTGAAAAAAACCAAAAGGAAGAATTTGAGCGATGTTATGGCGTGGTACGTGTTAATAAAAATGATTGTGCCACTTCGAAACACTCTTGTGCCGCTCAAGCAACAAAAGACGGGGATCCCGAGGAATTCATCATGCTACCTAAAGGATTATGTGATCGCATCTTAGGAGAAAAGAGTGCTTAGCTATACTCAATTACCGCAACGTATCAGGGATGATATGAAAGCCCAGCAATATCGAAGCGAATTGCTGGTTGGAGGCGTCCAATTAGGGGTTATATTTTTATTCATGGTCATAGACTATTTAACACCTGTAGGTTATACCCCTAATGCATCAGTACATTCTACCACCTTGGGTTTATCATTATTTACTATTTTGATATTAACGCGATTATGGTTTGCTTATACAGATCAATTAACCCCTAAGGTACTTGGATTATTTGTAATCACTGAAATGTTCTTACTGCTGTTTGTTATTTGGACTTACTATCTACAATATGAAACCTCAGCAACAATTAATTTAAAAAATACCCACATCAATTATGTTTATATTTTGATTGCTCTTCGTGCGCTGCGTTTTGAACCAGAATGGGTATTACTTTCAGGCTTTACTGCAGTTATAGGTTGGACTGTTATTGTTTGGCAAACATTATCCAGCACAGGCATGAGCGTTATTACCTGGGACTATGTAACTTATGCCTCCACCCGAAGTGTGTATTTAGGTGCAATATTTGATGTACTTTTGTCTATTTCGTTAGTCACAGTGATTTTGGCATTAGTTTTGCGACGCGCCCAAAAGACACTTTTCCAGGCAGTAGCACAAACCAGTGCGGCTAAGGATCTTGCTCGCTTTTTTGACTTAAGTGTAGCTGAAAAAATCATTAACTCTGACTCAATATTACAAGCAGGTTATGGAGAAACACGCCATGCTGCAATTTTATTTACCGACATGCGCGGCTTTACCAAAGCATCGAAAACCCTTTCGCCAAGTGATTTGATCCAATTACTGGGAGAGTATCAACGTTTACTCGTGCCCATTATTCAAAAACATAATGGCACGATTGATAAGTTTATGGGAGATGGCATCATGGCAAGTTTTGGTGCTGTCACTCCTTCAAATACTTATGCAGCAGATGCTTTAAGAGCGGTAGATGAAATTCTTGCCATGCTGGCAGTATGGAATGAAACACGTAGAGCAAATGGAAATTTTGTCCTTGATGTAGGCATGGGATTGGCAGTAGGTGAGCTCGTTTTTGGGGTTATTGGTAATGCAGACCGGCTTGAATATACGGTGATCGGTGAAACTGCAAATTTAGCCGCTAAATTAGAAAAACACAATAAAGCAGAACACTCAAAAGCATTAACTACTGCGTCTACACTAGCTGAAGCGCTAAAACAAAACTATAAAAGTAAAACACAAAAAATAGAACGTAAATCCAGAAATGTTGCAGGAGTTGATGACCCTATGGATTTAGTCGTTTTAGCTAAGTAACCATCCCTACTTAGCCAAGATACTACCAAGCTCTCTAAGAGAGAGATATTTCAACTCAAGCATTTCCACAATAAATGATTTTTTAACATAAATTGTAAGCCAGCAACCAAATCAAAATCAGGGTTTATTTTGCATATATATTCATAGGATTGCATTAAATGGGTCCGATTTTGGAGGCATACGAGCCAATGAAACAGATCTTTGGAAATCCAATGAGTCACCACCTGACAGTTTTGGCGAGCAATTACTGCATAGGAAGGTATGTGTTGTAAATCTATAACCTTGTTATCATCTGAATGCTCAATGAACTCAATAATTTCTTTTAATGAATAAAGTGATGAAAATAAGTACACTGATGGATTAAAAACCAAACGCACCTCTCCCGAGTGCTCCAACTTTTTTTGTAATTTCACTGGATTAAGAATTTTGAACTCTAAGGCACGATAACTTTTATGTTTCAACCATTCTAATTGGGCTATATCTTTCAAATAAACAAGATGTTGAATTGAATTGATTTCTTGTAAAAATCCAGGGAAATTTGTCCCCCAATCATCAAGACAATTGGTAGTAGGCAAATTCATTTCTTTTTGACAAAACATAGAAGCGATTTGATTGGCACATTCCTTCCCTATCAGCTTCCAAATTGAGGGATAAGTGATTTCTAGTGCACGGCATAAATTCTGCATAATATTGTTTCGATAGATGCTGAACCTAAATTCCGGGTTTATTTGATTTTGGCAGATGTGTTTCATCAGTTCATTATTGTTTTGATGAAACACTGCATGAGTAAAATCATTCTGTATTTGCTTTATTGTTAATATATTTGACTGATTTTCTTGCTTCATTCAGTAAAACCTCCAAATCAGGTAGATCTGCATCCCACTCCATCAACGTTGGAACAGGGCCAATGCGATCTACAGCATATCGATATAATTCCCATACTTCCTCACATACAGGTCCATCATGGGTATCTAAAAGCAAACTATTTTTTTCATCAAACATATGAGATGAATGTCCAGCCAAGTGAATTTCTTGTACTTTTTCATAAGGAATTGATTGGATGTATTGATAAGGATCCCAACCATGATTAAAACAAGAAACATAAATATTATTTACATCCAGTAAAATTTGAGCTCCAGTGCGTTTAACTAACTCCGCTAAAAACTCCCCCTCTGAGTAGCTTGATGTTCGATACTCCAAATAAGAAGATGGGTTTTCAATAAGCAATACTCTTTGTAAATAATTTTGAGCTTCATCAATATGATTCGCAATCATCACTAAACTTTCTTCATTATAGGGAATAGGTAACAAATCAGGTAAATAGGCACGTTCGGTATTGCTCCAAGATAAATGATCTGAAAGTAGAACTGGCTCAAAACGCTTAACCAATGTTTTAATTCGTTTTAAATGATTTTTGCATAGTCCCTGAACAGAGCCTAAAGATAATCCTACACCATGAAAACTTATAGGATAAATCTCACCTATAGCAGATAAAATATCTAATAATGGGCCTCCATCGCTCATAAAGTGCTCCGTATGCACTTCCAGCCAATCAATTTTAGGCTTTTGCAAAACAATTTGTGCATAATGAGGAGGTCTTAAACCAATACCTATCCTATCACCACTGATCAACATAGTTATTTAAAATCGCGTTTTTAATTAATTGAAACGTAATATTCATCCTCCCTCGCTTTCGCGAGAGAGAAAAAGAATCTTAAATCGAATAATTCTTGGAACCATTCACCAGTTTTATAAATTGCTGCAACTCACATGTGCTTCCACCACAGGCTGGAATTGAAACAGGAGTACCATTATAGGTGATTTTTACCAAATAATAATTGGCATCATGTTCATAGAGTGAGAAATTTAGATTGGAAGCATACGGCGGTGCGATTTGCAAAGGAGATCCTAAAAAGCTCAATGCACTCGCAATAGTCGTATCATGTGCTGATAATAAAACGTATTTAAGCTTGGATTTTTTCAGGCTACCGCTATTGAGATAATTGGCGATATTGGTCATTAGTTTGGAACTGTAGACAGCTGCCACTTCTTGAGGTTTTTCTTGTGCCATAAAAGCCCAGTTACTGACATTAATGATTGTTTCGATATCTTGATTACTCAATCCAATGGGCATCGGTGCGTTATGTATTTGATGAATGTATAAAGCATCGCCTAATAACTCAAGATTAGCCAAGTTTTTAATTTGAATCCCTGTCAAAGCACTCCAAAGAGGGTATTTATCCTTGAGCTCATTATTTTTTTGTTGCCATTCTGTCGTAGAGTACACATATTGTTCCATTAATTTGGCTCGTTCTGCGGAACTTATCTGCTGAATAATCACCTCATCATATTTAGATGGGGCACTAAAAACAGGAATGGGCTGGAAAGCGTAAGGCAACGCTGGAAGAGAAGATTCTGTCGTATTGGGACCTGTCCCAGGCGGATACAATCCCATTAATAACGATTGAGCGCTCATTAGGGTGCGTTCATAATCAGTGGAGCGCACATACATTGTTCCATGCTCGTAGTACTCAGGCAATAAATGGGTTTGCTCAATATATTTTTTACGGAACTGCATGCCCATTTTATATTCTTGTTGCATGCCTTCTGCAGTTAGCTGACCTGGGCCTTCTTGCCATTGGTAATTTACAGCTGCAAGCGGAACAATAGGTGTCCTATCACCATGCCGAATAATATCAACAGCAAAAATCAGGGTATCATCTGCAAATAATAGAGTTGGCAGACTCAGTAATAATGCAACGCTTAAACGAAATTTGTAGCCCATTTCTCATACTCCTTATTAAGAATATACTCATAGTCAAATGGAGGTTGTATAACGCTTCTTCATCGGTTTTAGATTTGCACTATGATGAGTATGCACGCAAAAATCAAGATTTTATTTTCGAGACTCTATTTATAAATCAGCTGTTTCAGTTCTTTAAATGCTTTTTTTGAATTTTTAAAAAACTACAATAAAAACAATAGCTAGTAGTTCTATTTACCCTGGCAAAATTCTTACATCGATGTAAAATGATTTGGCGATTAGATAAAACAGCTGAAATGCCAGGAGTTAAAGTGAACGGATTCAAATATATTTTTTTATTGATTAGTCTCTGGCTAATAGGGGAAACTACTTCTACAGCGGGTGAATCATCATATAGCACACTTCATATTGTTACTCCAAATAAATCGTTCACCTTAACTCGAGATGAATTGCTATCCCATCGAGACCTAACCCAAGTAACGATCAATAATGACCGCGCTTATCCAAACAAAGTCATGCACCACAAAGCCATCCCTTTATGCAAGTTACTGGCTTCCTTGCATATAGGAAAACAAGATATCATCGAACTCATAGCCAAAGATAATTTTCATGTCTATGTTCCCGCACATAAAATTATGGATTGTAGTAAGAATGCATCCATAGCAATGCTGGCTATAGAACCTAAATCAAGATGGCCAATAATTGACAATCACACCGGTCTTACAGCTGGACCTTATGAGATTATTTGGCTTTATCCTGAGCGCTCCTATATATCACCAGAATATTGGGCATGGAGTGTTACTTCCATAAAAGTTACCCCCGAACTCAATTACCTACATGTCCTTAGCCCTCCCAAAACAACAAACGCATCGATTGCTAATGGGTACAAAATTTATATTAGCCATTGTGAGGGTTGCCACAGGATAAATAAGGTGGGAAAAAGCGATATCGGACCAGACTTGAATTGCCCCAAAAATCCGTTGGATTATTATCCTGATATCACTCAATTGAAAAAATTTATTCGCGATCCAAAATCAGTTCGCTCTCTCCCACAAGGCCGGATGACAGGCTCAGATAAACAGTCTTTATCTGATAAAGACATGGATGATTTAATTAAATTTTTCTCATATATGAATACAAAAAAACAATGTTAACGGCTAAAAGGATTCAGACTCATTCACTGATTGCATTGACAAGCCTTTTTTAACATTCTAGAGTTTAACTATATAAAATACGGATATACAACATGAAGCTTTTAAAGCACATTGTTTTTATAATCCTATTAGCAAGTCATTTCGTTGCTTATGGTAGTTCCCTTGCTGTAGGCGTTTTGAAATTTGCTCCCCCTTTTTCATCAACCGACAGCGACAATCATTATTTTGGTTTTAGTGTCGACCTTATGGATGAAATATGCAAACGCATTGCTACAACGTGTATCTATAAACCAACTGATTTAGATTCACAATTTAAAGATCTTAATGCGGGTTTTATTGACATTACTTTTTTACCGAGTCCACTTCCTTCAACTGAACCAACCGATTACGTATTCAGTCTGCCTTATATAACAAGTAATGGACAGTTTATGTCATTAAAAAATTCAAATATCAATTCAATCAACGATATTAAAAACAAAAAAATTGGTGCACTTCAGGCAACTTTTATCCAATACAATGTGTTACCTAATTATACTTCGAAACAAAATATCAAAGCCTATTCCACAATCACATCATTAATAGATGCCCTTAACAGTCGTGATATTGATGCAGCATTGGTCAATGAGAATGTTGCTAAATATCTGCTGAATAATACGCTACAAGGATTTCAACTGGTAGGAAAACCGATTGTGATAGGTAACGGATATGGAATAATTGCGCTTAGAAAGAATGCCCCTATAATTGATAGAATTAATAAAGCCTTATTAGAAATAGAAACCGATGGAACCTATTTAACTATTTATAATAAATATTTTGGCGATTAAACAGCCCTCAAAATCAATTGTAATCCAATGCTAAGGTACTCGTAAATAAGCTCTATCCTTCTGTCAAATAATCTTTAACCCATTGAAAAAAATATCAACTTTTATTGATCTAAGATAAGTAATCAACTTAAGATAAACACTAAAATGAATATCTGAAAATGGATTTGAAGATGCGAATATTTAAAACTACTTTGCCCCAGCTTTGTATGGTTGTGGTTGTTTTTCTATTCCTTACAGTATGCCATGCAAGTAGACCAGTATGGACTTTTGCACCGGATCCCAACTATCCACCCCAAATTTATATAACACCGATAGGAACAGCGACAATCAAATATACGGTAACCAATCAATCGCACAAAACACACACTTTATCTATGAAACACATTAAGGGGGTTACCCAAGTCACTTCAGCCGGGAATTGCCCTAACCCATTTAAATTGAATTATCATCAATCCTGTACACTTAATTTGCTTGTGAATGGAAGCAAATTACCTGGCCATATCAAAGATGGTCCTATTGTATGTGAACAAAGAAATGGACTGGAGTGTTATCGCCCAGGCTTAGCTAACATTTTAAATATTACTTTAATTCCTGTGACAAAATATTTGATTTCACCAACTGCTGGCGCACATGGAACAATTAAACCCAATACGCCCCAAACGGTGATCGCAGGAAGTAATTTGACTTTTATAGCAAAGCCAGATGCGGGTTACCAAGTTGATGAATGGTTGATGGACGGAGGCACCGCACAAAAGGGTGGAACAACATTCACACTATTTAATATTGATAGCAATCATACAGTAGAAGTTACATTTACACGTGCAGGGATAGTATATGCAGGGACTGCTAGCGGTTCTGTTTATTTTTCTATTAAGAATGGTTTAACTTGGACTGCTACACCAACCGTACCATCGCCGGGTAATACCGTGAATGGGATATTCGTAACACCAACTACTTTATACGTAGGAAGTGCCGATGGTAAAGTTTACTATTCAACGAATAATGGTACTTTTTGGAGCGCTACCACCGCACCAGGTACTTCAGCAGTAAATAGTGTCTCTGTTACAACTACAGCAAAAATTTATGTTGGAACTCAAGAGGGAAAAGTTTACTATTCGAACGACAAGGGAACTACTTGGGTATCTACCGCAACAAATCCAGGTACTGGAGCCATCAACAGTATATTTTTAACCCCCTCTACTATTTATATAGGAAGTGACGATGGCAATGTCTATTATTCAATAAATAATGGCGCTACCTGGAATAGAATCAGTGGTCCAGAATCAAGTATTCCAGTTCCCATCCAAAATGTTTTTGCTACAAGTAGCCAACTTTATGTTAATACTCGGCAAACCTCAACGAATAGTACCTTACCACCTGGTACCATCAATTTTGAATATGCCTATTTCGCTAACACCTTAACCCATTCAAATCCCATGTGGACTCTTTTATCCCAAATAACGTACACCTTGTTCGTTAATGCAGATGCCACCGTGATCCATGCAGGAACTCAGAATGGTCATGTATTTTCTTTAACCACTGGGGATGATTTGGGATTTATCACATATAGTCCGATTACTAGTCTATTTTTTTTCGGATAACATAGGGAGATAATTCATGTTGAAACTTGAAAAAGTAGTATTTCTTTTATTGTCATTTGGTTTTGTGACAACAACTCCCTATGCAAAGCAAGCAACTGACTTATCGAGCTTGCCTAGCCCCGGAATAAACTTACTCAATCAGGCCACCCTGATTCGACCTATGGATTCTAATATAAAAATTTCATTTATAGCGAGATTAAAAATACGCAATCAAGCAGAGTTAGATAAGCTTGTTCAAGATGTTTATGACCCAAATAGTTCTCGCTATCAACAATTTTTAACTTCCGCTCTTTATGAAGAGGAGTTTGCACCTAATAAAGAAGCAGAAGAGGCAGTACAACGATTTTTCTCTTCTCAAGGAATGCAAACCCGTATTGTTAATCATAGTATTCAAATCACTGGTACAGTAGCACAAATTGAACAAGCGCTTCACGTGCAAATAAACTATTATCAGTATCAAAATAAACTCGTTTATGCCAATACAAACAAACCCAAAATAAATTCGGAGATTGCTCAATATATTGCCGAAATTACGGGGCTTAGCACCATTCCTGAATTTCATGCAAACATAGAAAGTATTAAAAATAAAAAGGATGAAGTTCATGATTTAAATTTTATGTGGAATGCTTTTACTCCTTTTGCAATTCCTACAGATATTTCATTACAAGGGTTCACCGGTGAGCATTTGCAAAAGAGTTATAATCTGAAAAACCTTCCTCTTATTAATGGCAAACATCTCGATGGGACAGGACAAACCCTTGTGATTGTTGATTCGTGCGGTACGAATAGACCAGAGGAAATTTTAAGGGATGCAAATAAATATTTTAAAGAAAACAAGATAAAACCCTTTGTAATTTCAGGACCATCCAGGAATTTTGCAATCATTAATCCTGATGGAACTCCATTTACACACTGCCCTAATGCCTCATCTTCGAGTCATGAAATCTTCCTGGATATTGAGGCTTCTCATACACTAGCGCCTGGAGATAATACAGTTCTGGTATTAGGTAAAAATCAAAAGACGATATTAACCGAGGTGATCAATAATCTGATTAAGAATAAACATACCATTGCAGGTTTTTCTAATGCCTACGTTATTTCTAATAGCTGGGGTGGCGAAGAAACTTTAGATACTTCACTCGAACAAACTTTAAAATTAGCTGCTGCAGCAGGAATCAGTGTTAATTTTTCTTCCGGTGATTGTGGAGACTTTACCTACAGCACCCAAAAAAAATGTACTGGGACTTGGCCCTCTCCCCCAAAAGTTAATTATCCCGCCAGTTCTGCTTATGCTACTGCTGTCGGAGCGACTGCTTTGTTCGTAGATAAAAAATACCGCTATGCATTTGAAACCGTCTGGGGATCAGTTAAAGCATCTAAAGGTAGCTATGTTTATGATGGTGGAACTGGTGGAGGCATTAGCAAGTTTTATGGTCCAGTTAGGTGGCAGAAGTCCATTAGCAATTTCACTGCGGGTGGTTATGGAGTTATTAGTAACTTCGGAAGTCGCCGTGCATTACCTGATATTGCGATGCTAGGTGACCCACAAACGGGACTACTGATTATTGCGGATGGAGCACAAATTCAGGATGGAGGCACAAGCTTGGCATGTCCTTTATTCTCAGCCACTTTAATCTTAGTAAATCAAGCACGTAGTTTACTAAATAAAGGAACACCTATAGGCCAAGCAGCGCCTTATTTGTATCAAATGAATCATGTTTTACTCGACAACGGAGCAATTAATCTTATTATTCCGCCAGCCCTTATAATCAGTGGTGCAACACCCCCACCCTCTACAATAATTCAAGGCAGTCCTCCCCCGGCCTCTGCATTTACTATTAAGAACAAAACTTTTGGATGGGATTCATCACTTACTCTGGAACCTGAAGATCAATATTGGAATGATGGGGTTGGTATAGGTTCACCAAATATTCCAAATTTTGTTTTAACTATGGCGAATATGTAGCAGCCATGCACTACGGGCAGACTTAAGAATTGGAGTTTAGTATTTAGTATAATGAGGGGACCCGGTTTAAATGAGTTCAGACCGCCGGGATTCCTCTTGACCAGGATCAATTTCTGACATACTTAATAGGAAGAGTGATTTTAAATTCACTCCCTTTTCCTAAAGCACTTTTTATTGTAATCGTTCCGTGGTGTTCCTGAATAATACTATAAGAAATGGATAAACCTAAGCCTGTCCCTTTTCCGACAGGTTTCGTAGTAAAAAAAGGCTCAAACATCTTAGCCATTGTCTCTTTAGTCATTCCCACACCTGTGTCCCGAATACGAATTAAAATGTGATTCTTTTTCTTAGCAGTTGTAATAGTAATTTCCCCATGCTCAGGAATTGCATGTGCTGCATTGGTGAGAATATTCATAAAGACTTGATTGAGTTTTCCGGAGAAACATTCTATTTCAGGAATATCACCATAATTTTTATTAATGATAATTCGGTCGCGAAATTGATTGTGTAATAAGGTTAAGGTTGAATCGATATTCTCGTGAATGTTAACTTGTTTTAGCTCCCCTTCATCAAGACGCGAAAAAGTACGCAAATCCTTTACAATACTTGCAGTACGTCTTGCACCTTCTTCAATACCATCAAGTAAATTATGCGTTTCTTGCAGCGTAAACGACAAATCGATTGCTTCTCTGTATTTTGAAATTTCGAGTAGTTTCTCTTTTATTGATGTTTCAGGGGTAATTTCCTCGTATTTATTTAATAGATTCATTATATCGTCAATATCGTTTTTTAATGGACCGATATTGGCGGAGATAAAATTAACTGGGTTGTTAATCTCATGCGCGATTCCAGCAGTTAATACTCCTAAAGAAGACATTTTTTCTGCTTGAATTAATTGTGTTTTCGCCTTTTTTAAAGTTTCTAATGTCTTATTAAGTTGAATGTTCTTTTTGTTAAGATCCCGTGTACGTTGTTCCACTCGTGATTCCAGTTTGATATTGGCGTGGAGTAATTCTTCTTGTGCTTTTTTTCGTTCGTTTATTACTGCAGACAAGATTAATGTCGTAAAAAATATGACTGCAACAAATGCTTGTAAAAATATTAAGCTACTTGAAATATCCATATAACTGAACTCTTGATAACCATGGATCTCTAACCAGAGTACAGAAATCGAAATGATAAATGCTGTAATTATTGCCAATCGAATACTAAAACGTACAGCAGACCATACACAAAATGGGAGCAAAATATAAGCTAGGGGATAATGCAGTATATAGATCATCACAATCGTGCAGCTTAATAAACCGATTAAGAGCACATACTCAAGAAATAGCTTCAAATTGAATGTAGGTTTACTATCATACCAAGCCATAATAAGGGGAGTTATAACCATAATCCCTACAATGTCACCTATCCACCAAACAAACCAATTATTAATAATTTGTCCGGGTTTAATTAAGTCAAACAACACCAGCGAAGCAATACCTACAGTACAACTGGTAAGAGATATAAGAAAATCACCTCCGAAGATAAAAATTAAAACATCTCTAACTGTATAGAATGGTGTTTTGGTATGAGTATAATGCTGAATCAATTGAGCAGCCCAGATTGCTTGGAGCCCAGCCCCCACTCCTACGAATGCAGATGCAATCCAAGTTTGCCAAGACAACACGTTACCCAGTGTTGCAGTAACGAGTACTTCTGAAATAGCGATCCCTAAAAAAACCTTATTGCCATACCAAAGCACCATAGCCAATGCTGCGCCCGATGGAAGCCAAAGAGGAGTTACTAATGTATGAGGAATCATCCAAATATTACTTGCCACACCCCCTATCGTGTAAATTAAAACGGTGATTATATTGGGGTACCAAAATTGCCACGTTTTTATCGTATTAGCGCTCATGTTTTCTTCCAAGCACTCGATAAAGCTTGATTTTTTCTTCCTTGCCACGAATTACTTGGGGTTCTATTTCTTCAACAAGAATTTCATTTGCAATAGGTTTGTAGGTAGTTTCGCTAATCAATAAAGTATTGGGCTTATTTTTGGTCAGCTCTTCTATGCGTGAAGCAGTATTCACCGTGTCGCCGATGACCGTATATTCCATATGTTCACTAGTACCTACGTTACCAGCGATTACCTCTCCGGTATTTATGCCTATTCCAATAGAGATTTCGCGACCAATTATCTCATGGTATTTCTCATTAAATTCTTGCAATGCATCAATCATTGCTAATCCTGCAAATACAGCATTTAATTGATTATCGATATGTGAAACAGGCGCACCGAATAAAGCTAAAATTCCATCACCAATTAATTTATTAACACTACCATGATGATTACGAATTTTTTGAGTCATTAATTCAAAATAAGCATTCAGTACTTCCACAGATTTTACAGGGCCTAATTTATCTGCTATAGAAGTAAATTGGCGTATGTCCGCAAACATGGCTGAAATAATACGATATTCACCGCGTATCAGAGATTCTTCTCCCTGAGAATTTAAAATTTCATCGACTATATTTTTAGGCACGTATTTTTGAAACAACTCCATAATTCGTTTTTGATATAATACCTCTTGGTTCAGTTTTTCAATCAAAAACAAACGCTCTTTTTCAAGATTCAACATCTTTATACCTGTATCAATATTAATCTTTAAATCAACAGGATCCCATGGCTTCGTTATATAGCGAAAAACTCGCCCCGTATTAATGGCTTTAATAATTGCTTCAACATCAGTAAAACCCGTCAAAATCATTCGAATTGTATGGGGATATTCAGGAATAATGGACTCTAAAAATTGTACACCTGTCATTTCGGGCATTCGTTGGTCCGTAATAACAATTTGAATATTATTATGGCGCATAATATCCATACCTTCGCGTCCTGAAGTAGCAGTATACACATTGAAATGACGACGAAATGTCGCGACAAAGGCAGTAAGATTATGCGCCTCGTCATCAACATAAAGGATATTACATTTTTCTTTATCCATAAAAACTCTTTAGCAGCGAATTAAAAACCCTATAGATATTTATAGTTCATTAGCTATCACTTTGGCCAGTCTTAATGCTTGGAATAAAATGAAATTTTCCACTATCTTTTAACCGCAATTCGCAGCCATTATTGAATTAATTGAGTTTTTTAAGATAAAAATCCATCCAATCTTTAAATCGTTGCAAGCGATCAATTTGAAAATCGGGTCTATCAAGAGAATGGTATTGTTCAGGATAAATGATCAATTCTGTAGGTATATTTTGTGATCTTAAGGCTTGATATAATTGTTCAGAACCGATGCACGGCATATTAAAATCCAAACTGGCGCACATAAACAAAGTAGGGGTTTTAATTTTATTAGCCTTCATTAACGGGTAACTCAGTTTCATATAAATTTGAGGGTTTAACCAAGGTTTTCCTAACTCTGACTCATAATCCAAAGTATATTGATCGACACCATAGTTGCCCAAAACATTGCCGGTCCCTGCTCCGCTGACAGCAGCCTTAAAACGTTGCGTGCTGGCAATAACATAATCCGTAAGCATGCCGCCATAACTCCAACCGCCCACAGCCAATTGATTGGGATCGACAATACCCTTACTAATGGCATAATCCACAGAAGCAAGAACATCTTTAACATCCAGATTGCCCCAATCTGCGTTAATCGCATTAGAAAAATCAAACCCCTTTCCGGAACTTCCTCGTGGATTGGGAGCTATGATGGTATAACCTTGGGCAGCAAGCCACTGCCACTCAAAGTTAAACTCATGACTAAATTGATAAACAGGTCCCCCATGCAAATTTAAAAGCGCCGGATATTGTTTTCCAGGTTTGTAATTTGCCGGTTTGAGCAATAGACCTTCGATCAACGTTCCATCAGCGCTTTTAAACTCAATATTTTCTACAGGACGAAAAATAACCTCATCCAAAAGCTTTTGATTATGGTGGGTTAAGGGTCTCAACGTATTTTCTACTGCAAAGAGTTCGGGTGGATGTTGATCATCCGAAGAGACAACCACAATATGCTGCTTCGCAGTTGCAAATTCACTATCAACCTGTTCTCCTTTAGTTAATGCTTTGACCTCACCTGTAAGTACATCAATCTCGTTCAGATGGGTATTCCTGCTTGTTTCAATTAAGGCATATATTTTTTTACCGTCCTCAGACCATTCAGGTTTTGTAAACCAACGATCTATAGGAGCGACAATTCGTTCTTGATGACTGGCCAATTTAACAATCGCTAGTTGCGTAGGTGCATAGATAGGTGACTTATTATTAAAGCTTAAATAAGTTATTTGAGAATTGTCCGGGCTCCATGAGGGAATCGATTCCCAATCTGGATCCATCCCGGCTCCAGGGAAACGAGTCAATTGTATTGCCTTACCTCCAGTTTTGCTACTTATGACATATACATCTGAATTATAATTCCTATCCGGTTCGGCTCCTCGTTTAGAGACAAATGCGATGTATTCTCCATTGGGTGACCATACTGGAGACCATTCATCATAAGACCCCGGCGTTAGTAACTCAACTTGTTTGCTTTGAAGTGCTATACGATAAAGATGCGTTCTTTTGTCGCAAAGATAACCCTCGGTGTCTTTTTTAAAAAGAAATCGTGTAATGATTATGGGTTTGTTTTTAGAGGCTTTTTCAGTAGGCTCACTGGCAATAAAAGCAAGGTTTTGGGAATCCGGTGACCACGTAAAATCACTTACCTCGTACTGATTATTCGTCAATCTGATAATTTGACCACTTTGTCTATTCAATAACCTGAGACTATCATCGCTATCCGATAAAAAAGCAATCCATTGACCATTAGGGCTCCATTTTGGTAAGTAATTACTGGCTTTCTTATTATTGGTGAGCTGCTTGGAGACCTTGCCATCGTAGGATACTAACCAGATATTTCGTATTGCACTTGTTTTATTAACATTTTCTTCTAAGGTATAAACTATCCATTTTCCATCTGGCGACAAATCAGGCTCACCGACCGTTTTTATCCGCATATAATCACTTAAAAGTGGCAATCTTTGTGCAGACCACCCTCTTTCACCACAAATAAAAGTCAACAGCAATAGAACAAGCTGAAAGCAGACATGTACTTTTTTCAAAATAATTTCCTTTTAGATATACATCTCTGGTAGTCAAAAAACAGCAGAACTAAAATTAAACATACTGGAGATGCGCGAAAGTATCATATCGTCATTGTTTTATATATTAGTTCAAAATTTCATATGTATAGATAAATTGCACAAAAAAAATTCAATAATTTGAATGCTAATTGAATGATTTTTATACGATGTTCTGTCATTACTAATAACAAAAAATATACACTAACCTGCTCACTTTAATTGTTTTTTTGACAAAATAGCCAACATTTCTACCGTATGACAACCAATTCAACAAAAGATTTTTATTGACCAAGTAGGATAATATGTGAGATAACAACGACGATATAAAAAGAACAATAATGCAAATTAAGGATCATTATTGATGAATTTATATCAATGAATAACAGGATCTGTCTCCGCAAGACCAGAAAGAGACAAAATACCAAGGGAGTTATTTTATGAGAGCATATAGAGAATTACGTCATCTTTCGAATCCCATTTATTTATCGCATATAAAGGAAGTTCATTCCTATAACCAACCCAGTTATCTATTGGGAATTTTTTCTGGAAATGGTTGGCGTCATAAAAGTATGGGCAAAACAATAGACCATGTAACAGACCCTAAGCTATATAACGAGTTAAAATCACATGCATCTGAAAATTTAAAATCATGGAAAGAAGAAAAAGTAGAACCACCCAATAAAGTTGAAGTAGTGTGCAAAGATTTTGGGGATGCTGCTTTAGAAGTAACTAAAAAACATGGAAAAATATATCCTATTTTGAATATGGCCAATTCACTGTTTCCGGGAGGAGCTGCTCTAGAAGGAGGAAGTGCTCAGGAAGAAAATATGTGGCATCGTTCATCTTGTGTCCGTTCGTTACTCTCCAAAGGCATTTATTACGATGGAACTCGGAAATGTTTTCTTTATGATGAACAAAGCAGGAGACTCTTAAGCGCGCAAGAAAAAATGAGCCCTGAAGAACTGGAGTCATTAAGCATACGACGCGGAATAAAAGTACCCGAAGCTTATAAAGTATATATGGATGATGAGCCGCAGATTTGCTTTCGTGGACCTGAAATTTTGGTTCCAACAAGTTCTGAAGAACTTGTATCTAGAAAACAGTTTACAGCGGACAGTGCATTGAGTTATTCCTTCCTTCCAAAAAACAAAATATTTCCTTTTTATGAATTGAGAGCAGCAGCTCCTGAGCTTATTGATAGAAAAATTGACTTCAAGGATGAACATTCAGTAAAAGAATATACTCAAGACCTAAGTCGTCGTATCGGTGCACAGCTCGATACTTTAATTCTCAAAGGAAAAACTGATGCAATTATGGGAGCCTGGGGATGCGGAAGCTTTAAAAATGATCCAGAGATTGTTGCCAAGATATATTGTGAAGAAATTGGAAAACGGGCGCAACACTTCCAACATATTGTGTTCCCAATAATAGATATTGAAAATGGGCCTAACTTCCAGGTATTCAAAAAACATTTAGATGGTGTAAAGCTTGGAAATTTAGCAACACAATCAAGTTCCAAAACTCCACTAGAGCCTAATCCCTATGGTATGTATGCTCAAGCACATAAAAAAGGAGCAGTAAAAGAGGAGTCTTCGAATTCATGGAATTGCACTATCTTATAATCAACTAAAATCCATATTCAAAAAACGTTAACAATAGTTCTTGCTCGATAGCACAGCATTTTAACAATCTTGTGCTATCACATGAAAAGAACATCTTCATAAGATTTCTCTATACCCTATCTCATAACTTCTTAAGTAAGAGCAGGTCACTAATTACATAGAATAAACATTCAAAAACTTCTTTTTCTATTCAACAAAACAAAATTTATTTGGTATGATCCTTTTTGAATCACAGGGTCCATTTAATGATTTTAGTGACAATTAGTTGACCCAATAGTTGGAGTATGGATGTGCGATCAAAATTAACACTAATAAATAAAACAATTTTTAATCAACGAGTATTAAAATCCTTGACTCAAACAAGTCATTCTTTTTTTTCAGATAAGCTTGATATAACTTATGCTTCCCTATCATCAAAAGAAATAAAGATAGGTGCCGAGCAACTACATCATAGCCTTCCATCTGGAAGCGACTTCCTTTTCAGAGGAACAGAAGGAACTAAAGAAGTTTTTGAAGCAATGACGAGTAATTATCTTGGGATGTCTTCAGTTCAAAGAAAAAAATCATCAAATCATGATATCGTGAGCTACCTTGTCGATAATGACAGTAAGTACTTTTTTTCTACATCACCCTGCAAATATACAGCAAAACCTTACGCAGCTGGTATATCAATCATTCCATGTCGCGGTTTCATTTGGGTCACTGGACTACCCAAAGTGTATACGATCCCGCAAAAACATTTATTCTTAAACGAGGAATTGTTTGATAATTATACAATAAAGAAAATTAAAGAATTGGAAAAAGAAGAAAAACATTATCCTATAAAGGAAACAGCCGCTGGCAATAATGAAGTAACCATTATTATTGGTGCTACCAAAGATGATAATTGGGCATTAAAAGTTTCTGAAGACGTAATGAAAGTAATTCAAGTACGTGGCCCTGGCCGCTTCCTTGGAAAATTTATGCCTTCAACTGAGATAGTACACGTCCAAGATATAGAAAATCCAGATTTCAAAAAAAGAGTGTGGTCTCTTGAAGTAGTATTCTCAGATGGCAGAACTAGTGAAGACTTTGAACGAATGAATAAAAGAGCCCGGGAATTAGGTTTAATAGGAATTCACGAGCGCTTGTTAACCATTCATGATGCAGCAAGCGTAGTGGATTCTGAGGAATTAGAAGAATTAAATACTCGCTACAGAATACCAACCACCCTTAGAGTGGCGAAGGTCCATAAAGATATTCCTTTAGGACTTAAAGACCCATTAATTCAATGCATAGCGGCTGAAATTAGAGGCAACAAAACCTTAGAGGAAATTGTACGAAGAGGTAGTGCGCATACTCTATGAACGAATCATCGCGCATCAAGCAGCTCCTTTTCTAAATCACAAGAAAAAGACAAAGTAAATAATCGCAATTTTCATTTCCAAATAGCTAGAATAACACCTTGCTCAAATGACTATTCTAGCTAACAAAATAACATTATTTAATGAAACTCATAGGCCAAATTCAATCAAAGTGAACAACTTAAGCTACTTTCCTGCGTTATAAAAATATATGCTATATTTTAAATCATATAGATCTTAAATTATTCACCCGGGGATCAATTGGCCCATAATTACTTCCATAAAAGCTTATTTATAGAACTCTCAGTAATTATTTGGTACCAAATAATATAGGAGTACCCTAACATGCGAAGATTACTACAGACCCCAGTAGCTAGATCTGGTTTTAATCAAAGTGTATTATCTTCATTGTCTCTACGACGTGGTGGACTTTTTACTCCCGATAAGTTGGATCCAGCATACCCTTTGTTAACGCCACAAGAAATAGATGAAGGAATAGCTCAGTTACATGAAAGTTTACCCTCAGATAAAGACTTTCTTTATAGAGGAACTGAAGGGAGTAAAGAAGTTTATGAAGCGATGTCTAGCAACTATCTTGGGATGTCTTCAATGCAAAAAAGAAAAACACCAAGTATCGATCTTGTTCGCTACCTTATAGACAATGACAGTAAATTTTTCTTTTCTACCAGTCCCTGTAAATATACTGTACAACCTTATGCAGCAGGCATATCAATCATTCCATGTCGGGGTTTCATTTGGGTCACAGGAATGCCTAAAGTGTTTACCCGCCCACAAAAGCATTTATATTTGAATGAAGAACTGTTTGATAGCTATAGTCAAAAAACAATCGAAGCCTCAAAAAGTGGAGAAAAATACCATTCTATAAAAAACACAGCAGCTGCTAATAATGAAGTAACTGTGGTCATTGGATCAGGAAAAGATGACAATTGGGCATTCAAAGTTTCAGAAGATGTAGCAAAAATAGTGCAAGTAAGGGGCCCTGGTCGTTTTTTAAAAAATTTTATGCCTTCAAGTGAGATTTTACATGTACAAGACTGGACCAATCCTGGCTTCAAAAAAAGAGTTTGGTCTCTTGAAATAGTATTCTCTAACGGAGTTACTATGAAAGATTTCGAAAAAATGAATGAAAAAGCTCGAGAATTAGGTTTAATAGGGCGGGACGAACGTTTATTAACTCTTTTTGATGCAAGCAGCGTAGCAGACTCAGACGAGTTAGAGGAGTTAAATTCTAATTATAGGGTCTCCGAGACTCATACCGTGGCAAAAGTCCATAAATCCATAGCTATTGGCGACAAAGCCCCTCTTCTCGATTGCATAACCCATGAAATTAGGAGTTCACAAACGTTAGAAGAAATTGCACGAACAAGCAGCTCACAAACTTTATAAGTGAACACTAAGAGGAATGGTCTCTCCTCTATTTCATGCTGTTAAATTTATTTGATAGTTCAATTAGCTATTCACGCGGACTATGATTTTCAATGTCCAAGTAAACCGTATAAAAATCATTTGAAAATAAGATTTATAGGCTCTTCTTAATGAAGAGCCTTTTAAAGGTTAGTGTACCAGAACATAACGACCATTTTGTAACATATAACGATGACCATTATGATTAACATATTGTGGTTTTGCTTTGTAAACTGTATGTCCAGTTACTACTCCAACTCCAGTATCAACTACCTTACCAACTCCATGACCTACTGCAGCACCAGTATCAGCTATAAACCCCACCCCGGTACCCACCACATTAGCACCATATTTTACACCGGCGCCTACCGTTGAGTTACTGTACTGACTGGCTTGGTTCATTGTATTGCAACCAACTAGACTTAAAGACATGAGCAATGCTGAGGATGTAAGTATTAATTTCATTATTCTCTCCTTAAACAACAAAAATGACCTCTATATGTATATATAGTTTATAAATTGGACATTTGATAGTGATTTTTTGAGAAAAAAATTTATTAACTCATGAAAAAATCAAGAAAATTAATCAAAAATTTCAAATTTTTTAAAATTAAGTTGCAGTATTTGGATTGAAATTTCGCGTTTTATTTAAGGTAATCAGTGGGAAAAACAACATCTTTAGTAGGTAATACATTCAATCAAAATCGATCAATTCAATGTATTACCTAAAATTCTTTTTATTAGAAGTCATCTTGATAAGAATCAGGGAGATTTTCTTGGAAGTTCCTAAAATTTTCTTCCGCTTCATCTTTTTTTGCAATGTTATAACAATCCTTTCGCTCCGCAGGATCTTGTATGCTTTCACAATCATTATTATTTGGATTTACAGCATTAACAGCAAATGCATTCAATGAACATAATGCCAAAATAAGAACTAATTTTTTCATAATTGACTCATAAATTTATTATTTTTGTTAGAACAATCATACCGAATTCAGACAATAAAATATATGTAAAATATCTTAATAAGCTCATCTAACACTCTGCTTGTCATAGAAACATCACTGTAAATGATTTCCTCTAAACACCCAAACATATTTCCACCCCACATGTCATTAGACGTAAAGGGGTTAGTAACTTGTCCTAGGTCGCGCCAAAGCGACACCCGGGCTCCTGTCATTGGACCTGCACCCAGGCTACATGCTTCACTTAATGCCTACATTTATCCCTCTTAGTAGTATTCTACAAATCAAATAGGAAGAAACAGATTATTAGAAGCATCAACTGGCGATGTCTTAAGTATTGATTTATAAACCCATCCAGTAAAAGGCCGAATCCAACCCATCTCGGCCGGTTTTTAATTGCTTCTGTTGCGATTCATCAAATACTAATTGCTCTGCAGCGGTAACTGCTGCATAGGGTATGGGCTTAACCGCTGCGGTGAAAAATGTATTGTGATTAGCATCTCCAAATAAACTGGTATCTTGCGGTAACTTTTTCATTTTTTCAGTAATCTGAGTTAGGTGCGCTTCTAACGATTCAGCTTTTGAAATTACCTCAGTTGCAAAATGATAGGTGCCATACAATCCAGCGAATACAAGAGGTAAACTAATAATTATCGGTATCGCAGTAAATAGCAATACTAACCCTGTAGTTACTCCTAATAAAGATAATACGGTATTACAACTATTATCAGTAATAGATAATACCTGCTGGTTGAAAGCTGAAATTTCTTTAATGAACGAAGCTAGGCCTTCTTTTTTTTTGTCAAAGTTAATATCGACATAAATACTATTATTATGACTTTGTTTTCCATGCATTGCACTGAGATGATCAAGCATTTGATCAATAATATAAATTAGATCTGAAACATTTCCTTTACGTATATAGGCCATAACAATATTATAAAGTGCTTTCGACCAGTTAGGTTGGGAATTAATAAATTCTCGAGAGTAAATATTTAATTGTCTTGTAAAGTCAGTGGATATTTCCCCAATTTTTATAGGTTTATCATTTTTCCAAGGAAGCAAACTCGAGTATTGCGGCAATCCCTCAGCAAACGATTTATTTCTTGCTGTCAGGGTATTTAGCAAACTGACATACATATAAAATTTACCAAAATGGTCGGTATCTTGATTTTCAATCTGTTGACATAAGAACGCTAATTGACTTGATGGCATTTTTGACTCTCTGTAAAAAAAAAATGATAATATAATAATGTAAA
This sequence comes from Legionella stuttgartensis, assembly GCF_977063405.2. NCBI lineage: Bacteria > Pseudomonadati > Pseudomonadota > Gammaproteobacteria > Legionellales > Legionellaceae > Legionella > Legionella stuttgartensis. The sequence continues at coordinate 214,550 of NZ_CDRUHA020000059.1, forward strand.
TTAATAGTCACTTTTTTTGCGATGTAAGATATTTCTTGGTCTATTTACAGTCTTCCCTCGAGCAGCACAAGAATGTTTTGCTATTTTTTGAAATTTTTTATTGAAGCGGCAGTTGAAAACACGAAGCAATGATTGGTATTCATTATCTTATTAAGGTAATCCTAGGTACTGATTATCTTTCATCGGCTATTGGGTATACTCCACATTCTAAGATAGAATAAAATTTTAAACGATACTCATGGAATGAATAAAATTTTAAAGCGAGTAATAGGTTTATACTGCTGCTCCTTAACTCTTTATGCAGCTACTTTTCCTCAAAAATCAATCAGTTACTCTACTGGAATCGGCTCACCAATAACTACTGCCACCGCCGATACCATGGATAAAGGGCAAGTAGGGATAAGTTACCGAGTAGAATATTATCCCAGTATCCCCCTTTCTAATACTGTACTCTTGCAACATCCTTTAGCTGAAAATCAGAAGTATAACTTGACGAATTATATTTTGGCTTTTTATGGGCTAGAAGAGAATATAACCATTGGAGCTAGCCTTCCCTATGTTATCAATTCATCCATTTCTGCGGTTGCTATTAATGAGGAAACAAATATTAAAAGCATTATTCAATTAGGAAATTCTTCTGGCATAGGCGATACCAATGTCTTTTCTCTGTGGCGATTGCTGGATGAGGAAAAGCATCCTGCTTCCCTGGCTTTACTCTCAGGAATTAATACTCCAACAGGTAAAACCACAGTAAGAGATAACTATGGTGTACTCTTTTCTGCTGCTGATCAACCGGGAAGCGGTGCCTGGACTCCATTTGCTGGGATTATTATTTCTAAACAATTTAAAAAGCTCTCACTAAGTTCCAATTTAATATATACGCAAAGTACGGAGGGTACACAGCAGACGACCCTAGGCTCCTTGTGGGATTATAATTTTGGGACTGTTATAGAGCTTTATAAAAGTGAACAGAAAAAATTACACATTGATGGAATTATAGAAATTAATGGGGAATATGCCGCAAAGGACAATATCGAGGGATTAATCGATCCGAACAGCGGTGGAAATAGTATTTTTTTATTACCGGGTTTAAGGATAAATTTAGGTGCTAACATTTCCTGTTATTTAGGTGTGAATATCCCTGTAATACAATACTTTTATGGAACCCAAGTGAAAAGTGCGTATGGGCTGACTGGAGGCATCGATTTCAGTAGTAATACTTGATATAACCTTACTATCTCAAAATATAATCATGGGTGTTTTACAATTGATTTCTAATAATTGGCAATTGTAATGCGGTTGTAATTAGCTCACTGCGGCTATGACAGTTGAGCTTATTTTTAGCTGAATTAAGATGATCTTCAACTGTTCTTGGCGATAAATTTAATTGTTGACCAATTTGTTTTATTGTCATGCCTTTAACCAAATAAGATAAGCATGTAATTTGTTTCGTGGTGAGTTGATTATTTGTATTTTGATCATGAACGTTGATATCCACAGTGCGTGGCATAATAACCGGTATTGTCTCTTGTATCGTCGTAAATAATGAAACATCACCATCTATCAAAAAGGATATTCCCACGACCCCAATGATTTTACCTTGTCGCGTATACAATGGTGCTTTACGGCTAAGATAATGCTGAAAGGAACCATTAAGCTGGACTGTCTCTATAAACGTTTTTGCTTTATTCTGTTGCATTATCTCCGCGTCATTTTTCATGAGTATAGGAGCTTGGTCTTTCCATAATAAGTCAGAATCCATTTTCCCCTTCATATCGGGCATCTTGTTAAGACATAACATATTCTGATTGCAGTCTAAATAACGTCCTTTTTTATCTTTCACATAGATATTCGCCAGAGTAGTATCTAGGATATTGTCTATACCTACAGTTGTTGAAGTTCCTGAATGCAGATAGTGGGATAGTGTATGCATTACATTAATACATCGATAATAATTTATTAACATTATTATATGATAATGAGCAACTTGTGTACAGAGCCCCCCCCCTTATACGCAAATGCTAACACCCTAACCCTCTCCCGCATGCGAGAGGGTTAGGGTGAGGGGCTACCAAGGCCAACCTTACTAAGAGCCAACCCCAACCGAATCAGAAACATTAACAATCACTGATAAAGTACGCCCCAACCCCCACATACATCCAAGACAGATAAACGGAAAGAACATATGCGTCATTGAAATATTACTGAAATAAAAGACTTGAAAAAAAATAGAAAAACACATTAAGACTAATCCAAACAAAATAGTACACAATGATCCTAAAGGTTCAACTGGCTTTCCTACAAAAAAGGCTAATAAAAAAATATAAATTGAGATAGCAAATAAGATACGCTCAAATTTCTCTTGAATATTACACCAGTAGATAGGCTCAAAAAATAAGGTAACCATACCTAATAGTCCAGCTAAAAAGACAAACACTACTAGAGCCTTACCCTGTTCTTTTTTAGAAAATAATTGAATCAATCCATTCATTTGGTACGTTTTAATCTTTTTTAAGTATCTTCTTATTTTGTTATTAATTTAAAATTTTGAATACCGTATTGATCACGGTGTTTATTGGAGTGTCATGCCTTATAAATAATATTCTGGATGCACCACTAAAAGCCACGCCTTGCTTTTTTATTTAACAAATTTGTAATCGCAAGAGAGCTTATTGAGCAAAATGGAATTCCTTTAATAGGTACTATAATTATTTATAATAATTATTTTAAGTTATAAAATTTATAATTTATTATTTCAATAGATTGATTTTTTGACTCGTTGGTGGTGAGCTTATTTAAGTATGGAAGCTCGAATATTTTAGTGAAAATAAACTAACTATTAGGGATAGATAAATGCACTTTGAGTCTTTTAGTCGGGAAGAATTACAAGATTTTATTTTCCAATTTGAACAAGCACTCTACAATCATCACCAATGGTATAACTCAATTATACGTTCTCTTATTTGTAGATTACCCCCTGATCGGCATGACATGGGTTCCAGTGCACATAAAGAATGTCGATTCGGACAATGGTATTATGAAACTGCTTTCAAGAGGTTAAATCAACATCCAGGATTTATTGCACTGGGAGAAGTGCATCTGCAAATGCATAAAGCAGCAGCCACTCTATTAATCGCCATAAGTAAAGGCAATCCGGTACTACCTCATGATTATGATCTTTTTTCAAATAACATGGAAAAATTGCATCTTGAAATTTCGACAATGCAACGAGAATTAAGTGAATTACTTTACAACCGTGACCCATTAACGGGCTCGATCAATCGAAATAATATGTTACCCATGTTACGAGAGCAACAAGAATTAGTTAATCGACAAATCCAATTATGCAGCATAGTAATGGTCGATTTAGATCGCTTTAAAGAAATTAATGATAAATATGGACATGCTGCGGGTGATAGCGTATTAGCTTCCGTATGTCGATTCATTATGCAGAATATGCGCCCATACGACAAAATTTTTCGGGTTGGCGGCGATGAATTTTTACTTTGCTATCAAAATACTAATAACGAACTGGCCCTTGAGATTACTGAACGTATTCGGATAGGAATTTCTTCACTTAAAATTAATATTAACCACAATAAAACTGTACATTTAACTGCTTCATTTGGTATATCGCATCTTAAAACAGGCATTACAATTGAAGAATCAATTGAAAACGCGGACAAGGCTCTTTATAAAGCAAAAGAAGAGGGACGAAATTGCGTTCGAGTTTTTGGCTCATGAGCATTTGCAACTTTTGCTCAGAGGTATCGCTTAGGTAAAGCAATGAAAAAAAAATCATGGTTTAATATCTTCTATTCGATTAGGCACCCCATTGCTATTCTTTGTACCCTACTCGGTTTCTTTATCATTCAGTACGTAACATTGCTGTTGTATATAAAGCCTTATCAACCACTAGATATCTTAAAACTATGTCAGATGTTATGGCATTCAAACAGTTTGTTTTTACAAATGATTTTGATATTTAATGTATTTATTAAACCACTGTTCATTTATTTCCTGGTGATTTTTTTATTTTATTGTTTTAAAAATAAAAACCTATAAATTTCTCACTCCTTTGTTCCTCAAAAATAAATTCTTTGGAATAGCTTCGAATCATAGCAAGTAGCAACTGCTCAAGACAGTTGCCATCTTCTGCGACAATTTTAGCTTGGTAATTTTCGGAAGCTTACGGCGATGCGGTTCCAGCTATTAATGGTAATAATCGCCATAGTCAGATCAATGAGCTCTTTTTCACTGAAACAAGTCAATACTTCATTGTAAAGCTCATCAGGAACGTGGGTCTCTGATAATAAAGTAACTGATTCAGTCCAAGCTAAAGCAGCGCGTTCACGGGTAGTAAAAAAAGGAGACTCTCTCCATACAACCAGTGCATGGAGACGGCGCTCAGACTCCCCTGCTTTTTTGGCATCAGCACTGTGCATATCAACACAATAAGCACAGCCGTTAATTTGTGACGCACGTAGTCTAACCAGCTCCAGAAGAGATCGTTCTATTCCACTATTCACAACATACTGTTCAAGACCTAAAATCGCCTTAACCGCGTTAGGAGCAAACTTAGTATAATCAATCCGTGTATGCATTATCATTCTCCCTAAATTTTAATCGGATAAATTCTTCCTATAATTTATAGCATGGCCATTGACCATAAGGCGAAAATAAATGGAATCATGGCTGCAAAATAATAAATACAGCATTAGGGTAATGGCGCATCATATCATAAAACTCAGATTAGCCTTCTCACTACTACTCTTGCTATAAGCCATATAAAAAAATAAAGTAGTGGTATATTCTTGTTTAGGAAAATTACATGGATTCACTTCATTGGTACTCAAGCAAAAACCCTGAACGCTTATTCCTATTTTTTATTCTATTCTTTTCTAGAAGCCTATTTGCTAACGATACTGCTTTAGGCGGAAATGGATCCTTACCTATCCCTGTTTCTCAACCTGATATAAAAATGGTTAAAGAAGTAATTACAATAACAGGAAAGCAATTAAATAATTCCGAGTGGAATGGTTCCTGGATTTACAGTTGTGATTTCCAATTTAAAAATACATTAAACCAAAAAATCAAAGTATCTATGGGCTTTCCTTTTCCAATAAATAATGGAATGAGTGCGGTAGCACTCCCCAAGGGTCAAAAAACCAGTGAAGGAAAAGCGCTGGTTTATAACTTCCAAGTTCGAGTTGATAATACTCCTGTTTTTTCCCATAAAGAAAAAATCGCTCCTAATGAGGATAAAGGGTTACATTATGATGAGGCATATGTATGGGACGCTATGTTCCCAGCTTTGGCAACCGTTAACATTCACCATAATTATGAAACGGGCGCAACTTATGATGTGATGGGTTATCACTGGGTGTCCTATGTGCTCAAAACCGGAGTACTATGGCGTGATAATACCATTGGCCATACCCAACTAGAGGTCATTCCCAACACCCCCACACGATTATGTTCTGAGATAGATCCTAAATCAGAATATCTTATACCTAAGCCTGCCGGTATAAAGATTATGGGTAATGGCAAAGATAGGAAATATGTATGGAACTTGGCTCATTTCCAACCCAAAGCCGATTTACTACTGTGCTTATACACCCCCAAAAGCTATGTGCGTCATACAATGATTTATCCCATATTAAACGCAGAGAATCCCGTGAATTCTTTATCAAAATTAAGTAGTAAAGAATTACAGATTCTTCGTAATACCATTTATGCCCAATATGGGCGGCAATTCAATTCGCCGAACTTACAAAACTACTTTAAAAAGCAATGGTGGTATGAAATTAATCCCGATTATGCAGATGCTATGTTGACTAAAGAAGATAAAAAATTATTATCAATAATTAATCAGCTGAATGAACAATGAACTGAACCCCTGAATATACAATCCGATACCATCTAATGTTCATTGCTTTCTTTTCGCGCGTCGTTCTTCGTCTTCATCCGACTCAGAACGTTCGTGTTTTTTGGTCTGATTTGCAAGAGGCTCTTTAACACCGCTTTTATGCTGGAAAAACTCCATCCAACCGGTATAAACTCCTGGATTCTGTGGCGCGGATATTTTCATCCGTACACTGGGTCCCCACATCGATGATATATAGCGCTCATCAGAGAGCATTGATAATTCATCAATTGTAAAAGGAGTATTACCGCCGACCTCTCCATAACTTTCAGCCATTATGGAGAAATACTCCATACAACGCTCATAAATTCTTTCATCCGAAATATCAATCTCAGAATAATCAGGCAATTTATCTGCCTTGGCCATTTTTTCTTTGGAACGTAAAACCATTTCATAAGCAGCTTTGTAATGACTGTCCAGCATATACGTTTGAAGATTTGGCAATCCAAGCTCTTTACCAAAACATAATAATAGAGAATTAAAAACAAAAGGAGAGCGACAACTAAAACTAAATTGCTTTGAATCCAAAGGGGCATTAGAAGAACGTTCAGAATCCTCTACAGAATCTAATCCCATTTCCCAAAGACTTAGACCATTTTTTGATTTTACCGAAACTAAAATATGTAACAAGTGAACAAAATCAAGTTTCTTTTCTGACTTAATATTTAAATCAATATCACCCTTTTCTACCGCCTTGGCAAACGCCTCAAGCAAGAGTCGATGAGTATAAGAACCATGTAAAAGAACACGATTAACTTGTTTATTTTCATTAAAAAGCTGGCCACTTGAAACGATGCGATCAGCTATCATGCTGCTGACATAGCCAATAAACTTAACTATAAATCCATGTTTATTTACATCACGTAAACCCTCACGTTCTAATAATATTGCATCCAGCATTCTTCCCTTTTTCAAAGGTTGGTAGTTAGGTGGAGGAGCACCTGGAATGAAGTTTCCTCTCCCCGCAATTAAATAAGTAGGAAGTGAATTTTGCTGTGAAGGCAAATTTGGACTTGCTTGCATTTGTTTTCCCAATACTTCATCCAAATCTTTGAGATGATGGGTAACTTTCAACGGATCATAAGCAAAACGTATGAGTTGATTAGCAATGTTAACTATTTCATCGGAAGTTAAATCTTTTAATAAAAATTCAGGGATATTTAAATCATCCGCTTTGACAGTTGGCGGCGGTGCCTTAGGTGCTTGAATCGTGATCTGCTCTTTATCCACCTTGAAATTTGGCTCTATCGCACATTTATCAAAAAAATCCACACTCTTATAAGTAGGATCTTGAGCTAATTTCTTTACCTGCCTGGTCACAGCAACGCCAGTGGAATCAGTCATCGGCAAATCATTCTCATCGCGACTAATCATTTATTACCCCAATAATTAATTGCTCGTTACACCATTAATTATAGGAGATGATTCAAATAAATGACTTAAAGTTGGACAAGCGAGCGCTAATAAAAACCGACGAGCTCTAAAGAGCATTTGGATTCTATCCGCTACAAATTATGCAGCTCAAACTTTGTTACTAAATCCTGGACTCTCATCTAAAGCTTTAACCGCAGAGAACCCCTGATTTCTCATAAAACCAGTACTACTGAGCTGATTGGTTTCTTTAGAACAAACCTCTCCTGGATGGTGCCCATGACTATATCTATTAGGTAGGGATTCTGGAGCGTTCATTTTTTGATCTATTTTTTTGTCACCCTTTGATTTTTTAGGTTTTTGGGGGCTCTCAAGTAAACCCTCAATGTTGTTAAGAACCTTATCCGAGCCATGAATCAGATCTTGTTGTTCTTTATAAACATTGTACTCCAACTTATGAATAGAGGCTCGTTGCTCTCCAAAAATCATATAGCCTTGTTTTCTGGTTTCATAATGATAAAGAGCAAGAGCCCCGGCCAGTATTAATCCCACACCTAAGGCAATACCAATACCAACGGGACCTGTAGAAACAATAAGAGCAGCCAAGCTGGTACCGAGAATTTCAGCGCCAACAGCCAAGCCCAGCCCCATAATACCCAAGGTACCGGAATACGTACATAAAAAGCTGCCCACCGAACTTAAGGCAACAAGTATTTTATCATTTCTCGTTACATAATCAGCCGCATTTTTTTCATGGCCTTGCACTAGTCTGGGTTTTTGAATGATCTTGGTTAATTCTATCTTCATCAAGGCCAGTTCTCGTTTTTCCTCAGAAGTTAACAACTGTTGCGATGCAAGTTGCGCGACTCTTTTTCTAATCCCCTGCAGAAAAGCCAGTTCCGCTTGTAGCTCTTCCAATTCGCGAATGGCATTTTTTTCAGATTGATTTTTTTTATAATTAGCATACATGATCATGCTAAAACCCAAAATGGAGATAATGGCAAATGCAATATTCAAACCCAATGCAACTGCCGCACTGGCTCCAGCCAATAGCCCGGTATAAGCAAACGATTCGGATAACTCTGCTATAGATGCAGAAGGACAAAACGTTTCCAGCAATGCAGCCCAAAAACTTTTACTTTGCAAACTTCCTATGTGTTTTTGCCGCAGGCTCAAAGCCTCATCAATATGTTTTCTTGCATATCCAGGTGCAGGTTCAAGCAGTAAAAGTTTTTTATAAATCAGGTCATCTTTTAAATTGGCCGCAATAATAAGCGGTATTTGGCCTTTATTATTTGGTACAGTAAGAAGGGTTAGGGCCATGCTCTGAGAGTTTTTAAGTGTGTCTAACTTTATGCTACGATCTTTATCAGTCCATTTTGCTTTATTTTTTCTGTCTTTTGCTTCTGGTGAAATTCCCAGCATTTCATTGACTATATTAAAATAGCCCTCTTGCACTGCAAGGTGTAATGCACTGTTACCTTCCTTATTTTGCAGAGTAATATCTGCACCGAGAGCAAGTAAGTGCTTTACAAAATATAAAGAACCTTTCTTCACCGCTAGATGAAGTAGCGTATTACCTTGCTCGTCAGCTTCGTTGAGGTTTTCCTTGCTACATAATCGAATTTTTTGCTTAAAAACTTCCTTGTTGTTGTTCAAAAGAGCTTTTCTCACTGACTCAATCATGTTGATTTTCCAGATTAAAAAAATGAATGAGTCATTATAGCAAGAAAAAGTTAAGTAAAGATTAGAGCCATCTGTGATGACCTTAAATAAGTGCCCAATAAGGAATAATTTACCCATTAGGTATACATGGATAGGCTTGAGAGATAAAATTTCCTGCTTTTGTGATATAAATGCGCTTACAAGAAAAATACCAAAAATTCTGAAATGCCCTTGCGAGGTATCACGCAGATTAGACAAAGGAATAAATATGAATTTAGTTGAAGTAGATTCATTAACGGTACAGGTGATCGTAGACAATATAACGGATAGCCTTTCAAGTGTACCCGCTAATGTAACTCATGAAATGGATTATCTTGAAGAGCACGGGATGGAAGAGTTGGCCGGTGAGTGTCTTTGTTGTGGGGCTCATGGGTTATCACTTTTACTCACTGCCACATTAGGGGGCATGTCGCACTCAGTTCTGTTTGATGCAGGCCCAGAAGGTGAAGTTTTTCGAAGAAATATTAATAGACTATATATTGATCCAACCGTTATTGAAGAAATAGTTTTATCTCATGGACATTGGGATCATGCGGGCGGTTTTTTAACGGCTTTAGAATTAATAAAATCTAAAAACGCGCAACAAAAAGTAATTTTTCACCTAAATTCAGAGATGTTTTACCAAAGAGCTTTAAAATTTGATGGAGCAATTCATCCTTTTAAGAAAATACCTTCTGTTGAAGAGCTAAAAAATCAAGGAGCTGAGCTTGTCATTTCAAATGAGGCACGATTATTATTAGATAACATGTTTTATCTGAGTGGAGAAATTCCACGAATTACTTCTTATGAAAAAGGCTTCCCAGAACATGTGAAACAGTTATCCAATCAAGAGTGGGTTCCTGATCCTTTAATTATGGATGAACGATTTCTGCTAGTGAATGTTCGTAATAAAGGTTTAATTGTTTTTTCTGCCTGTTCTCATGCTGGGATTATTAATGTCCTAAAGCAAACCCAAAACCTATTTCCTAAAATACCATTATATGCCGTAATGGGGGGCTTTCACTTATCAGGCCATTCTGTAGAAAAGATTATTCCTAACACAGTAGAAGATATGAAACAATTTGATCTTAAAATGATAATTCCTGCGCATTGTACTGGGTGGCGAGCAGTGAGTGCTTTAGGCAATGCCTTTGGTGATCAGGTTGTTGTACCCTCTGCTGTTGGACGCTTGTACCAGTTTTCATCGGTTTAAAGGATAAAAAAGTAAGGGCAAGGAAACTTCATGATTATTCAAACACTTGCACTAATCGTAGCAGCAATATTCAGCGGTGCTGCTACTTACATCAATCTAGTAGAACAACCTGCACGACTCGATCTTGAAAATCGCGCCCTACTTATGGAATGGAAACCGGCTTACAAAAAAGGGTTTATAATGCAGTCCTCCCTTGCATTAATTGCCGGGATACTAGGGACAATAGCCTTTTTAAATACGCATAACTATTATTGGCTTATCGGTGCAATTCTTATATTAAGCAATTGGCCTTATACATTGATCGTCATACTTCCAACAAATAATATTTTACTCGCTACAGATGTAAACTTGGCGGATGAATCAACGCGTAATTTAATTATTAAATGGGGAAAACTGCATGCAGTTCGAAGCCTTTTAGGTCTAATGGCTACGTTCATTTTTTTATTAGCCCTCACTTAATAGACACGCAAAAATTGCTCAATGGTCAAGACACCCTAGGACGTGTTGCCCATTCATCCCAACGCCTACGTGCCGCGACTTGTTCGGGGCATCCGGGAAATTGTCAACACTCCCTAAAATACTCTAAAGAAATTTTTTCTAAAATTTCCTCAATAGGTAAGCCCATAACATTGTAATAGGACCCTTTTATTTCCTTAATAAAAGTATCACGTACTGTCTGAATACCATAGCCTCCCGCTTTATCAAAAGGGTCTCCTGAATCAATATAATTTTGAATTTGTTGCTCTGTTAATTTGTGAAACGTAATGTGCGTTGTCACATAGTCAATGCACCATTTTTGTTCTGGTAAAAAAATAAGAGCATAACCAGTATATACTTCATGGGAATTACCACTAAGCATACGTAACATTCTATAGGCGTCTTCGGGATCTCGAGGTTTTTCTAAAATATGATTCTTATAAGCTACTGTGGTGTCTGCTGCCAAAATGAGATTTGCACTATCTACTGCTGTTTGTAACAAAATAGTTCGAGCTTTTTCTTCGGCTAACCGAGTCACATAAGCTTTAGCGCCTTCATCTTTTTGCAAAATTTCTTCAATAGCGGCAGGCATGACGACCGCATTCAATCCATGCTCTTGCAATATGTGTAACCGTCTGGGAGATGCGCTCGCTAGAATGACTTTTAATGGATGGTTCAATTTCATAAATTTAATCGCTATAAATTCAACAGCTTTTTAAAAACTCGCACGATAGAAAATCATCGGAAATGACTTTAATTTGCGCCATAATACCAATTATTTAAGTATTTGTTTTATATATCCCCAAAACCAGTAAAAGCCAGCCAATTATAAAGCATGTGCCGCCTATTGGAGTGACCATTCCAAGCGCTTTTACTTGCATAAAACTCATTAAATACAAGCTTCCGGAAAAAAACAAAATTCCTATAACAAACAACCATCCGGAAATTCGGATGAATCGGCTATTAAGATTCCAAAGAATAACTCCAATGAATAATAAAGCCAAACTATGAATAAATTGATAAAAAACACCGGTTTGAAAAATATGCATTTGATATTCACTAAATTGTGCCTTTAGACCATGAGCAGCAAAAGCACCTAAAATTGTGGCAAACATTGCTGACAAAGCCCCAATTGCAATAAAACGCTTGAACATTCTTTCAGAAGCAGAAGAAATCATTTTACTATCCTAGAACCCTCAAAATGAATTAAAAATGACTATTTTGAATATTATTTTGGACATCTTATGCCTCCTTTCCTAGAATTACAATGATATGGATCGTTTTAAGCCGCCTCGATAAGGACAATAATTATGTGTCGATTCGTAGCTTATATAGGAAAAGAGGATCTTTTATTTGCTGATCTATTAGTAAAGCCTAACAATTCGCTTATAAAACAAAGCCTCTTGGCACGTGAATCACGTACTCTGACTAATGGGGATGGATTTGGCTTGGGGTGGTATACGCATTTTGATAAGAAGCCCGCTTTATTTACCTCTCTTTTTCCCGCATGGAATGATCTTAATTTTTCCTATTTGGCAAATAAAACCATGGCGCCACTTTTTTTTGCTCATATCCGTGCGGCAAGTACGGGCGGAATTTCCCATTTTAATTGCCATCCATTTATATATAAAAACTGGCTATTTATGCATAATGGATTTATTCCTTACTTCAAAAAAATTAAACGCCAAATCCATGATTTACTGGATGATGACGTTTATAATTGGGTTAAAGGAAGCACCGACTCAGAATTAATTTTCGCCTTATTTTTACAATTTGCAAAAAATTCAAAAATAACAAACTCTTATGATATTTATATAATTTTACAAAAAACATTAAATATAATTAATGAATTAGTTAAAAAGCATCATAAAAAAGCGGTGTGCTATTTTAATATTTGCGTTACAGATGGGAAACGGATTGTCGCTTTTCGTTATTGTACTTCTTCTCGAACTAAACCTGAAACCATGTATTTCTCTTTAGGAGAGCGTGTTATACAAAGCTCAGCTAAAGAAAGCCATTACAAGCATGTAATTATTGCTTCAGAAAAATTATCAATTAATGGAGCTAAATCCACCGATGAATTTAAATGGCAAATTATTCCAGCGAACCATTGCTTCATGATTGAGTCGAATTTAAGTGTTTCATTACAAAAACTTTAGTCTAACTAAGGACGAAGCAATGCATATAAAAAAAATGGAAAATTATATAGTTGATTGTGAATTATTTGAAAAAAAGTTAATTGCTGAAACACTACTTTTAGAAGAATGGTTCGCGAAAGACTATTTTAAATATGAAGCCATGAAGGCAGGCGCTGAAATTGAATTTCTTGTTTTAAATAAAGAGTATCAGTTAACACCCGATAATCTTTTTTTTACTAAAAAACTAAACAATCAAGAATTGGTAAGAGAGGCAGGAACCACTCAATTAGAAATTAATACCCCAGTTCTTTTTTTGAAAGATAATTTTTTATCTTCTTTACATCAAAGTATTTTAACTACATGGAATAAATGTTGTGAAACAGCTTTTAATTCCCAACATCATTTAGTACTCATGGGTTCAATACCCTACGCAGATTCAGCTTTTTTTAGTCATTTATATATTACACCTGAAAATATTTTTGTTTTAATGGATGAGTTTGTAGCTAAATATCGGAACGGTGAATCTTTGTCCGTACATATCAAGGGAAAAAAGGAAAATCTTAGTTTATATCCTGAGTCTTTAGCTATAGAGGGTTTAATATGTTCGTTACAACTGCATTTAGAAGTCCCTAAACATCAATTAACTCATTATTTTAATATTATTCAAATATTGTCCGCTCCCTTATTAGCTCTTAGTAGTAACTCACCTTACTTTTGTGGAAAACGTTTATGGAGCGAAACCAGAATTAGTATTTTTGAACAACTTTATACATTTCCATTTCCATTGCAAAAAACCGTTTTTTTTGAACCCAATTATTTACAAGAAACCCTTTTTCCCATTTTTAAAAATAATTTCAAAAACTTTCCTTATCTGTTGCCTCTTGTTGCGTATAAGGAACCTATTCATCATATGTTTCATGTGAGATGTCAAAATAGTTGCCTCTTCCGCTGGAACAGACCCATTTTAGATTTTAACCCACAGCATGAACCCTATCTAAGAATAGAGCACCGAGTATTATCTTCTGGCCCAACTATAGTAGATATGGTAGCCAATGCCGCCTTTTTTTATGGTATAACTTATTATTATGTGAATAACCCGCCCTCTCTTACCTCTTTAATTCCTCAAGAGTCCATCTTAAAAAATTTTTATGAATCAGCTCGTTATGGACTAGAGGCGAGATTAAACTGGAGTCATGGAAAAATTAAGGCCAGTACTCTTTTAAAAAACTTATTACCCCTAGCTTTTAAAGGACTTGAAGAGATGGGAATTGCCCCCCTGGAGGCGCGTTTTTATTTAGATATAATTAAAACCAGGCTTGATAGAAATCAAAATGGAAGTATATGGCAAGAAAAATTTCTGAGGAAACACCATAATGATTTTAATAGCCTCCTTGAGCAGTATGTTAAAAATCAGTATTCAGAAACCCCGGTTGCTGAATGGAGCTTAACCTAATACGGCTAAAGAGAACTGGGGCAATGTGTGCATACGGGCAACAATCAGAACATTGGTTGCTTATTTACTTTCATAATCAATAACTACAACGGATTCAAAACCATTTTCTAACATAGGAACCAATACCTCGGTAGCAATTCGTTTATGTTCTGCATGCTCTAAATAAAGATCTCGTCCATTTGAATCATCGAATTTCATGACAAATACATGAGTAAATCCTTTATTTAATTGCTCAGGACTACAGTTTTTTCCAAATGAAAAGTCTTTAATTGAGGGAATTATTCCCTGTAAGCTTCCTAACTGATTTAAAGCAGAAATAATATCCGACTCTGCTAAATTTGCTTTAAATTTTAATACAACCACATGATTAATCATTAGATTCTCCCTTTATCAATCATCTACACCTAGATTTTGTAAATAGTACCTGAATAACAGCCCAATTACAGCCTTTATTCTCTCATGTTGCTTTAGCAAAAGACTTGGCGCGAAACACTATTTTCCGCACACAACTACATATAACTACAAAACGTAGCAATTATAAGCGAAACACTATAAAATACGTTTTTTTAGGAGAACTATATGGGTATTGTAAAAATTTCCAATGAACTACATGAAGCGACCAAGCTTATGGCTAGAGCGATGAGTCGCTCGATAAACTCCCAAGCTGAATACTGGATTAGGATCGGAAAACTGGCAGAAGAAAATCCTTCGATTACTTATTCTGAAATTCTAAAAATTTTAATAAATCAAGCATCATTAGGTGAAATCAACGATGTTAGTGAAGACGCATGAAGAAATAAAAAAAATGCGCGTTGCAGGAAATCTGGCCGCATCCGTACTGCAAATGATAGAACCTTATGTTATGGCGGGTGTAAGTACCAGTACCCTTGAACAAATATGCCGCAAATATATTGTTGAAGATTTGCAAGCCATACCTTCAACATTAAATCATCATGGATTTCCAGCAAGCATTTGCACCTCTATTAACCATGTGGTTTGTCACGGAATTCCCTCGAATAAAATAATTAAGAATGGTGACATCCTTAATATTGACGTTACAGTGCAAAAAGACGGTTATATCGGTGACACCAGTAAAATGTTTCTCATTGGCGATGTAAAACCTTTTGCTAAAAAATTAGTAGACGTGACACAACAGTGTCTTTATAAAGCGATTGCCCTAGTGCGTCCAGGTATTCGACTCGGAGATATTGGAAATATAATCCAGGAACATGCTGAAAAAAATCGATTTTCTGTAGTTCGTGAGTTTGGAGGACATGGCATTGGTAGAACAATGTGGGAAGAACCTAGCGTCATGCATTTTGGTAAACCCAATACAGGCTTGCAATTACAAGCAGGAATGACGTTTACTATTGAACCTATGCTCAATTTGGGTAGTAGAGCGATCAAAATATTAGGAGACGGATGGACGGTAGTCACCAAAGATCATAAATTATCCGCCCAATGGGAACATACAATCTTAGTCACTGAGAATGGTTATGAAATTCTTACCTTAAGAGCAGATGAGCATTTCTCTCAATAAAATTACCTCTCATTTCTGCAAAAATTTCCGATCTGCCTTATTAATACTTCTTAGCAAGGCAGTTTCACCCGATTAGTTTCAAGCATTTTAAAATTTTTGATAAGATACTTCATCTTTACTCGCATTGATAAACTCTTAATGACTAAGACGACCTTAATAAAAAAACAATCATTTTTTGGGATGAAATTTGAAGATGTTTTCACCGAAGAAAATATATTTACAGATGATTTGAAGAAAAGTGCATTAACAACAAATCCTACTCCAATTCCTGAAATTGATTTGGTTTATGTGCTCGCAGCAAGAACAACCGCTTTAAGCCAGATAGCGGATATTGAGTTAATTCATCAAAATAAAAGAAAAGCCGATGAATTTGATCTTGTCGATGACATTAATCGGCTGAAGCTTGGTATTGAGGTTGCAATTCAGGTATGTGCTCTTCGGGCCGGCAAACAGCCGGAAGAATTAACTGAAAGCGATTATGTCATACCTATTTTTTATAACGGGCGAACAATTCATAACGAAGATTTAAAAAAAGCTCTGAGAGATCCCGCCCTACAGAAACAACTCGGTAAAGAACCACTTCCTTATTATCCCGCACGATTATTTATAATCTCAGCTATTTTTAACCCTAGGAAAACTAATATTGGTCAAAATACTGTGGCCCAAGCCCAATCGTTCCGTTATTACCTCGAACATCATCCACATCAACATATAGCAGTTGTTTCCAGTGCATTCCATTTGCCTCGGGTCGCAAGAACTTTTGGACAGGACTCCCCTCAAATGGATGAAACATTTCTGGATCCGGAAATGAGCCCTAGCCCTTCAAATTCTCTTTGTGATATTAAGTTGTACTTATATGGTGTACACAAAAATGAAGTTCGAAATGGGATTAAAATAGATCTGCGGGGGGAAAATGATGCCATGCAAAATTACTCTTCTGGTAGACAACCTTCCATTTCCAGATATCTTAGCAAAAATGTATTTTTTACAGATCAGGAGCTTTTTTCATATAAAAGCCTGGCTAAAGCCCTATTCTGGAGCAAACAAGCCAATAATAGTGATAACAAAATTAAAGAAGAAACCGAAGCGCACACAATAAGCATATAACTTTATAGCTAGAATATGTGCTCATGTTATAGAGACGAACTTCTGACAACGGTTCTTATCTGATTCCACAAAATCGAGCTACTCTTTTTTTGACCGACCCATTAATATGCTAAAATTAATAATACCTCCTTTTAATAAAGACCATTAGACTTACGTTTTAAATACAACATGGAGTGTTTCGCTTCTTAATTTGAATTTTTTGATCTCTAGAAAATTGAATTATGGAGAATAAAATGGAAAAAAAGCCGGTTTTTCGATTACAGAATGAATGTTTTTTATTGCTACTTGAAAGCTCTCTAAAATCCATTCCTTTCAATATTTTTTTATCTGCACTAATAGCAGGTTATTTATTATATCGACATGCCCCAATAATGCCTGTAGCCCTGTGGTTTCTGGCTATGGTATGTTTAAGTTCTTTTCGTTGGATTAATAGTAAGAAAAATATTATCCATCACGATTATATTGCAAAAAAAAGAGTGACTAAAAATCGGTTTTTATTGTTAACTTTTTTAACGGGTGCTTTGTGGGGTTCAAGCTATATTTTGTTTTATCCTTATTTCGACGATATGCATCAAATTGTTATTACCTTGGTTTTGGGGGGGATGGCATCAGGTGCTCTAGCCTCTCTTTCGGTATATCTCCCTGCCTATTATGCATATTTATTACCCATGTTTTTCCCTTTAATTGTTTATAATTATTGGTTAGGTGATATTGATCGCATTATTTTAGCGACTATGTTTACTCTCTTTGTCATTATGTTAATGATTACGGCCCAATTTCCTTCGAAATTATTGCAAGAAACCATACAACTAAATAAAGAGAAAGATGAAGCAATGCGAGAAGTCCAGCGTGTGTCAATTACAGACGCATTAACAGGACTTTATAACCGTCGTTACTTTGACGAACGCCTTAATGAAGAATTTAAAAGCGCGAAAAAAAACCGCCACTCTATTAATTTAGTATTAATCGATGTCGATGACTTTAAATTGGTTAATGACAATTATGGTCATCCTTCAGGTGACTTATTTTTGAAACAGTTAGCCAAAGCTATTAAAAATTCAGCAAAAACAGGTAATGACAGTGCTTTTCGTATTGGAGGAGACGAATTTGCAGCGATTTTAACGGATACATCGCTCGATGATGCCATTTTACTTTGTAACAATTTACAAAAGAAATTTAAAAAACAAGCCCAAATGAACGAGACAACAATTAGTATAGGGATAGTGAGTGTATCTCCTTTTTTTGCTCATAATGTGGATGAAGTTATCTCAGCAGCTGATAAAACCTTATATGAAGCCAAAAAGGCAGGCAAAAACCAAGTTCGTTCGCAACAATTTTGATTGATTAATCGTTAAAAATTCCCAAGCATAATTAGTCTGGTCAGTACTATTAAGGTCAACTTGTGAAAGAAATTTTAATAACTATAGAGGACTATGGAGTTTACAGTTTCACTTCCATTTAAAAAATTTAGATTTTTTAATGGACGCTCCATTAGCGATTTAAGCTTTCCCGTACATTTTACCTGCACCAAAGTCAATGGCGATACAAGGCTCATTACCTACTACCCATGCATCATGTCCAGGGGGGATAAGGGCAGCATCCCCAGGGCCCATCTCCTTTTGTGTCCCATCATCCATTGCCACAGTGATTCGTCCAGAGATAATGTAATTGATATGTGCTGCTTCACAGCTTTTAGTTCCAGCAGTAGGCTTAACACATTCAGACCATTTCCATCCTGGTTGAAAGGTAGCCCGCATTACTGTAACTCCTTCAAAATTCACAACTTCAATTTTTGTTTTAGGTAGCTCACGAAGTTCATCAGGGGAGCCTAAATTCTTTAACTCCATATGACTCATAACTAACTTCCTGTTTGTTACAATAGTTTAATTTTAGCACACTTATTAAGCACTAAATCTGTATACCCTGGCTTCCAAGCAGCCAGATAACACTCTTATCAAGGCAGTCTAGCTTGGTTGCTAGCAATTGGGAAAATAAATCGAAATTTAGATTCGCCCATATTGAATTAAAAACATGAACTGATCTATTATCATTTTACAACATGAATTATCTCTTTAATTTTTAAGGGAAAACCATGATTGTTAAAAGAATATTCTGAAATTAATATTCTCAAAATCTTGTGCCAGGGAGGCACATGAAAATTGGTTCAGCTGTTTATTTATAGGATTTAAATACATGAAACCAAAACCCTTAATCCAGCTTACAGAGCAAGAATTCTTAGCAAAAGGACGTCGTTGCTTGGTTTACCAACACCCTCATGATCTCAATTTACTTATAAAGGTCACCAACCCTGAGCTTTATCAACGAAATGGTTATAAGACTAAGCTAAGCCAGCTCATTCCTCTTATTTATCAATTTCGTTTTTCCAAATCTTATGTTAGAGAACTCTTGGAAAATATTTATTTTCGGTTTAATTTTAAACAAAACGTTCTTTTTCCTCCTTTCCTGCAAACAGTCATTGGATTTACTGATACCAATTTGGGTTTTGGTCTGATTGTTAAAGCAGAAAAAAACCATGACGGTACATGTGCTAAAAATTTAAGAACTATTTTGCGCGAAGGATTATTTACCGAGGCAATGGAAAAGAAGTTGGATGCATTTTGTGAATCATTAACTTCATGTGATATTTCTGTTCATGATTTGCAGCCGAGAAATCTCGTTTACGCTTATGATCCTCTCAAAGGAGAAGAACATTTTGTCTTAATTGATGGAATTGGAGAGAAAACCTTGCTCCCTATTCAAAGACTTTCCGCTTACTTAAGAAAGCGCTCTCGTTTAAGCCAAATAAAGGCGCTTAAAGAGAGGGTTTCCTCTCTTCATAATCAGACAAAAGTGGAGCAGGATTCAAAACAAAGCGTGTATGCTGCGTAGCCGGATTGCTTCCGGAAATTTAGCAATTTTTATTATTACCTGAAAGTAGATAACTCGCCCCTTTTACATGTGAATAGGCTACCCTCTAAGCTTTTTACCATCGTTTCATTTTTGAAAAAGGGGATGGCGAAGGATTAAAAATTTCGAGCACCTCATCCTCAGTTTCGGTTTTTTTAATCGAAATAGCGTCATTTTTAATGGCTTCATCTTGAATGAGGTTTTTGCGTTTATTAGAGGGTGCTGGCTTCATTGAAAATGGGGTTGGGGCAGAACTTTTAGCCTCCTTGTGCTCATCCTTTGTGGGTTTAGGTGTAGGCACTAAATTATTACTTAGCTGCTGAATAAATGCATCATATAGAGCTAATGTGGGTAAGCTAATGCTAAGGGAAAGTATATTGCCTTCTTCATCTTCACTCATGTTGATGCAATCATCAGATAAAAAATGTTGTTCTTGGAATGCCTTGAACTCATTTAAAATAGCCTTCATGAATTTTTTTAACTCTTCTCTTTGCTCCTCAGATAATGATTTAGGATCACATTGCAATTGAATAGACAGGGTCAACGATTCACGGTCGTTATTAATAACCAATAACCCTTCTGCAATTAACTCGGCAATTATTTCCGGGTCAAAAAGTTCTTCATCTGACTTAGACGTAGAGTCAAGCTCTTCCGTTGAGGTGACTCCCTCTATTAATTCTTCAGGCTCAACAACTAAGTGGAATGCCTTGATTAGCGATTTATCATCACCTTGGATGGCTTTTGCTTCTAATGTATTACTTGAACCACTTCCGTCACCGCCGCCTCCTCCGCCACCTCCATGTCCGAAACATCGAGGAGTTGGTGCAATTTCTTTAAAGCAAATCTTACAGCGTACTTTTGCTGATTCAGCAGCAGCCTCTTTTTTTTCTTCTTCTTTTCTAAATTGTAGTAACGTTAATGCGGTGGAAGAAGTTTTTGATTCCCCTGATCCGGGATTAGGTTGATGCTCGTCTTTTTCCATGAAGAATACCACTGCAAGTTGACAAATAATGTTACAATTATATATAAAAAGTTAACTTCCTACGTTCATCTCACGGGGTTTTTTACGATATCTTTACGAGAAGAAATGCAAAAAAAAAGAATAATTAATGTCTATCATGCCCCTCCAAAAAATGGAGTTGCTTAACCAGGTTGTTAACCTTGAGCATGTCATAGAGTAGATATTATTAAAATCTCTCATGTAAATTCATCATTGGGTAAATGTATTAATCAATGCCGTATAATCCAATAAATGAGAATTAGAACAAAAAAAATAAGCGAAATTATAGGGAGTAAGATAGTAAAAACACGTATTAAAGTAGCCTGCGTGCTATTTTTGGCTTGATTGCAGAACCCCAAAATGCCCTGAGCAATCAAATATAAAAACCAATACCATAAATAGCAGATATATAAACCCAGACGCTTTGTATTGAGAATCATATAAAGGTCATTGCTAAAAAGAAATAAAAACTAGCATAGCTATGATAATAGCTAGGTCCTCAAACCATCCAAAATGTTTCCCAAACAGTATCTGCGTGAAGGTAAGCCGCCCCGCCATCCTTGCTTGATGTATTCCAACATAGCTAAATCTCCCTATGTGGATATAAAATAAAAGCAATAAGTTCTCTTACATATGTTAGAAGTGTATAGCAAAATCTAAAAAATTGAAGAGATAAACTTTTTGCAAAGACAGGTATTGCAGCTTGAGGTTTCTTTTCAAGTATTATTCTACTGTGTAAAACATACATCTTATCAATAATAGTAAGCAGTTCATTGATGCAGTTCTCGAGGTTAAATTGCAGGTTAACACTTACCAATAAAACCATTGGTTTAAGCATTGTAGAAATCAATTTTTACTAGGCTGACATAAACGCTAGGTTTAATTAGTACTATCAACCAACCTAAAAATGATATATAATTACCCAAAGTGCTTCATTAGGAATCACGGTAATGTCAGTTAGTATTTTAAAAATCCTTCAACTACTCCAAGTTGAAAATTCTCAAAACACTGAAAATATCTCGCCGGAATCGGCTAGAACATATAGCTTTTCAGATAATTTTGATCAGAATAGCAGCGATACATATCATACATTTTTAAAAAATTTAGAAGATAGTTCTATAGAAATTAATGAGCAAGAGAAAAAAGCGATTAAAAAGGCAGGAATAGCCTTGATCAAATGCTCTGCTGCATTAGCATTAATTTGTTCGAGTACTTTTTCTCCATTAAGTCCAGCTGTTTTAGGTTTATTTCTCGTTGCACTGAGCAAAAAAAATGCATCCTCTGCCCCTGAGTTTTTGCAAAAATCCAGGGGGGAAAAACTTCCCGCTGTTATTCATCAAAATTCTCAAGGTCAGAACTCACCTCCTTTACAACAAAAAATTGAAGCTCTTGATACCAAAAAGCCAATTTTAGAGAAAACTAATCAAAAAAGTGTAAATAGCATGTTTAAGGAATCTGATTTAATTAAGGAAATACATAAGATGATAAACTCACTGGATGACACACATCTCACTGAGTCCGACAAGGTAATAATTAACGGGATTTTTAAAAGTTGTTCCTCGCTCCTTGCTGTTTCTTTAAGTATATTAACTATTAATTCTACTCCCATGCTAAGTATTCCCTTAATTCATTCCCTTGTCGATAGAGAATTAGACAACTTAAAAACTCATCCTGCACCTAATTTCTCCCAATTAGATTTAATAAACTTGGAAATGATGTCCTCAGGATATTATGGTTAGTATGGGAATACAGCCACATTATGGCGTTAAACTGGTTATATCGAATTTGAAAAAGTATAGTAAACCTGGTTTTCCTGCTGCCGCTATATTTGTTATTTTTATGAACTGACCATCAAATAGAATATATCTCTTTTATGATATATTTTAATTATTGATTACATAAGAATTGGTAATCTCTGTAGGTATGCATTTTTTAAGAAAAAGGTTTTCCTTCAAGGATATCTAATAAATTTTTTAACTCTTTCTCTTCATATTCAAGTTCTGGTTTAGTAGCGTTCCTTTTGTAAAAAAAAGTCGCAGGATAAACTTCTCCTTCTAATGTTTGATTACCTGTTTTTTCAGTAAATACTTTAGGCTGAAAAACGATTTCCGGGATTTTAGAGTTCCAGTGAATATTGTCGTAGTTGTTTATAATCATTTCAGGAACACCTTCTGCACAAAAACTATTTTGATCGTTTATATAAATGTGTAAACATATTTCTACATCATAAACCATATGATTGACCCCACTGTGGTTATACTCAACGTGTTCGCCCTGAACAACTTGGTGCAGCAATTTTAATTCTTCTAGCGTGCCCCATATAAATTCAGTCTTCAAATGTTCTATATATAAATTCAGATATTCATTTTGATTCATTTGTAAAAAATAATTTGTTGTTTCTTGAAGGAGTTTTTCTAAAGTGCTACATCTTAGCTGCTCAAGGTTACTCGGACTAAGTTTTATATTTTGTTGTTGTAATAGCAGGTATTTATCACGCCATTGCAACTCATGATCTTGTACTATTTGGGGCAAGATTTGCCTTACAAAATCTTGCATTGCATCCTTTAGAGCTGGAGTGTTAAAAATCTCTAACTCTCCTATTTCATCGAAATTGTTGATAATTAGTTTTGCAAACTCAGGATGGCTCTTTTCAGTTTCTTTTTTAATACAAAACTCCATAAAACATTTGAAATTCGAACAGAATATACTTGACTCAGGATTCTTGAGAAATTCGGCTTTAGTATATTCAGCAGCTAAATCTCTAGTTGCTCTTCCGAGAATGGGTTCAATGATTTCTACAATTTCCTGGTGAGTAAATTCTTGATGAAGATCTTTATTAAGTAAGGTTTTTAATTGATCTTTTTGTTCTTCAGTTAGATTCAATTTATCAAAGATATGAGTCGTGATATCCAAATTGTTTTTGTAACGCAAGAAATACATTAATGAAATGCTGTATGCATAATACATACAATTACCTTTCCCACTATTCTCTACAGTTAGCATATTTACCAAATAAACTTTAAATTAATGTGTAAATTATAGACTATATGAGACACATCCGTACAATATTTGTTATCGCATTTACCGTATCACTGTGTAATAGAGGCATCACAAAAAATTTTAATCATAAACCTCATTAGATTAAACATTGAACATGTCGCAAATAAGACATAAGGACTAATATCAATTTAATCCTATATGGTTAATATGTAACCTAATAGTTTTAATTTTAAATATCAGGAGAAAATAATGTTTACCAAAATACCCATTTCTTTAAGTAGAGTTTCTGTTCGCACTTATACAAATAAGATCCCAACGGCTGGTTCAACAACAATGACCAACCTTAAGTGGTTGGAACTTCAAGCTGAAGCTGCGCGTCTTTAGGGTATAGAGCAGAGTAAATGGCAACAAGATTATAATACTTATAGTAAGGTTAAACAGGAGATCGATTTACAAGCCCAGTGGATTAAGTCCTTCAGTTCAATTACGTTCCAGTGAGTTATTGATACTGCTTCCTATAAAAGCCAGTCTTCCAGTCTATTCGCTTTCTATCGCTTCTGAAGCCAGTGATGATGATTCTAATGAAGCCAATGGTTTTCGTAATTCCAAGGAAGCCAGGCTTGAGGCTCTTTAACAATTTGGTCTTTGTAAACCTGAAGTGCAATTAGGTATTCAAAGGGGTTAATACCGGATAAATCACAGGTATAAATAATACTCGTGAGTATGCCGCCTACCATAGCACTGTATTCAGATTTATAAAACAACAAGTATTATCGCCTCTGATGGGGATTTTCAACCCTCGTTCCATGTCGTTATTGTGGATGGAGGCACCGGGAGTTATAAAAAACGGGGGAGTTTTTCCCAATGCTTTAACATGTAGTTCATGGCCTTACCTAAGGATCATTAGGTTCGACTTGTTTAGATGACAGTGGCTATACCTCTGCAAAATATATAGAAGCATTTTAACATGAAATTGATGTTGAATGTCGTATTGACGACATGAGATAAAATTTAGCGTTAATTTAAATCCATTAAAATTCTATTATTCAACTTAATAGAGGAATAAAATCATGCTAGAGAAGAAAGAAACTTATACATCTCTTAAAGATAAGTATATGGATGCTTCTAAAAAATATTTAGAGTACCTGGCAGAAAGAATTTATAAAGATTTCTCAGAGAAATCAGATGGAGAATCAAAGTTTAGTACTGATCGTCCAGTCAAGAGTAGTAAGGGGGTAAAATATGATTTTCTGATCTTACTTGCTAAGCCGGAAAACAACAGTGTCACAACCACACAAAATATTCTTGATTCTTGTTTTTTGTCTTCCAGTCCATTTTATAAAAATGAACTCTTAATCAAGAAATTTTGCAGCTTTTTGCGAACCAATAAATCACCCACTCTGCAAAATACAGATGAGTTTCCTAAGGTCATTTTATTTGATGATAAACTTTTTTATCGGTCTAAAGCCGATATTCGAGAAATTAAGTGGAAAAAGCTTCCCAAATCTCAGAACCATCCCAGTTACAGTATAATAAAAAATGCTATTAAGGAACTTAAGGCATGGAAAACTACCCCAGAGATTACAAATGTCCAACATTTGCATCTTCTATGTGCTACGGATAGTACAATGCTAAGTTATAATCAAGTACGTTTTTATACTAATCGAGATAATATCGTAATTCCCCAGAATGATATTAGTTGGAATGAAACTGTTAAACCTGATCTAACTCAAAATAAAGAACTCGATCTTACTTTTCCAATAACTTATGATGTTTCTGATAATTGCAAAGTTTTAATAAAAAAATACATTTTATTTAAACATTATTGTATGGATAAGCTTGAAGAGGATAATATTCAGGGATTTAAAGAAAGTGTACATCAACATAGGGATAAACTTCTTACAAACACTGGTATAGCTGGTAGAAACTTGTTTCAAGCGCTATTCTATTGGGTAAAGCATATTTTTTTCTCGAATAATAGTAAAAAATTAATTGATTCTGTACTTAGTGAGGTCATATCTGAAAATGAATCACTTATTCCCAAGCAATAATTTACATCGAGTCATCAATGCATTAATGGGGTGAGTCCTTGAATAGTGAAGTGTGCCAATTTTTATTGGCACGTGGTTGCAATTGAAACTTCAGAGTCGGCCTCTTCAATTTTCTGGTATTCTAAAATCAGATTTTGAAAGTTTGCTGAAAACTGAAGGCGTTCACTGACAACACCTATTGGCATTCCGCTCCATATCTCCTTTAGAATTATTTAATAATCAAGCCTAAAATCTTACTAAATTTTAAAGCTGGCCATACAAGGGGTTAAGGAGCAAGGCGTTAAAAATTACGACTTACAATGTATAAATAAATCAGCGTAGTGTATCTCAAATTTATTCCCCAAACAAAAACCAAAGCAAAACTCAACAGTTGTACTAATTGTATTACCTGGAATTATTTTATGGTCTTTTAAATAACGCAAAAATTTATTTTTGTCACCCGCCTCACAACTCACAAATAGATTTAATTGTGTCTCCTCAGATAGTATTGCTTGAGTAATCTTGGAATACTTGATAGAGAGATACTGCCAGTATAAAAATTTATAAAGCGGGCTATGCATCTGCTCAAAACCCATCCAATAGGATATCGGGTCTTCGGGGCTAAAATTAAATAAAATAGTGATATCTTGCGAACTATTGGGATGAATTTCAGTAACTAATAAATTTCCCATTAAGGTGTTTCTATAGGAAAATGAGCCTATACGGCCAAGTAAAGCTATAGAGAGATTTATTACAAATAACAATAGCAATAAAATAACTCCTGTTTTTATCAGTTTCCATTTTCTCAGTGTAAATGTGTGTTCGCTTCTATTCTTTTTATATTTAAGGATGAAATAAGCAATCAACAAAAAGACCAGTGTGACTTCTATTATATTGCTAAGAATATCGCGTACTAAATCGATAATAATGACAAGTTCCATATACCATCCTGTATTAGTTCTTATAGTTTAATAATAAGACCGTCATGGGCCATCATAAACCGTTGGTTGGCAACTCCGATATAGAATTTGCCTCAAAGGACATTTGCCAACTGCCCCTTTAACCTCAAATAATTCAGGTGATTTAATACCCAATCATCGAATGAAGTTGTTTTCGATTTTAATATATTTTGATACATTCTGGTTTTTGGCAATGGTGCGCGCTGCAACTTTTCCCTTAAACCATGTCTATTCTAAAACTATGATTCCAGCTTTCCATCGAAGCGTTATCATAGCAATCTCCACGCTTACTGATACTGCAAACAAATCCAGAGCGGGCCTTTTGTAATTTTTAATTCTCAAGGAGTGGCCAACTTTTTGCACCCCAGGAATATAATAGCGGCTCTGACAGAGCAAGATCTTTGGCTACCTGATACACACCATCTTTAGCTATTTGTCCAAGTGGCTTGATCTTTAAATTTGGGACTATATTTTCCTAGAACTAGTGGTTGCTCCATTTCTTTATTGTTCAGCTCTGCTTTAGATTTCACTCTGTTAGCAAACGGTACGACAAATCAGGGCAAGATTAGAGTTCTAAAATTATTTGTCGTAAAGTCGACATAAGCCATCAGGATCTCTTAAGTTCAGTTAACTATCATGAATGTGTTTGCATCCATTTGAGTTTTGACAGGGCAACAATTTAATCTGCTAAATAATATGCGTCAAAAAGGAACTTTTACATGTTTAAGCAATCTATGCAGCAAATCTGTTTAGCCCATCAATTTAGACCTCAATGGGGATTTTAGATATCTTAACCATCTTAATTCTTATGCAAATATCACTTGAGCACAATTGAAAATTAGCAAAAGAGAATACTATGAGACCAATAGAAGAGAAAGTAATCGAAAACCTCGAAAAGTCAGATGACTTAGATTATGATGAACAACGTGACAACAAGGCTGTATTGCGAAAGCTAATCCATGAAGAGCCTTTCGGCATCTCAAGTTCTGATTTTAGAAATCATTCTGCTTTGAAAGATTATTTTGAAGAAAAAGCCTCCAATGATGAGCAAAACTATTTTATGTTATGGTCAAGTATAGAAGAATATATTTGCCAGAAAAGTGCCAGCGGTTCGATACAAGAAAACTTGAGCCGGATTGAAGAAGCACTAAAAAAATGTCTTGAAATAATTAACCCACAAGCAAAAACTCGAGGAACTTCATTGTTACCCCGCTATATTGCCAATGCACAGTTTATGAGGAGACTCTACTCATTAGGTGATGAGAATCTGAGCGATTTATTTTTAAAATATTTACCCACTCCAAGAGCAACAGTATTTGAAGGACAAGATATCCCAGAAATAATCTTAAAAAAGGAGCAAGACTCAACGAAAGCCATACTGAACCTATTAGGGTCGAATAACAATGAAATATCTTATGCTGAAAGTGCAATTGTTAAATTACAACGAAGAATTAGAACAGGAATAAGAGAAAAAGAAAATTTAAAACGCTTACCTGAACGATATAAAAATCTATGGCAAATCTCAAACAAATCAATACACTCAGAGGATGGTGAGTTGTTTGCTAAAAAAATATTGATAGATGCGAATAAACCATATCACCCCAGATGCGAAGAAAAGCTTTCCAAACGAATTATGGACGCGTCAAAAAAAATTGAACTCTTTTCTACGGTACGGCATTTAACAGCTGCATCTGCACTGGAATCTATATTTAATAATGGCCTTTATGGACGACGCAACATGCTAGAACTTTATATTCCTTTCAAGCCAGCAGCGTTATTACCCTGTGACATTGAAGAAGGTGACGCGAATGTTATTTGCCTAGGTGCCAATGAAATTGATCCGCTAGCAAAGCATGGTATTGAACTTCAATTTGATATTAGAAAAATGGCAGAAAATAATCCATGTGTTTTTTATAAGCAAAGGGATTTAGGCTTCGATCCAGATAGGCTAAGGACTGTTAAAATTGGTATTCTCGATCTACATTTTTCACATACAACAACCTATAAAGGACAACCATATGAATCTTCCTCACTGGTGTTATGTGACCCCAGTAGCAAAGAAAAATATGCTTTATCTCAGGTAACAAAGGCTCTTCTCATAGCCGATAATTTTAAAGATATGCATCAAATTTTAACACTTAATTTTTTTAGATTTATTGATCGATTAATGTGTTTGGATTTCTCTGAAAACTCCTATTATAAACAGGCAATATACACTGAGTTAGACAAAATGAGTGAAGAGGAGTTAGTAGAAACATTACAACAAATAGGCAAGAATATGTCTGATACAATGGAGTTCAATTTTTATGGTGCTTATATGATTGATTTTTTTGCACTATTGAGTATAAAAAAAGAACATCCGTCCTATACTTTAGATTTGTACTCTTTTGTTTACGAATTAAAAGTGGGTAATCTGGGAAAATTAAAAGAGGCTATGGCCGAGTTACCTGAAGTATTCGGTAGTTACCGGTTTATTGATTACCTACTAACTACCACCAATAATCAGACAGTGGTTGCTGAACTGATGCTACTGAGAAGCAAATGTAGCGTGCCTTATTGGATGGAAAATGTTTCCTCAAAAAATTTTAATTTTTCCTGCAGCTAGTTCGTCTCAATGAAGGTAATGTAACTATTTGTTAAAGGATTAAATATGAATAACAAAAAAATATTGAATTTTATTGGATTAATTGTTCTATCTATGCCTCTATTTGCGAGTGAGAAATTTCAAATTAACTCTATAAACCAGGTAATAGATAGATACATTGAAAACTACAAAAAACAAGAGTTGCTCACAGGTATTGAGGCTACTTTTGTAGATGGTTCCCAGCTAAAATCGACTGCTCGTGGTTTTAATAGTAAAGAAAAAAGAAATCCCTTAACTAATAGGTCATATTTTCAAATAGGCAGCATAACCAAATCTTTTACAGCCGCATTAATCTTAAAATTAGAGTCCGAGGGCAAATTAAATATTAATCAAACAGTTGGAGATTGGTTTCCAGAATATTTAGATTGGAAAGACATAACTATAAAACAACTACTTAACATGACAAGTACCATTCCAGGTTACGCTACCATTCCAGCGCTTGCTGAGTCCCTTACAAATGCTCCAAAAAAGAAATGGACGAGTAAAGAATTGATTGATTTAGCGTATAAATATAAACATCCCACTTCAGGTTATAATTACTCAGATACCAATTATTTAATTCTCGGTGTCATCATAGAAAAAATAACTCACGATTCTTTTCAACATCAATTGCAGGAAAAAATTCTACAACCGCTCCATTTAAAACAGACTTATTATTTTACAGATTCTTTTACACATGAGTTCTTAGAGGAAATGCCCGATAGTTACTATTATGGTAAAACATCAGGAAAGCTAAGGCATGGTCAAAATGTAACCGATGTAAATTTATCCATGGCAGGACCTGCGGGCGCCATTGTGGCTACTACATCGGATGTGGCACGTTGGGTAAAGGCTTTATTTTCCTCTGATTTTTTACCTAAACAGCAGCAAACGGAGTTGAAATCGCTCATTTCGATGAAAACCGGACATTCAATCTCTCACGTAAACTCAAAAGATCCAAGAGGTTTTGGACTTGGTGTGGTGCAGGGTTATGATATACATTTAGGAACATATTGGTACTACGAAGGTGATACTATGGGATTTAGAGTCCTTTATATTTACCATCCTTGTACTAAAAAAGCTGTGATCATTGGCTTAAATAGTTCGCGTTTTGTCGATGAAGAGGTCGCTGATCATAGTGGCGATTTGTTGTTAGCACTGTACAAAACTGCTTTTGGTATTTCACAGAAATGTAAATAATGAAGCTTATTATTTATAATAATTGATTATTTTTTTATCGAATAATCATCGCCCTTGTTTTAAACCAATTTAATTTAGATCCTGATTTTATCGGCCTAGAAAAGTCTTCTTTAGATAAAGATGATTGTAGCACTATACTGTTATGTTTTTGGATGCTGTTTATACGATTATTCACGAAAATGAAAAATTTAAGATGCTGTAAACTACAGTAAAACCAATAGCAGAAAACAACTTCTCAATCCAAAAAATTATTTGTGGAATTATTCATACATGAATCCACTTGTCCTCCCAATTAGAGAGAGAATACATTATTGCAAAAGATGCTATTAAAAACACCAACAAGCCAACATCTGGACTGTTTTTAACAATGAAAAGGAAAATGATTTATGATGATTTATAAAAAGATTATTACAAAATAAAGATAAACTCAGCACCATTTTCGAAAAACAACAAAAATCCTGGAGAAAAAACAGTGGCTATATGATTATTGAATTATTAATCGCAGATTCCTCATTGTGCTTCCTTGCTTGAAAACCAGCTATCTACAACTCAGCCAAGTTGCCCCTGTTTAATCCTGTCTTTTAAATTTAATCAGTAACAAGCCTGATTTCCCGCCATTTGTTATTTTTATGAACACTATTCTCTAAAGTTAACATATCTCCCCCACAATACTTTAAATTGATCATAAATTATACCCTACATGAGTCACACATGTGCAATATCTATCGCATTTACCGTATCACTGTTTAATAGAGGCATCATAAAAAAATTTTAATCACAAACCTCATTAAATTAAAAATTGGACATGTCGCAAATAAGACATAAGGAGTAATATCAATTTAATTCTATGTGGTTAATATTTAACCTGATAGTTTCAATTTTAAATATCAGGAGAAAATAATGTTTACCAAAATACCCTTAATCAGTCGACATTCTGGCAAATTAATAGGTGCAGCAGGGGCTGGCGCCCTCCTTCTTGCATACGATGCATACAAATATAAACAACTACAGGATAAAATGGCAGAGCTGCAAATGACACCTGAAGAACCTCAGACTATCGTAGACGCGGATCAAAAAAATTGGCTCATATTTGGCAGACAAAGTCCAGGTTACGTACGAGATACTAATAAAACACCCAAACACCATCTTCAAAAGAAAATACATTCGAGCTCTATAATTTTTAAGTCATTGGGAACTCAGTTAGATAACGAGAAACACTTTGATTTATTTTCAGGCAGTGATTTTGTGGTAGAGATGTTCTCAAAAAGAGAAAAAGCGCCAAAGGTACGTGTTCAACCAGAAAAAATGCTCAGTGATGACTTAGATACAATCAAGGATGATGACCTATTTGAAGTTGGTTTTGCTCGTAAACAGGGCTTTGCAGACATCACCCAAAAATCTCCTTTTTATCACTCAGCCATCGCATTAAGAAGAATTAATAAAGAGGATGTTGCTAATTCAAAAATTGTGGTTTTGAGGGGACAAGAAATAAAAGAGATCATAGATAGAACGAATAAAGCGATTTGCGATGAACAATCGTGTAATCTTGTTCGCTCTAATTGTTATTCAGCCTCGACCTATGCCAGTGGAGAACTCGTCAGGGTAATCGATGGACGAAGTATCAATGCAGAAGCGAAAAAAGAAGACTTGGAAGCAATTGTTTCCGTAATGTCACAACGAGTATTCGATAATCATGCCGTAGGTATTACCAATAATGCCCCGGTATTAGAACAGTGGACGACTCAAGTACCCCAAATATTAGAACCCTATGGACTAGTAAAGCCACCTTCATCCAAAACTCCAGATGGACCTAAATTATAAAATACACCCATTAAAATGCCGCATAGGAGGTAGAAGAATGAAAGCCGCAAAGATGTTTACAGTAGATGAAAATATTTTGAAAAGCCTTGGTGCAGGTACTCTGAAAATAATTAGAACTAAAGGAATCCAAATGGAAGCAGAAATTGCCGCAAAATTGGAGGAATTAGAGTCATTGGTTGTTGAAGGAGTTTCTGGTGATGGACTTGCCAAAGCGAAGGTGGATGGGAAACATCAAATTATAGAGCTTTCCTTAGATCCCACCTATACAGAATTGGATAATAAAACAAAAACATGTACGCTGATGACCGAAGCAATTAATGATGCAATCTATAAAGTTAATCTAACTATAGAAAATGAAATATCGAACATAAAACTTAGGTATACTGGGGAAGTTATCAAAAATTTATCTTAAAAATCGTTTACGATGCATTTTGATTGTGTTCCTTTGTTCTCTTCTTGTACTTGCAAATGTGGGTTGAGCCCAGCTTAACCTTCTTGCAAGTTTCTTCGCTTCTTTATGTCATACACGCTACTTCAGGTGTAATCCGATATTACTTCGGTTCTAAAGCACTCTTATTGTGCTGAACACTTGCTTGATTCTTCCCCCCTTCCTCTTTTTTTGTATTCCAAATAGATAAACCCTGTAATGAGGATGGCTCTTTTATTTCCTTAGAAGCATCCTGCAGGGTTATAAATGGATTTGAGTGCATTTTGATAAAGCTTATAACTTTTTAGTGCGTTATATAAATTAGCAACATGCCGATTAAACACAGACCTTTCCCCCAAATGAGACTACATCTTTGATGAGATTGATTAGCTTATGCTACCCGTCTAGCGTATTCAACGGGTGGCATATAATTTAGTGAGCTATGAGGCCGAACATGATTGTAATGCTCAAGTCATAGAGCATCTCATATTTTGCTTAACTTAGTGTTCGAAATCAGTGTAGGTTTAGGCATTCATTCCTGAATTTACCATTCAGGCTTTCCACAAAAGCGTTCTGCATTGGTTTTCCAGGCTGAATAAACCAATGACTACATTGGTTTATTTGCTCCAGAAGAACATTGCCTTGCTCGTAAATTCAGTGCCAATATCACAAATGACCTTACTTGGTTTGCTGCGCTCCTTATAAATTGATCTAGAAAGCGTGCAACTTGCTGTCCACTGATTGAAGTAGAAACCAACTGCCCAAGCATCCCACAAGAATAATCATCCACAACATTTAGCACACGAAATCATCTACCATTACTTAGCTGGTCAGATACGAAATCCACTGACAAACGTTGATTCGGGGCAGGCAATTCCATTGGTTGCTTAGGCCGGGGGAACTTTTTTCGTTTCTTTGTTCGTACTAGCAAACCCTCCGCTTTAAGCAACCTATGCAGAAGCAAATAACCGTAGGAAGAATACTCCACCGCTAACTCCCTGAGCCGTGCTCTGAGTGAATTGTCTGTTCGTGACTTAGGTTGATATCGATATATAGTTCTGCTCAACCCTGCCAGCTTACGGCCACCACTGAACTTAGAGTATCCTATAAGGGGTTGACAATAGGCTTTCTTTCAGCTGACTTTACCACCTTTTTTATAGTACATCATTCATCGCATCTAATTCCAGAAGCTTATCAGCTAATAATCTCTTCAGTTTATATTCTAAGACTTAAGCTCTCGTAGCCGTTTAGCCTCATTTACTTCAAGACCTGTATATTTGCTTCGCAATTGTAAAAAGTGCATGAGGAGGGTAATCTCGGCAAATATCATCAACTTTTGTCCCGGCTTATCATGGTTTAATGGCTTTGATAATTTGTTCTTCTGTATAACGTTTTTTCATTTTGAGGTCTCGAATCTTGCAATTTTAATGGAAATCTCATCAATGTCATGGTCTTATTTTTGGGGGATAGGTCAAGGCTTTGCTAGCTCATTGAAATCTCACATTGGAATCAAGATCACTTAACAGCTTGGTTTTTCTTGATTTAAAAGGTAAAAAGCAAATTCAAATTGATTTAAATTTGCTTTCAATTATTTATAATTTATTCATATTCATAGTATTAGTGAGGATGCATTCGGGCGGAAATTTTTTCACAATTTTCTAAAAACTCATCCAAAAATTGATATTGTTTTGGCAATGTATGAAACAAAGTTTCAAGTGCTATAACAATTTTATCAAATTTTTCTAAATCTTTTTTCTCAATAAAATGCTTTGAAGATGCTAATTTTTTTTCAAAGTCTTCATTGTTTTCACCCCAGAATTCCCGATATTTTTGATATATTACATCCGCCTTTTTTGTTAAATAATTTATTTCATTAATTATATTTTTTATATATGTAATGTTTGTTTTTAATGTCTTACATATGGTTTTATCCAATTCTCCCTCTTTTATGGAATTAAGAAGGTTGTTACATGCTTCCATTCTATAAAAACGACTCTTGCACTTCTCTAAAGCTTTTTTAGATGCCTTTAACTCAGAATTTAAATTTTCATTTTTTTTATCTTTTTTTAGTTTTGATTTAATTACATTACAATTGTTACTGACTCTTTCTAAATCATACTCAGCGAATCTTAGGGAGTCTACAACCTCTTTATAGCATGGACTTTCTTTGGTAAGCATCCCTTTATTCGCTTCTAAAATAGATTGAAGAAATTTGATTTCTTGATGTAAATATTTAGTTAATACATTAGGCGTATGAAGTTCATCGTCATAGGATGAAGCGATATTACAATTTACTGGATTCGTATCGTATTTCGCTAAAATAACCTTGAATGGTGCTGTTAATTTTTTTTCACTTTTAAAAAACATAATTTATCTCCCAATGATTAAGTGTCAGTTGAATCAATTTTAAACAACCATTCTGATCACATAATTAATGAGAATGACGAAATTGCGACAAAATGCTTACGAATCAATCAATATAAATCTTCCTTTAGATTGGAGAATCACTAAGCAAAATAATACAAACTCTAATTTAGGCCACGAGATAAATATTTGAATAGACGCTGAATTAGAATAGAAACATCAGCCAAACAACTCAGAAATTACTTTGGATAAAATTCAATTTCGTACAGCATAATTTGACTAAAACAAAACTTCTCAAGCTGGAAACTCCCCAATTAAGAACCCCCAACGGACAAAAATATTGTTTAATCGCTTCCTAGCCGCCCTCTTAATATCCTCTCCGGAATATACAAACGATATATCTGTCGCAAAGGCGACATGGGGAGTCATAGCCACTTAATATGCAAATTATACAATGTGTATATTGGATAACCCAATTGGAGATTAATATGCTTACGGCAGAAAAAATAAAGTTATTTAACAGTATGTTTTTAGAATACTCATTAGATGAAGAAACTCCCGCATTTTCTGCTAATGAAATCGAGTTTCTTATTATCAAAATAGTATCTCTATTTAATAAAAAAAATGTTACGAAGAAAGAGTTTTTGAATTCAATTCACGAAATTTTTCAAGATGAGATTAAGAATTATGATTCATTCTTTGCTTTTAACGATACTCAAGCAAAAAAAGCAAAACGTAATATGCTCCGAGCTTGGCAAGATGAGATTTTTTGTGCACTTGAATGCAAAAAGAATGAAAAAATTATATTAGAAGATGTAAATCAGGTTTTGTATGACACTGCTGTAGACAGTGCTAATAACCCGCTAGTAAATGGCGCAGGCCATCAATAAAGTTTCACCAGAAAATACCCCAAGAAGTTTACAAAAAGACCAAGACAGAAAACTCATCTAAAATAAAGGGACTAATGA